>NZ_CALJEM010000020.1 GCF_938074695.1 uncultured Thermosynechococcus sp.
CTTCGTTACCCAATTTGCCGTGCGCGTTGCCTATTATGCTTTTGCTGCTTGCTTCAGCATCTTCCTCATTCTCTACCTTTTGCGGGGAATCGGTTGGCTGACAATGCTGCCGGGGGGACTTTTCTTGAGCCTCGTCATTGCCAGCTGGTTTACAGGGCTTTGGTCGGTTTTCACATTCTTGAAACAGCGTTACTAGCCTTCTCGCGGTGGATTTTTCTTTGCCGACGGATCTATTCAGGTGGGCAAACCCCTGATTTTTGCGTTGGATCCGCCGGAGTCCCTCTGGGAGCGGGTTTGAGCATTTTTAGTTACCTCGTAGAAAATAATTTACCCCCCCTTGCAAGGGATTCCTCGGAACAGGGGGTTGCAATCCGCTCAGGGAGAGGCTATATTAAGGACGCTCTTGCTTCCCTTGGGGAAAGCTGACTAAATGGAAATTAAAGGGTGGAAACAATTTGAAAGACCTTATCCATGCTTGTCAGCTCAAGGAGCATCATCATTTGCTTAGGAACATTGCGTAGGTAAAGTTGCCCGCCAGCGGTGCGAACGGTTTTAAGCGCAACGACGAGGGCACCTAAGCCAGAACTGTCAATGAAGGTGACCTCAGCGCAATCCAGCAATAAGTCTTGGGTTCCTTGTTGAACTAGTTCAGCGATTTTTTGACGAAATTCCTGAGCTTGCGGGCCACCAAAGACCCCTGACAGCTTGATGACTTCAGCAGTGTTGGCCATAGCATGATGACGAAAAGGGAATCCCCGCTAGTATAAGCCTTTTTCCCTAGCAATTCCCAGAGAGGGGCGGCTCTGTGAAATTTTGTGGAGCAAGCGTAACAAGCCGTAGTAGTCATAGTAGGCTTAACTCTAGCCGTTGAGAAATTTCTAGGACGATAACTCATGGTGCAACGTGGTTCTAAAGTCAAGATTCTCCGCCCTGAATCCTATTGGTACAACGAAGTGGGCACCGTCGCCTCCGTGGATCAAACCCCCGGCGTCAAATATCCGGTAATTGTGCGCTTTGACAAAGTCAATTACACCGGCTACAGCGGCAGTGCTGGTGGTGTGAATACGAACAATTTTGCGCTCCATGAACTGCAAGAGGTGGCTCCTCCCAAAAAAGGGAAATAGTGTCTTGTGCCGGAATTACCGGAAGTAGAAACAGTCCGCCGTGGGCTAGAAGTCGTCACCTTGGGGCAGCCTATTGTGGGGGGAGAAGTGCTTCTAGCCCGTTCGATTGCCCTTCCTGACCGGCCCCAAACCTTTATCGAGTCCCTGCGCGATCGCGCCTTTACCCAATGGCAACGGCGGGGGAAGTACCTTTTGGCCACCCTCAGTGACGACAGTTGCCTTGTCATTCATCTGCGCATGAGTGGCCAGCTCCTATGGCTGACGACCCCCCAGCCCCCCTGTCCCCATACCCGTGTCCGCTGGTTCTTGGCAACGGGGGCAGAACTCCGTTTTGTGGATCAACGCACCTTTGGCCGCTGTTGGTGGATTCCGGCCCATTGCCGCCCGGAACAGGCAATTCCCACCCTGGCCACATTGGCACCGGAACCCCTGAGTGAAGCCTTTACAGTGCGGTTCTTGGCGGAGCGGTTGGTGCACCATCGCCGTGCCCTGAAAACGGCTCTGTTAGATCAAACCGTTGTTGCGGGCATGGGGAATATCTATGCCGATGAGAGTCTTTTTTTAAGTGGCCTGCACCCCGCCCTGCCCACCCACACCCTGACAACGGAGCAGATCGCTCGCCTGCACCAAGTCATTCGCCGAGTGCTCAAGGAAGGAATTGCAGCGGGTGGTACCACTATTCGCACCTTTGTTACGCCGCAGGGGGTAAATGGTCACTATGGGGGTCAGGCATGGGTGTATGGTCGCCAAGGGAAAGCCTGCCGCGTCTGTGGCACGACCATTGAACGGCTGCGCTTGGCAGGCCGCTCCAGTCACTATTGTCCCCGCTGTCAGCCACTCTCGTCGGCAATGGGCAGATAGAGGGTGAGAATTTCGCCGGCTTGGCGATCGCGCCGTTGAATCACCTTTGCCCCCACGGCCTCAATCAAGAGTTTGGCAGCTTCAAAATTGAGACTCAGTTGCCCTGTTGCCGGATGCCAGAGGAGAAAGTGCCCCAAAGCGGCAAGATCGCTGCGGTATTTGTACTGGGGCGATCGCAATTCCAGCTTCACGTGCTGTCCTGCCCGCTGCACCACTAGCTGCAATTCACTCTCAGGGGCAAGGGTTTGGCTGTAGTACTCCACTAATCCTGTCAACACCTGATCCAAGGACGTTGGATCACTGAGGACGCGGGGTAACTCTGACGGACAATCCACTGCCAGTTTAACTTGCCGACGCGCCGCCTGTTTTTGCCAGCGGGTCAAGTTTGTCATGAAAAGTTCCGCCAAGTGGGTTTGGCCCAAAGCAAGGGGGGGCTTAGGGCTAGGACGAGTGAATATTTCTGCAGCATCACTCAGCAGATTAAAGCGGGTGATTTGATCTTGAATCTCTTGACCAATTTTTTGCAGATACTGGTAGGTGCGCTGGGGTAAATTCTCTTGCCGTTGTAGCAATTGGATAAAGGTATTGATGGTTGTGAGGGGAGTGCGCACCTCGTGGGCAAGGGCTTGCAGGAGGCTAATGTCAGCGGCCATGGGTGTTGTAGCCGCAGTCGGGGGGAGAGCCTCAGGGTAACTGTAGTCCAACAACCATTGGGCAAATTCGCTCACCAAGCGATAGCTGGGGGGAACCATGGCCGCGCCGGCAAACCATTGATCTATGGGGTGGAGATCGGTTAAAGGCAGTTGCTGCCGTAGCTGCTGCCAAAAGGCATGAATTTCTTCTGGATCAAAAGAAAAATGCAGTCCTCGCTCCCCTTGATAGACCAGCAACAGATTGACCTCCGGACTCAGTAACAGGCAAAAAGGACTCCTTCCCTCCCCCCCTGAGGGCAAAAGGGTCATTGCCGACAAAGCAGGCTTGGCATCCGTGGGGGGGAGGTAGGGGAGCGATCGCCCCTGGGGCAAGAGGACATAGGTTTTTAGGGGGGAATCTTTGACAATCGGACTGGGGAAGGAGACTAAAAAGCCCTCAATGGGATGTATTACTGCCAATAATTTTTCTAGGGCAGCCACCCCCGCTTGCCACTGCCAAAAGCGATCGCCGGCCCGACCGTCATCACGATCAATCGCGGAATGCGAGCGTCCCATAGCAGCCAATACAACGTCCCCCACTGCCTTGACCATAGCCCCAACGTTTCCGATTCGCCTAGGGGTAAAACCGAACTTAGGCGGGGATGATGCCGTACAGATCGTAAATGTCGGCAGCGGTGATTTTTACAGGGACAATTGTGCCCAAGGTGGCCCTGCCCTGGACATAAACTACCCCATCCACATCGGGGGCAAAGCGGGGAGAGCGGCCAATCAATTCCCCAGTTTGCGGATTTTCCTGTTCAATGAGCACAGGCACGGTCTTGCCCACCTCGGCGGCATTTTTGCGCTGAGCAATGGGTTGTTGCAGTTGCATCAGGCGATCGCGCCGCGCTATTTTGATTTCCTCTGGGATTTGATTGGGCAGCTCATAGGCAGCAGTGCCTTCCTCAGCGGAGTAGGTAAAGACCCCCACATGGTCAAACTCGTGCCGCTGCACAAACTGGCAGAGGTGTTCAAAGTGGCGCTCCGTTTCACCGGGAAACCCCACAATAAAGGTCGTGCGCATTACTGCTTCGGGTAAGTCCTGCCGCAGCCGCTCCATCAGGCGATCGTTGACCCCCGCCTGCCATGGCCGATTCATTGCCCGCAGGACTTCAGGGTGGGAATGTTGCAGCGGCAAGTCCAGATAGGGCAGGATGTTGGGCGTTTCCCGCATCGCCGCAATGACTTCAGGCGTCAGCCCCGTGGGATAGGCATAGTGCAGGCGAATCCAAGGCACGTCCACTTTGCCAAGGGCGCGAATCAGCGTTGCCAGTTGGGGCTGGCCATAGAGATCCATGCCGTAGTTGGTCGTAATTTGGGAAACAAGGATGATTTCTTGTACCCCCTCAGCGGCTAACTGCCGAGCCTCGTTGACAATGGACTCAATGGAGCGCGATCGCTGGTTGCCCCGCAACTGGGGAATAATACAAAAAGCACAGCGATAGTCACAGCCTTCGGCAATGCGCAGATAGGCCACAGGTGCCGGGGTGGTGCGGTAGCGGGGAACCGTTTCATCGGCAATGTAGGTGGGGACGGCACTGATTTGCTGCACCCGCTCGCCCCGTTCCACCCGCTCAATGACCTCGACAATGTGGTGGTAATCGCCACTGCCAACAACGGCCACGGCTTCGGGAAGCTCCGCCAAGAGTTCCCCTTGAAAGTGCTGTGCCAGGCAGCCGGTGATGACAATTTTCTTATTGGCCTCCGCCAGTTCGACAAGGGTGCGCACCGACTCTTCGCGGGCGGCTTGGATAAAGCTACAGGTGTTGACCACAACGTAGTCGGCTTCGGTTTCATCGGTTCCTACCCCATAGCCCGCCGCCGCAAGGAGACCAATCATGTGCTCTGTGTCCACGCGGTTCTTGTCACAGCCTAGGTGGGCAAAGGCAATTTTGGGTTTGCTGGGTTTTGACATCTAAGCGACTCGGTGCCCTCTAACAGTAGGGGGTAATATCTTCGCCACACTCCTCGGCTAAGTAGGTGAGGGAGCGGAAGCGCAACCCCATTAACTGATCATAGAGGGGATTGAGTTTACACAAGGGGGGGATATGCACAATCTTGCGGCCAAAGAGGACAATATCGCGCTCAAAGGGGCATTGGGGGGGAATCAGGCGGCAGAGAAAGCGAGCCACCTTGGCATCCTTGATCTCTAACCCATCCAGCCAGCGGCGCACCGGATCCAGCAGGCGCAGGGTTTGCTCATTGCTCTCGTGCTGGCCATCAAGGGTATGTTTTAGGGAGTCCAAGGCATCAATTTCCAGTCCTAGGGCACGGCAGAAGCGTTGCAGTTCGGCATCCTCCGATTGGGAGTAAATGCCATTGGCCAACGCCACCATGACGGCGGTGCGCAGGAAATTTTCCGCAAGGGGGCGATCGCTGCCAAAGGTGGCCTGCAATTCTGCATCGGTGACGGGGGCAAACTGCTCAAGATCGATTTCAGGGGCAATTTCCTCGCGAATTAGACTAGTAATCAGTTGCTTTTCTTCGGGGTCAAAGTGACCATCGGCACAGGCAATACTCAAAAGTCCTTTAATCCAAATGGCCGTTTGTTCCGGTGTCAGCTCAAGGGGAGATGCCACTGGGGTTGTCATAGAGATTGCCTCAAGATTACTGCTCACTACGACTCTACTCTAGCCCTTGGGCCTTCGTACCCTTCTGAAAGAGCACGATCATCCTTGCTACAATTGACGAAGTTTTGTTAAGCAGTGTGTCACGTCCTTGACTGTTTCGCTGTTGCCCTCCACCTGCTCTAGCCCTTGGTATGCCCTTGATCCCATTTGGCAGGGGGATGCGGCAGCGATCGCCCAAGGCTTGCCCCATGATCTTTTAGCGCCCGCGTGGCAAATGCTGATTCTGGGGGATGGCTCCCCCACCCGCCACCTCCAACTGCTGACCGGTGAAACTACAGAAGTGGATGTGATTGATATGTCCGCTATTGGCCACGCCAGCGATCGCGCCCCGGCGCAACTACAACTGATTCCAGCTCCTCGGCTGCGGCGTCAGGTGTGGCTACGAACTGCCTCAGGTCAACGCCTTGCCTATGCCACCTCCTGGTGGGAAGCCGCCCATGTGGATGAGTATTTGCAAAACCGCGCCATGCCCATTTGGACGAATCTCGCCCAGCGCAAGGTGGAGCTTTATCGCGATATTCAGGCGGTGTATCTAGGGCACTCTGAAACCCTGGCTGCCGCCTTTGGTGAGCCGGGACCCTTTTGGGGGCGGCATTACCTCTTTTGGCACGATCGCCGTCCTATCACCCTCATCTATGAAGTCTTTTCTCCCTATCTCTGCCGTTACCTTGGCCCAATGGGAAGTACGGTCTATTTGGCAAATTCAACTCCAACATTAGCCTAGGGCCGGTGTTTCCGTAACGTTTTGTAAATATAATATGAACAGCTTTTTGTCTCCCTTGGGGACTACGTTCATCTTCGTCAGTTAGGGTAACGTCATTCATGCGAGTTGCAATTGCCGGTGGTGGCCTAGCGGGCTTAGCCTGCGCCAAGTATCTAGTGGATGCGGGACATACCCCCATCGTCTTTGAGCGTGCCAATGTCCTTGGGGGCTTGGTGGCGGCATGGCAGGACGCCGATGGGGACTGGGTAGAAACGGGCTTACACGCCTTCTTTGGCGCCTACCCCAATATGTTGCAACTCCTTGAGGAATTGGGAATTAGCGATCGCTTGCAATGGAAACGCCATGCCCTGATTTTTAACCAACCCGAAAAGCCGGGGGTGCTCTCGTGGTTTGCTGTCCCCGATATTCCTGCGCCCTTTAATGTGCTGCTCTCGATTTTGCGCAACAACGATATGCTGACCTGGGAGCAGAAGTTCCGCTTTGCTTTAGGCCTGTGGCCGGCGATCGTGCGCGGTCAAAAATACGTCGAGGCGATGGACAAATACACACTCCTTGAGTGGCTACAACGCCAAGGCATTGATGAGCGGGTGAACTCCGATATTTTCATTGCCGCCTCCAAGGCTCTCACCTTCCTGAACCCCGATGAAGTCTCGGCAACGATTCCCCTGACGGCAATGAACCGCTTCCTGCGGGAACGCTATGGCTCAAAAATTGCCTTCTTAGACGGGGCGCCCCCCGAACGCTTGTGTCAGCCAATTGTGGATTACGTTACGACCCGCGGCGGTGAAGTGCACACCAATGTGGCACTGCGGGAGATTGTCCTCAATGAGGATCTCTCTGTGCGCTCCTTTGTCATGGCCGATCGCGAGGGGCAGCGGCGCTTTGAAATCACCGCCGATGCCTATGTCTCGGCAATGTCCGTGGATGCCCTTAAACTGCTGCTGCCGAAGCCGTGGCAAGACCTGCCCTTTTTCCAGAAACTCAATGGCCTGGAAGGCGTTCCTGTGATTAATGTCCAAATCTGGTTTGATCGCAAATTGCCGACCGTGGATCATCTCCTTTTCTCGCGATCGCCCCTCTTGAGTGTCTATGCCGACATGAGCGAAACCTGCAAGGGCTATGCCGATCCCGACAGGTCAATGCTGGAGCTGGTATTAGCCCCTGCCGCCGAGTGGATTGGCCGCAGTGATGAAGAGATTGTGGAGGCCACCCTTGCCGAACTGGCCAAGCTCTTCCCCAATCACTTGCCAGAACCTGCTAAAGTGCTGAAAACAGCGGTGGTGAAAACCCCCCGTTCAGTCTATAAAGCCACCCCCGGTCGCCAAGCCTTTCGCCCAGAGCAGGTCACCCCCATTCCCAACTTCTTCCTCGCGGGGAGCTATACAATGCAGCCGTACCTTGGGAGTATGGAAGGGGCAGTTCTTTCTGGTAAGCTGACAGCGCAGGCGATCGCGAAGCGGCTCGCAGAGAGCAACACCCCACAGCCCCCCAAACCCTCTACTCAGACTGTCGCCAATGCTGCAACTGCCTAGAGCCGAGTACGTTCCTCCCCTGATTTCCCTCGACGAAGCCTACGAGTTGTGTCGTCAGGTAACCGCCACCTACGCCAAGACGTTTTACCTCGGCACACTGTTGATGCCTCCCGCCAAGCGCCGCGCCATTTGGGCAATTTACGTCTGGTGTCGGCGCACCGACGAGCTAGTGGACGGGCCGCAGGCAGCCACAACCACCATGGCCACCCTCGATGAGTGGGAAGCCCGCCTTGAGGACATTTTTGCCGGTCGCCCCCACGATGCCATGGACTTAGCCCTGACGGCAACGCTGGAACAATACCCCCTAGACATCCAACCCTTTCGGGATATGATTGCGGGCCAGCGGATGGACCTGCACCGCAGTCGCTATGACACCTTTGCCGAGTTGGAACTCTACTGCTACCGCGTTGCGGGTACGGTGGGCTTGATGTCCCTTGAGGTTATGGGCGGCAATCCCTATAGCGATCGCCTGTGTTCCCCTTGGGTAGATCCCTATCAGGCCAAAGGTACCCTCAAAGATCAAGCGATTGCCCTCGGCATTGCCAATCAGCTCACCAATATCCTGCGGGATGTGGGAGAAGATATGCGGCGGGGACGAATTTATTTACCTTTAGAGGATTTAGCTGCCTTTCATTACACCGAGGAAGATTTGCAGCGGGGGGTAATTGACGATCGCTGGCGGGCACTGATGCGCTTTCAAATTCAGCGGGCACGACAATTTTATCGGCAAGCAGAAGTGGGGATTGCCTACCTAGAGCGGGATGCCCGTTGGCCTGTGTGGTCGGCGTTGATGCTCTATCGCCAAATTCTTGATGTCATCGAAGCCAACGATTACGATGTCTTTAACCGGCGCGCCTTTGTCTCTGGGTGGCGCAAGCTGCTCTCTATTCCCATTTCCTGGTTGAAGGCCAGCTTCTAGGTACCATGGCAGATCTCTACGTGGATTGGGACGAGTATCATCGCACCATTGAACGGTTGGCGATCGCCGTTTATGAATCGGGATGGCAGTTCAATCAAATCCTCTGCCTGGCCAAGGGGGGTCTGCGGGTAGGGGACATTCTCAGCCGCTTGTTTAATCAACCCCTCGCGATTTTGGCGGTGTCGTCCTATGGCGGTATCAATAAGCAAGAGCGGGGGCGCATCACCTTTGCGCGGGACTTGACCATGACCACTGCCACCTTAGGCAGCCATGTCCTGTTGGTGGATGACTTAGTGGATTCTGGCCTTTCGTTGAAAAAAACGCTGCGGTGGCTAGAGCTAAAATACGGCTTTGCCGTTGAGGAGGTGCGCACGGCAGTGCTGTGGTACAAAGCGGCCTCCTGTATTCGTCCAGATTACTATGTGCATTACCTGCCGGGGAATCCATGGATTCATCAACCCTTTGAACGCTACGAACAACTCACAGCCGCTGAGCTTGCTCGAACTCTAACCTCCTGTCCATGACGCCTACTCTTACTCCCCCCCACCACTGGCAGCGTCGCCACGTCCTCTCCCTCCAAGACTTTACGGTGGCGGAGCTAGACATTGTGCTGCAAACGGCACTGAGTTTTCAAGAAGTCCTGAATCGTCGCACTAAAAAAGTGCCAACCCTGCAAGCGCGGGTGGTGGCCAATCTTTTTTTTGAAAGTTCAACACGCACTCGCAATAGTTTTGAGCTGGCAGCCAAACGACTTTCTGCCGATATTCTCAACTTCTCTCCCGGCACCTCTGCCCTCACCAAAGGGGAAACGATTCTCGATACCGCTAAGACCCTGTGGGCGATGGGGGCAGAGTTCATGGTGATTCGCCATCAGCAGTCGGGAGTGCCCCAGACCATTGCAGCGGAAATGGATCGTCTTGGCGCTCAGGTGGCCGTTCTCAATGCCGGTGATGGCTTGCATGAACATCCCTCTCAAGCGCTGCTGGATCTGTTTACCCTTTGCCAACTCTACGATCCACATCAGCCCTGCTGTGCCCTGTTGCAGGGGAAGAAAATTGCCATTGTCGGGGATATTCGCCATTCCCGCGTGGCGCGATCCAACCTCTACAGCCTTAAGACCGCTGGTGCCGATGTGCACTTAGCTGGCCCCCCTACCCTGCTGCCGCCGGAATTTGCAGAGTATGGGGCAACACTCCACTGGACGCTGGAACCGGCCCTTGCCGATGCTGATATTGTCATGACGCTGCGGCTGCAACGGGAACGCATGGATCAACACTTGATCCCCAGTTTACGCGAGTACCATCGGCAGTTTGGCATTACCCATGAGCGGCTGCGCCTGTGTAAACCCCATGTGCGCGTGATGCATCCGGGGCCGGTGAATCGCGGTGTGGAATTGAGTTCGGCACTGCTGGAGGATCGCCAATCGAGCCTTGTTAATCAACAGGTGACCAGTGGGGTGGCGGTGCGGATGGCCTTGCTGTACTTAATGGGAACGTACCATGGAGTGAAGGAATGATTAGGGTGACGTTTCTGCCGGATCACGTCTCTGTTGAAGCCGAAGCGGGCGAAAGTTGGTTGAGCGTAGCTGAGCGAGCCGGTGTGGAGATTCCCACGGGGTGTCGCATGGGGAGTTGCGGAGCCTGTACGGTGGAATTGGCGAATGGCGAAGAAATTCGCACCTGTATCTCTACAATTGCCGGCGATCGCAAAGATTGCACCCACATTACGGCCTATGTGTTTCGCGATCCGACTTGGTAACTTAAGGGAAGATTGGGCAGCAGTCACTGCCAAATGAGAAAGCGCACCGTTAAAAAAAGTGCCGAAACCCCTAACTGCAATGCCGTAATCGGTATCCCATAGCGCAGGAAAGTTTTGAAGCGAATGCGGCGGCCGTGGAGTTCGGCAATCCCCGCACCGACGATGTTGGCAGAGGCACCGACAAGGGTGGCATTGCCCCCTAAGGTTGCTCCTAGCATCATGGCATAGAACAGGGGTAGCACCTGTGCTGGTAAATCACCACCATAGCCGACGTGAAGAATTTCTGCACCCGCTAGCCCCACCTCTACGAGGTATTTTTTCAGCAGCGGTACCATCGCCACCACCAAGGGGATATTGGGAATGACGCTGGAGAGAATGCCAATCGTAAACAGTAGGAGTAGCGAGCCAAAAAAGATATTTTGGCCAATGATAACGCCGAGAAGTTGCGAAAGTTGGCCAATGATGCCTGTTTTCTCCAAGCCACCAATGAGGACAAAAATACTCATAAAGAAGATCAGGGTGGCCCAGTCCACATCCCGTAGAATGTTGGTAACCGTATCAATCTTGCTTTGATGGGACAAAAGGAGTGCCAAGGCAGCCCCCATTAAAGCAACCGCAGGGGGAGCCACTTTAACGACCATGCCATCGCCAATAACAAAGAAGGTCAAGACAAAGACGATGATCACACAGCCGACGGCCAGGGTGCGGGGATGATTAATTTTCGGGTGGGGCAAGTGATCGAGGGAGTTGAGTTCTTTGCGCCAAATACGGCGAAAGAGAATCGGCAGGCAAAAGACAATGACGGCGATCGCCAGTACCCCCCCTAGACTGAGACGCAGCAGATAATCGGCAAAACTAAGATTGATGGCATCCCCGACAATATAAGTGGCTGGATCGCCGACAAGGGTCAGCAACCCGGCACTATTAGAGACAATCACCATCAGGATAATCAGGGGCACAAAGTCCACCCCCACTTCAGCCGCCATGGGGGGCAACAAGGGGGCAAGGAGCATCACTGTCGTGGCATTGGGCAGCACGGCACAGATGGGGGTTGTTAGAGCCACGATCCCCAACAGCAGGCGTTTTCCCTGACCTCGGGCAAGGATCACCATTTGGGTTGCCAGATACTCAAATACCTTGGTGGGTTCAAAGGCGCGAACCAGAACCATGACCCCAAAAAAGAGAGCGAGGGTACCATGACTGCGGCCAATGTAGCTAATGGCCTCCCCAAGGGTCATGATATTGAGAAAGACAAGGAGAATCGCCCCCAAAAAGGCCGCAATCGTAATGTTGATCCACTCGGTCATGATCAGAAGGATCACGCCTAGGAAGATCGTGCCAGCAGCGAATGCATGCCAGTGTTCAATCAGCATTGGGCTTCCTGAAAATTGCTAAGGTAACAAATTCGGTCAACGCCACGAAACCGAAACGCTGGAACACTGAGCAGTTGTAAAAAAAACAGCCAGTCTCCAACTGAATGCCGACGAAGTTAGCTGACGGGCTAGGATTCAGTGGTATCCTTTCTCGGTGGAGAATGCGCCCCTGATTCGTTGGTTCCTCCGCTCTAAGCTGCCAAGGCTCAGATTAGGCACAAGAAGATAAATTGCTACTCAACGTAGCATAGGCCTCTTGAATCCTTCAAGAGAAATTCTTCTATGACGTAAATAGAAAACCTTAATGAACGCTTTCCCAGACTGTTGCTCCTTGGTTAAATGTGTCAAAATGTTTCCTGTGTCAATTTAACAGTGGCCTACCCTTGCAAACTCCTACGGCGATCGCCCTTGGCAATTTTGACGGTGTCCATCGAGGGCATCAAGAGGTGATCCGCACCCTTGTGGCCGCAGCCCCTCCAGAGTGTTCCCCTTCGGTGATTACTTTTTCACCCCATCCACAGGCGTTTTTCACAGGGGAGAAGCGCCTTCTCCTGACCCCTGAGGCGGAAAAATCTGCGCTCCTAAAGCAGTATGGCATTGAGCAGGTGATTGTTTTGCCCTTTACCCATGCTTTGGCTCAACTGTCGCCCTTGGAGTTTGTTGAGCAAATTTTGGTGCAGCAGTTGCAGGCAAAGGTGTTGAGTGTGGGATTTAATTTTGGCTTTGGACGGGGGC
The DNA here is from genome assembly GCF_938074695.1 of uncultured Thermosynechococcus sp. GTDB lineage: Bacteria > Cyanobacteriota > Cyanobacteriia > Thermosynechococcales > Thermosynechococcaceae > Thermosynechococcus. Next base: position 12,349 of record NZ_CALJEM010000020.1, read on the forward strand.
GATCGGGCACAGCGGAGGACTTGCGCAGCCTCTGTGCCGCCTTTGGCATTCCGGTGCACATTGTGCCCCCCTATTGTCGGGGGAGCGATCGCGTGAGTAGCTCGGCGGTGCGGGCAGCCCTCGCAGAGGGGGATGTGGCCTTGGCACGGGAGCTATTGGGACGCCCCTATGCCTTGACGGGGACGGTCATTCCAGGGGAACAGTTGGGACGCCAGTTGGGGTTCCCCACAGCCAATTTGTCCCTCCCCACTGAGAAATTATTGCCCCGCCATGGGGTCTATGCCTGCCGCGTAACAGGTGCAGCATTTGCTGGTGAGCAATTGGGGGTGGTAAATATTGGTCTGCGACCCACGGTAACAGGCCGGCAGGTGACCACGGAGGTGCATCTGTTGAATTGGCAGGGGAGTCTCTACAATCAAGAAATCACCCTCCACCTGGAGGCCTTTATTCGCCCAGAGGTGAGATTTCCCAGTTTGGCTGCCCTACGGGCGCAAATTGCTGCCGATTGCCAAGTGGCTGCCGATCTCTTGAAGCAAGTTGTCTCCTATGCGTGAACCTCTCCGGCGACTGGTAACGAACCTTGGGCAAGTCATGGTGGGCAAAGAAGCCGCCATTGAACTCCTGTTGGTGGGGTTGCTGGCAGGGGGTCACGTCCTGTTGGAGGATGTGCCGGGGGTGGGGAAAACGCTCTTGGCCAAGGCGTTGGCGCGATCGCTGGGGGGGACCTTTCAGCGCATCCAAGCCACACCTGATTTACTGCCCACCGATTTATCGGGCACGAACATCTGGAACCCCAAAACCGCAGAGTTTGAGTTTCGCCCCGGCCCTGTCTTTTGCAATATCCTCCTAGCGGATGAGATTAACCGTGCCACACCGCGAACCCAATCGGCCCTTCTAGAGGTAATGGAGGAATACCAAGTCACCATTGATGGCGTCACCTACCCCCTACCACAGCCCTTTTTTGTGATCGCCACCCAGAACCCCGTGGAGTACCAAGGCACATTTCCCCTGCCCGAAGCCCAGTTAGATCGCTTTGCCCTGTGTTTTAGTTTGGGCTACCCTAGCGAGGAAGAGGAGCTGCAGATGCTACAACGGGTGCGCGGGGGCTTGGAGGTCAATCAATTGGAGCCTTGCCTGAGCTTGGGGGAAATCCAACAGTTGCGGCAGCAGGTGCTACAGGTACGGGTGGAACTTCCTTTGCAAAAGTACATTCTTGCCCTTGTGCGGGCGAGCCGTGAGAGCGATCGCATTACGCTGGGAGTGAGTCCGCGGGGAACAGTCATGCTCCAGCGAACAGCTCAAGCCTTAGCGTTTCTCAATGGCCGCGACTACGTCCTGCCCGATGATGTGAAGCAATTGGCCCCCCATGTACTGACCCATCGTCTAATTACAGCAGCGGGGCGCTCAGGTCGTGCCTGTGTAGCAGAACTGTTGGAAACAGTGGCAGTTCCCTAGGGGGAGGTAGCGCGAATGCGGGAGGACGTGGCCATGGATAGCGTGGCTCAAGTTATTAGACTCCCCAGGCTGGATTCGAACCAGCGACCAATCGGTTAACAGCCGACCGCTCTACCGCTGAGCTACTGAGGAATATTGACGTTTTTCTAGTGTAGCGTAGTTCACTGCTCTTTGCAAGCCTCGACCCCCCTTAAGACGGCAGTTTGGGCCAGCGCTGCCGCAGTTCAGTGACTACTCGATCTAGGGCAACGGCATGGGAGGCCTTAAAAAGAAGGCGATCGCCCGCTTGCATTTCCTTCAATAGGTACTCCACCAATTCTTCGTGGCAAGCAAATTGTTGACTGGGAACATGCCCCGCTCCGCGCGCAAGGGCTGCCCCTTCATTACCTCTATCGAGGATCAAGAGACCATCGAGGTCTAATTCGGCAATCGTTGCCCCCACCTGCTCATGAAAGGGGAGGGAAAACTCGCCCAGTTCGCGCATAGGGCCGAGAACCGCCAGATGCCGCCGACCGGGGAGCGATCGCAACAGGTGCAAGGCCGCCACCATGGATTCTAGGCCGGCATTGTAGGTTTCATCCAGCAAGAGAATATCTGGTTCAAGGAGATAGCGGCCGCCGCGACCACTGGGCAGTTCTAGCATTAACTGGGGAGGCAGACAACTGCTCTCTAGATCCAGAGCTTGCAGTACCCCAAGGGCGGCCAAAAAGTTGAGGGCATGGTGGGCGCCAGCAAGGGGAACGGTGTAGGTACGTCCATTCACATGCAGGGTTTGGGGGGGTTGGTAGCGTCCCCGCAGGGTGCCCCCCTCAAGGCCATAGGTAATCGTGCGTCCTGACCAAACCTGCATGGCTGTTGGCAAGAGCAAGGGGCTATCGGCATTGAGCACCGCAGTTCCCCCCGCGGGCATTTCGGCAAGCAGTTCGCATTTGGCTTGGGCAATGGCCTCGCGCGAACCCAAGCGACCAATATGCGCCGTGCCAACATTGGTAATTACGGCAACATCGGGCTGGGCAATCCGGCTCAAGAGGGCAATTTCGCCGCGGGCACGCATCCCCATTTCAATCACGGCAAATTGGTGATGGGGTTCCAGTTGCAGGAGGGTCTTAGGAACGCCAATCTCGTTGTTGAAGTTGGCTGTGGTTTTGTGAACAGCACCGTAGTGACTGAGGACAGCAGCAATCATTTCCTTGGTGGTGGTTTTGCCCACCGAGCCAGTAACTGCAATGACTTTGGCTGAACATTGCTGCCGCCACCACTGCCCCAAGCGCTGATAGGCCCATAGGGTATCCGGCACCCGAAGCTGCGGCAAAGGAGAAGACACTGCTGTCTCGACAATCAGGGCGATCGCCCCCGCTGCAGCCGCTTGCTCCACGAATTGATGGCCATCAAAGGTTGCCCCCCGCAGGGCAACAAATAGATTTCCTGCGGCAATCTGGCGGGAGTCAGTGCTGACCCCCGTAATGGGTACCTCTGGCGAGGCAGTTTCTACCCCTAACGCATGGGCGATCGCCCCCAGGGTCGTGTTCACGAGGCTGCCCTGCCAATGTGACTACATTTCAAGTAAGGTTGTAGTACCTCCGGTACCCGCACCGTGCCATCCGCCTGTTGGTAGTTTTCCAGAATGGCCGCCATCGTCCGTCCAACGGCTAAACCAGACCCATTGAGCGTGTGCACAAACTGGGTTCCCTTTTGCTTGGCTCCCTTAAAGCGAATCTTGGCTCGACGGGCTTGGAAATCCCCAAAATTAGAGCAACTGGAAATTTCGCGGTAGCAGCCCGCTGCGGGCAGCCACACTTCCAAGTCGTAGCACTTCATGGCAGCAAATCCCAGATCTCCGGTGCACAGTTCAACCACCCGATAGGGCAGTTTCAGGGCTTGGAGAATGAACTCTGCATCGGCCACAAGGGCTTCATGTTCCGCAGCGGAAGTTTCCGGATGAACAAACTTAACCAACTCAACTTTATTGAATTGGTGCAGGCGAATGAGACCGCGGGTATCCTTGCCGTAGCTGCCCGCTTCGCGCCGAAAACAGGGGGTGTAGGCACAGTGGTAAATGGGCAGTTGCTCGGCGGCTAAAATTTCCTCCCGATAGAGATTCGTTAGCGGCACTTCCGCCGTTGGAATCAACCAGAGATCATCATCGGCACAGCGAAAGCTCTCCTCAGCAAATTTGGGGAGTTGCCCCGTTGCGGTTAGCGAGGCGGTATTCACCAACAGGGGCGGCAACACTTCCACATAGCCGCGCTCGCGGTGGGTATCGAGCATGAACTGGATCAAGGCCCGCTCCAGGGCAGCCCCCATGCCCCAGAGGGTAACAAAGCGGCTTTGGGCGACTTTTACCGATCGCTCCACCTCCCAGAGTCCCAGTTGAGTGGCAATGTCCCAATGGGGCTGGCACGGCTGAGTTGGTTTATATTCATCCCCCCAACGGCGCACCTCCACGTTTTCGGTTTCATCGCGGCCAATGGGAGTTGTTTCGCTGGGAAGGTTGGGAATTGTCAGCAGCAGGCGCTCTAGTTCCTCCTTGAGCTGCCGTTCTTGGGGTTCGAGATCACTGAGCTGCTGCTTGAGATCGTTGGCCTCGGTCTTTAGAGCTTGGATTTCGGGGTCAGTGGGGGGAACACCGGACTTAATTTTTCTGCCGACAAGGGCACCAATTTCGTTACTGCGGGCCTGGAGGCGCGATCGCTGTTGTTCCAACTGTCGCTGTTGCGCATCCAATTCTAAAATGCGCTCAAGGTCAAAGTCACCGCCGCGCCGCCGCAGGCGATCGCCAAAGGCTTGGGGGTTTTCTCGCAGTTGTTTTAGATCAATCACAGGTGACGAAACCTAGTGCAAACCGCATTGATCCTATCACCAAGGAAGGAGATTGATTCTAGGGACTGCCTTGCCGTTGTTTGTCATCCAACCCGCTAAAGTTCGTCTATCCACCATCGAGATTTTGATATTGGTGGCGTCAACAAGGGGTCACCGTCCTCTAAAATGAGGGATGTATTAAGCGGTGTTAGCAATATGAGTGTCATTAGTCAGGTTCTTCTTAAAGCGGATGATGAATTACGCTACCCCACCACGGGCGAACTACAGACGATTATTGACTTTTTCCGAACGGGTGAGCAACGTCTCCGCATTGCCACAACACTGGCCGAAAATGAGAAACGTATTGTTGAGCAAGCCAGTAAACAACTGTGGCAGAAGCGGCCTGACTTCATCTCACCGGGGGGGAATGCCTACGGTCAGAAACAGCGTGCCCTCTGTCTGCGCGACTATAGCTGGTATATGCGCCTGATTACCTATGGCATCCTTGCGGGTGACAAAGACCCCATTGAGCGCACGGGCATTATTGGTGTACGGGAAATGTACAACTCCCTGGGCGTGCCAATGGCTGGCATGGCAGAAGCAATCCGTTGCCTGAAGGAGGCCTCCTTGGCACTGCTGAGCACCGAAGATGCCGAAGTTGCTGCTCCCTATTTTGATTACATTATTCAGGAAATGTCCTAGGACAAGGGGCAACACCACGCCCAGTGGCCGCTTGTTTGAACCCCTAAGGGGGCAAGGCCACCCTCTATGAAACAGCCCCTCGAAGTCGTCATTTTGAGTAATGGCCCCGGTGAACTGGCCACGTGGGTCTATCCCTTTGTGACGGCGCTGCGGCAACAGGTCAAACAAGGCATCCGAGTCTCAGTGGTGATGGTTCCCTGTCCCCATGCCAGTGGTCAGGAGGCGGAGATTGCCCGCCGCTATCCAGGGGTAGATCGCGTGCTGCCGGCCACAGAGTTTTGGCACCTTGTGCGCACAAAGACCACTCGCAGCAAATGGGATTGGTTTCCCCAAGGGGTTGTGGTCTTTTTGGGAGGCGATCAACTGTTTGCAGTCCTGCTGGCCAAGCGGCTAGGCTATCGCTGTGTGCTCTACTGTGAGTGGCAGGCACGTTGGCAAAGGTGGGTAGATGGCATTGGGCTGCGCCGTCCTTTACCCATGGGCAAAACCAGCGCCAAGGTGGCGGTGGTGGGAGATCTGATGACCGATGTGCAAGCCCTTGCCCTCGATTCTTTGCCTGATGTACGCCAGCAGTTAGGCCTTGCCCCAGAGGCTCCCCTTGTGGGTCTGATGGTCGGTTCCAAGCCCAATAAACTTAAGTTGGGGGTACCCCTTTGCCTGGCGATCGCCGACCATTTAGCTGCCGCCCATCCCCCGATTTCCTGTGTGATTCCCGTGGCACCCACCCTGACGCTCAACACCCTTAGCGGTTACGCCGATCCCCACTTTAACTCGGAACTCAAGCACGTTGAGGGCACCACTGCCACACTCATCCAACCCAAGGAAGGGTTGCCCTATTTGGAGACGCCAAGGGGAACGAAAATCTATCTCTGGCAGCAGCTACCCAACTATCCTCTCCTACGGCAACTTGCTCTCTGTGTCACTACCGTTGGCGCCAATACCGCAGAACTTGCCGCCTTGAATGTGCCGATGATTGTTCTGTTGCCTGCTCAACAGTTACGGGTACGGCGAGCACACCCTTGGGATGGCTTAGCGGGCTTACTGGTGGGCTTGCCGGCGATCGGACGGCAGTGGACGGCGCTGGTCTTTTGGGCACTCGTCGCCAAAGGATTGGGCTGGCGGCGCTTTTGGCAGTTGTGGCGATCGCCCCAAATAGATTGGGCCTTGGTAAAACAGGGGCTTGGCTACAAGGCGTGGCCGAATATCTGGGCGGGCAGAGAAATTGTACCGGAGCTGGTGGGTCCCATTGAGCCGGCGGCGGTGGCGGATTACATTAAGTATCTTCTGAATCACCCTCAGGAATTGAGTCAGATGCGGCAGGACTTGCAGGCGCAGGTGGGTGCGGCGGGGGCGGCGGCAAAACTGGTGGATTTGACGCTTCAGGTGGCGGGTTGGGCTGCCAGCGATCCAGAATGTCCTTGAGCACAATTTCCGTAAACCAAATCTGACCCACAATCACCAAGGGCAGCGCCAACAGCAATCCTAAAAAGCCGAAGAAAATCGCAAACACAATTTGCGAAACGAGGGTGACCGCCGGTAGTAGCGCCACCTGTTTGGCCATGACGACGGGTACCAGTAGGTACTGCTCCAACTGTTGAATGACAATGTAGGCAATCAGCACCGCCACTGCTCGCCAAGGGTTGTCAATAAAAGCAATGATCATCGGTGGAATCACACTCAAAGCAGGGCCAATATTGGGAATTGCCTCCAGAAGACCCGCCAAAAAGGCATTGGCCAAGACCAACCGTACCCCCAGCAGAGCAAGAACAATGCCGCTGACTACGCCGATTACGAGCATATTCAGGCCTGTGCCCGCCAGCCACGCCAAGAGTGCCTGTTCACTTTCAGTGAGAATGGTGTCAATGCGAGACCGATAAAAAGCTGGAAACAGGCGAATAAAACCGCGGCGGTAGGGCTGGGGATCAATCACGAGCATCACCGTCAGCACCAAGACCAGCAGCGTATTCAGTAAGACCGCCAGTGTATTGGAAAAGAGGGCAAAGAAGTTATTGAAAATTTGCTCAAGGAACGGCTCTAATTGGGTAATTAGCCGATTAATTACAGGAGTGTCATCAAAGCCGCTACTTGGTAAAAGGTAAGCAATCTCATCAAGCCATGCCTCCAGTCGCTCCAGACCTTTGGGAATCAATACCCCCAGTTGCTGCGCTTCTTGCAAAAAGGGGGGAATAATCATCCAAAAGAAGCCAAGGATGATCAGGAAAGTCAAGCTAATACTGATGGCGATCGCCCGTCCCCGTTGCAGTCCCCAGCTTTGGAGCCGCAGTTGTAGCCAGTTGAGGGCCGTTGCCAAGACCACCGCTAAGAAGACTAAAAGCAACACTTGGCGAATCTCCCAGAGGATGTAGAGACACACCCCCAAAACCAATAGCCCAATCCACTGCCCAAACGTCACCGTTTTGCGTCCAATCCCGACCTCAACTCCCTATTAGAATAGGATTAGAGTAGGTTTTGAAGCCCTCTCCGCCCAACCCCCGACTTGGCTAGAGGAGAAAGACGGTATTGTTGTCGCGGAGCTGGGGATACTCCGCTGGGGGTCTGTGATTGAACTGGGCAAAGTAGGCGGCCAAGGGTTCCGGTAGGGTCGGTAGCGTGACTTGGGTATCTCCCTTGGCAATTTCCGGCCAGAGGAACGAGAGAGCTTGGGCGAGGGGCTTGGCCTCAGCTTCCGATAAATTAAAAGGCGGCAAGGTAAGAAAGCGCACCATAAACCCCACACCGCGCTGAAGCATCCATTCCCGCGAGAGATCACTCAAGGTGGGGTAGGCACTGAGGGACTCAATGCGGTAGGATTCCACATCCACTTGCCACCCCCCCTGGGGGCGTTCCTGCAGAATGAGCCGACGATAGGGATGGGGATAGCTCACCAGCGAACCGGTCGTTAGGTCAAACAGACCCCCCTCATAGGCAATGTCTTGAACATGGAGATGTCCGGTTAAGACCAATGACACCCCTGCCGATCGCAATAGGTTCAATAGCTCTGCCCGATTCTCCAAGAGGTAGCGCTGCCCCATCGGACTTTGGCTTTGCTGTGGCCAATGCTCAAGGACATTGTGGTGAATCATCACAAGGCGCAGCCCAGAAAAGGGTTCTGCCAATAGAGCCGCCAACCATGCTAGTTGTCCTTGATCAACTGCTCCCACCTGCTGACCCGTTGAGCTAAATTGGTTGGAATTTAGGGCAATCAGTTGCAGATTGTCTGCGAGCAGGGTTTGATAGTAATGCTTGAGGCTCTTGCCATAGCCAGCGTGGGCATACCACTGGGGAAACTCAGCCCAGCCAATACGGTTGTTATCCCCTAGAGCAAGAGGCACATCGTGATTTCCCGGAATGACATAGCAGGGAATGGGCAGGGTTTGCAGATAGGTACTGAGCCAGCAATGGTTTGCCCGCTCGCCATCCCGTGTCAGATCGCCGGGAATCAGGAGGGCATCAATTCCCAGCCCTAGGAGATGGGCAACGGCGGCTTCAAAGGCAGGGATACTGATTTCGTAGAGAAAAATAGGGGGAGAATCTGTCGGAATAGTCGCCGGCAGGGCAATGTGGGGATCACTGATAATTCCGAGTCGCACCGCCATCGCTATTTCCTAGTGGCGGAAGTGTCGCCGGTTGGTAAAGACCATGGCAATTCCCGCTTCATTGGCTGCTTGGATAGACTCATTATCCCGCAGACTGCCTCCTGGTTGAATAATCGCGGCAATACCGGCACGGGCAGCGGCTTGCACAGAATCGGCAAAGGGAAAAAAGCCATCACTGGCCAGCACCCCTCCGCGCGCTGCCTCCCCTGCCTGATCAAGGGCAATTTTGACAGCCCCGACGCGATTCATTTGACCTGCACCAATCCCTTGGGTTTGGCGATCGCGACTGACCACAATGGCATTGGACTTCACATGCTTCACCACTTTCCAAGCAAAGATCAGTTCGGCCATGAACTCTGGCGGGGGTTCTGTGACCGTCACCACCTGCCAAGTGTGCGGTTCAATTGGCGCTGCCTGCATCTCTTGGAGAAGAAACCCCCCAGCAATTGTCTGTACTGTAACAGGAGGAGCAGTTTCTAACTCCCCTAGGGTTAAAACCCGCATCTTCGGCTTGGTTTTTAGGATGGGCAGCGCCGCTTCCTCACAGGCGGGAGCCACGACACATTCTAAAAAGGTACGGGTTAGGGCTTCAGCCGTGGCCACATCCAAGGGGCGGTTGAGGGCAACAATGCCGCCAAAGGCAGAGACGCTATCCGCCGCAAGGGCACGCTCGTAGGCTGCCACTAGGGTCTTGCCCTCAGCGACGCCACAGGGATTGGTGTGTTTGACAATGACGGCAGCGGGGGCACTGTCCCCTAAGAATTCGCTAATAACGCCCCGTGCGGCTTCCAAATCCAGCAGGTTGTTGTAACTGAGTTCTTTGCCTTGGAGCAGCTCAGCTGTAGCCCAACCCCTAGGGTGTGCCCCCGTCATATACCAAGCCGCCCTTTGATGGGGATTTTCCCCATAGCGCAGAACTTGTTTTTGCTGTCCGATAAGGTGAAAGACGGGGGGCAGAATCTCCGCTGGAGCACCAGGCGAAGTGATTTCTTGGAGATACGTGGCGATCGCCTGATCGTAACAGGCGGTCAGGGCAAAGGCTCGCTGAGCACAGGCCAAGCGAAAAGCAGGCTGAGGTTCACCGTAAAGACGCAGTTCCTGAAGGTAGGTCTCATATTGGCTCGGATCTACCAAGACCGTTACATAGGCATGGTTTTTGGCAGCAGCGCGGATGAGCGTGGGGCCTCCAATGTCAATCTGCTCAATGGCCTCTCCCAGCGTGACGTTGGGTCGGGCAATGGTTTCCGCAAAGGGATAGAGATTGGCAACCACTAGATCAATGGGATTGATCCCTTGGGCTTGCAGATCAGCTTGGTCTGCCGGGCGATCGCGCCGTGCCAAGATGCCGCCGTGAATTTTGGGGTGCAGGGTCTTGACCCGTCCGCCGAGAATTTCCGCTGCTCCTGTGTACTCAGCAACAGTGGTTACAGGAATTCCTGCCGCTTGCAAGGTCTTTGCAGTGCCGCCGCTACTTAAGAGCGTAAAGCCAAACTCCTGCACCAAGGCCGTTGCCAACTCCACCAGTCCTTGCTTATTACTGGTGCTAAGTAAGGCAATTCGCCCCATGACCGCCTTCCTCCTCGGTGACTGGGAACACCTAATTTTAGCGGAACATGCTGCTCACAGAGCTATCTTCATGAATCCGCCAAATGGTTTCTCCAAGAATACTCGCCACCGAAAGCACTGTCAGTTGGGGGAAGCGTTGGTTTTCCGGCACCGGAATGGTGTTAGTCACAATGACCTCTTCAAAGTCACCCCCTTGCAGGCGCTCAATCGCCGGCGGTGAAAATACGGCATGGGTAGCACAGGCATAGACTTCCTTGGCACCTTCCCGCCGCAGGACTCGTGCCCCCTCTAGGATCGTGCCCGCTGTATCAATCATGTCGTCCACCAGCACTGCCGTTTTGCCCTTAACATCCCCCACCACATTCATCACTTCGGCCACATTGTGGGCTTGGCGTCGCTTATCAATAATGGCGAGGGGCGCATCGTCAAGTTTATTGGCAAAGGCACGGGCGCGGGCTACCCCCCCCACATCGGGAGAGACTACAACAATATCCTCTAGATTTTTGCTGCGCAGGTAGTCAAGGAGTACGGGCGAAGCATACACATGATCTACAGGAATGTCAAAGTACCCCTGAATTTGCGCCGAGTGCAAATCCATGGCCAAGACGCGACTTGCCCCTGCTTGAGTGATCAGATTGGCCACTAATTTAGCGGTAATAGATTCACGGCCGGCGGTCTTGCGATCGGCACGGGCATAGCCATAGTAGGGAATTACCGCAGTCACTTGACGGGCGGAAGCGCGGCGGCAGGCATCCACCATAATCAGCAGTTCCATTAGGTGGTCGTTGACGGGTCGGCAACAGGGCTGAATTAGATAGACATCACAACCGCGAATGGATTCTTGAATCTGCACATACAGTTCGCCATCAGCAAACCGCTTGCGCACCATTGGGCCGAGATCAATACCGAGGTAGCGGGCAATTTCCTGAGCAAGGGCAGTATTGGCAGAACCCGAAAACAGCTTTAGACGACTGTGATCAGAAGCGTGAGAGGGGGTCGTCGTGGGCAATGGCGCAGTGTGAATCACAGCATCTCCCCAAGATGGCGTGCATTTTGAGTTCGATCTTATCATTTCCAACTTCGGGAGCCACTACCCTAGGGTTGAATTTATAGGAAAATTAGGAAAATTATAGAAAAACAAATTTTGAGGTCATCATCTTTACCAATGGCGCGATCGCAATTCCGACAATTGGGGGATGTTTTCTTGTCACCGACAGGTGTAGCTTGGTTATTCCTCTTACCTGCACTGTTATTTTTGACAATTTTTGTTTTTTTGCCGATTCTGTACCTAGTCTATCTCAGTTTTACAACCGGTAGTTTTAGTCAGGAAGGGGTGCGCTGGGTTGGCCTCCAGAACTATCAACAGTTGTTCCTCAGTCCCGACTTTTGGCAGGTGATTGGCAATACCCTCTATTTCACAGCAGCAACGGTACTACCGACAATTGGGCTGCCCCTACTATTGGCGGTGGGTCTCAACCAAGCAATTGCCGGACGGGATCTTTTGCGTACAGCCTACTTTTTGCCGACAATGACCTCAATTGTTGCCGCCGGTTTAGGCTTTCGTTGGTTGTTTCAAAGCGATGGCCCGGTGAATCAACTCCTGCAAAGGTTAGGGGGTGAACCCATTGCTTGGCTGAGTGATCCAACATGGGCAATGCCGGTGCTGATTTTGCTCAGTAGTTGGAAGCAGTTGGGGTTTAATCTAGTGGTTTTTTTGGCGGGGTTGCAGACCATTCCTCGCGATCGCTACGAAGCCGCCCTCCTCGATGGTGCCAACGCTTGGCAACGGTTTCGCTACATTACACTGCCGGGGCTGCAACCTACTCTAATCCTTGTGTTTGTGACAACCACCATTTTTACCTTGCGCAGTTTTGAACAGGTCTATGTGGTGACTGGCGGTGGCCCCCTAGATACAACAAACCTGCTGGTATTTTATATTTACCAACAGGCCTTTGCATTATTCGACTTTGGTTATGCCGCTGCGGCGGCAACAGTTCTTTTGGGAGTGACGCTTGGACTCCTCTGGCTACAGTTGCGTACGCGCCAAGACCCCACCTTCTAGAGAGAGGAGCCAAGACCGGCGTAGGCACCGTAGAAGAAAAGTCCCACAATGACAATCACTCCCATGCCGGCCACTGTGGCCACAATCCACAGGGGAATACGCCCACCTTCAGACAACATGATTAATTCCTCCTAGGCAAATTCGGGTGTGGGAAAGAGTTTTAGTTAAAGAAGTAGCTGGAAAAAAGCAACGCAAGGACAAAGATCAACAGCAATCCTAGATACAGGGATGTGCGATTTAGTTCGACGGGCTGACGATTTGGATTCGGTTCCATGGCTGTACCTTCCTAACGGTGGATAAACTGCATTGCCGCGATCGCCCCGAGGAAGAAAATCGTGGGCACAGCAAGCGTATGAACGGCCACCCAGCGGACCGTAAAAATGGGGTAAGAAACGGGTTCTTGATTAGGAGTGTTACTGGTCATGGCAATCCTACTTCAACTGTTCTAAGAAGGTTTCAACTTGTTGTTTGGCTTCAAAGCGATCGGTCACCAGCGGGATTGACCGCTGCTCCTGAGCATAGTAGCTGTCAGGGCGGGGGGTGCCAAACACATCATAGGCCAAGCCGGTGCTGACAAAAAGCCAGCCTGCAATAAACAACGCCGGAATGGTGATACTGTGAATCACCCAATAACGGACACTAGTGATAATGTCGGAAAATGGTCGTTCTCCTGTCGTTCCAGCCACGTTGCGATGCCTCCAAAGTGTCTAATGTCTAGCAAAGGAAACGCTACTATCCATCATACAGCTTTTTTTCACAAGGATTTAACTACGTAAATCCACCCTCCCGCCCAAGATAAAGCAGCCGCGAAAGTGGGCAAGTGGCTGTTGCAGAACTGCAAGCTCCCTAGAGAGCCTAAACAGTCTCAAACAGTGGCTCGCTAGAGGCCGGCCTTGGCGAGATCATTGAGTACCTCCTCGGCGCTCTGGTAGCGATCCCGAAAGTTATATCTGATCATTTTGTTGATAATGGCAACAAACTGCGGCGACAGATGCCGTCCCGGCTGCCAGACAATATCCCCCGTGTGGGGGTCAGAGGGCAAATCCATTGGAGCAAGTCCCGTCAGGCCCTCAACAATAACCATGCCCAAAGAGTAAATATCACTGGCAATCACGGGTCGTCCTGCCATTTGCTCGCTAGGGGCATAACCACGGGTACCAATTGAAATCGTGTATTTGCCGTGCTGAAGTAAATCTTCCGGCTGGACATGGCGTACCGCCCCAAAGTCAATCAAAAACAGTTGTTGATCACTGCGGCGGCGCAAGATATTGGCGGGCTTAATATCCCGATGCACCACCCCAAACTGATGCACATACTGCAAAATCTCCAGAATACCCTTAAGAATGGCGAGGGCTTCGGCTTGGGAGAGGGTAACTTTCTTTTCAAACTCCTCTTTGAGAGATTCGCCATCCACATATTCCTGGGCGAGATAGAAATATCCCCCCTCCTCAAAATACGCCAGCAGTCGAGGGATATGCTCGTGTTGACCCAATCGGGCTAATGTTTCTGCTTCCCGCTGAAAGAGGCGACGGGCAATGGCTAAAAAGCGTTCATCCTTACGGGAGGGCACCAACTGCTTGACCACGCAAATCGGATGATCCGGCAGGTGTAAATCCGCGGCCAAGAACGTTCGTCCAAATCCTCCTTCTCCCAGTTGACTCAGGAGACGGTAGCGTCCCCCCACCGTTTGGAGCAGTGGTTCACTAGGTTCCTCGGCAATCTCAGAAACGGCGGTGGTTTCCGGCTGCGTGCCGCTCGGTGTTTGCGGCTCTGTGGTTGGGGGTGCCGACGAGGGGACGGCCATAGTGCAAATCTCCTCTGGGAGCTGGGTGGGATCTGCAGGCGGTGTAGGTAAGGGGTCAGGGTTGGACGGTTGTGTTTCCAGTAGGTCTGTTCGCGGAGCCTCTGGAATTGGCAATTGGGTTTCGGGCAAGTCCGCACTGGTGGTGAACTGGGTTGATGGTATCGAGATTGGTTCTGGGGGAGTCAGTGGCTGAGGAAGGGGAAGTTGTGTTTCAGGCAAATCGGCACCGGCGAGGCTAGGGGTCTCCCGGAGGGTTGTTAAGGCTTCGGGAACCGTTAGTTGGGTTTCCGCTGAATCAAGGCGCAGGGTCGGGGGTATTTCTGGGGGAGTTGTAGGAACCCCCCTCTGAGTTTCGGGAAGATCAACCTTCGTGGGTTCAGGAGCAGTCGTGGCAGTTTCTGGCAAATCTGTAGCGGCAGGTGCCGCCTCCTCAGCGTGAACCACTAAGAAGGTTTCCCTCTCGGTGATGGGCTGTGGTGCTGTCTCGCGAATTTCTGTGGGTGGAATTTGATCCACGACGGAGGTGAGGAGGGTGGGGGCCGTGTGGGGGTTATCCCCAGTGGCGGGGGGTGGGGTGGGTTCAACGGGGGTAAAGGGAATCGCCGTTTCAGGTTGCAGCACCGTTGCGTTGGCATCCGTCTCTAGGCGAGAGACTTCTGTTGGCGGGGTTTCGGGAATTTCCAAAATGGGGGCTGATTGGGGTGTGGTTGGTTGACCTACGCCTTCAGTAATGAACTCCAAGGGAGCAGCCGTTGGTGTAGAGGGGCTAGAGATAGCGCGGTAGCCCAGCAGCAAAACCGCAGCGCTGCCAAAGCCAACGAGAGGCGCAACTAAGGGAATCCAACTTCCCTGTAAAAAGAATAGAAAGGTGAGGCCACTTAAGCTCAATCCTCCGGCCACTAGCAGCGGCACAATCACCCAACGGTGTCCCTTGGCGATGATCAGGGCACCTAAGCCAGACCAAACAAGAATCCAAAGGGCGATCGCCCCCTCTGGCCATGTCCCCATGGGAGAACGGTTATCGAGGGCCGCTGCCAGTAGATCTTCAAGGATGGCTGCTTGAACCAGTACACCGGGGGTAAGGCGGTTGGTTTGCCCCGGCAATGCCATTGGAATTAAAAACTTGTCGTTGCTGCTGCCAGTGAGGCCAATAAGTACGGCGCGATCGCGCACCTTCGAGGGCAGCACTTGACCTGTCAGCACCTCCCTTAGGGTGACTGTTTCATAGGGCTGGGTCGGGTGGGCATAGTTGATTAGGATTTGAAACCCTGCGGCATCTAGGTTGTTGTAGCCCCCCCAGTGGCTGGTTAAGGCCTGAAAATGAGCCGTTCCTAATTCAAGGCGGTTCTGAGTCACAGCTTGGGGATTCATCCCCAGAAAAACACGCGCCAAGGCCAGGGCAAAGGATTGAGGGGTAGAGCAGCGATCGCGAGCTTCTGGCTGGCTGGCGAGAATGGCACGGCGCACCACTCCATCCTCATCAATGGGAATGTCGGCAAACCCCACCTGCTCATTCGGCAGTCCAGCGGGAGGCGCAATTCCGGGATTTCCTTCGCTCCCTACTTTGCAGACAATGACGGTGTTGGGCTGGGTCATCATCACCCGTCCGAGGGAGGGTAGCACATCAGTGGGTGGTTTGAAGCGATCGGGAATCGGAAAATCCCGAAAAATATCAATGCCAATGACCTTGGGTTGATACTTTTGCAACTCATTGACGGCTTGAATGAGCACTTCGTCAGGAATCGGGTACTGCTTGAGGGCTTGAATGTCATCTTCAGTAATCTTGACAATCAGGAGTCGCTGAGATGTGGCCGGTGTCGATCGCCAGCGCAGCCATTGGTCATAGACTCTTAATTCCAAGGGTTCCAGCAGGCCGCCCAGCCGCAGGGCAAGGACGCCCACTGTGGCGATCGCAGTCGCAATGACCGCCGGTAAGGTGCGTTTAAGATGATCAGGGCTAGATACAGAGGTCATGGCACAATCTGGGGCTGTTCTGCTGACGCTGCAAGATTCTAAAAGCAGTTTTGCTTCTATCCTGACCTACAGCACCGGCGATCGGCAAATTGAGGCCCACAAGCTTTACAGCATTACATTCTTCTTGCTCTAGAGCAGGGGTTCCTCTAGAAGAAGGGGAAACGACTATAATCAGTGAGGTGATTGCTGAGCACAACAGGCGCTATGACGGAAATCCCCGATTCAACGACGACTTCAACATCCTCGGAAAGGACAACGGCAGCAGCACGTCAACTGCTGGGCATGAAAGGTGCCAAAAGCGGCGAGACCAATATCTGGAAAATTCGCCTGCAATTGATGAAGCCGATTACATGGATTCCCCTCATGTGGGGCGTCGTCTGTGGCGCTGCATCGTCGGGAGGATTTACTTGGAGTCTGGAGGATGTGCTCAAGGCAGCCACCTGCATGCTGCTATCGGGGCCTTTGATGGCTGGCTATACGCAAACGCTCAATGACTACTACGATCGCGAGATTGATGCGATTAATGAGCCTTACCGCCCGATTCCCTCCGGGGCAATTTCCCTCAATCAAGTGCGGGCACAGATTATTGTTTTGCTTCTTGCAGGCTTAGGTCTCGCTGTCTTACTGGATCTGTGGGCCAATCATCCCACATTCCCCGTGACCAAAATTGCTTTGCTTGGGGGCTTTTTGGCCTATATTTATTCTGCACCGCCTCTGAAATTGAAAAAGAATGGTTGGCTTGGTAATTATGCCTTGGGGGCAAGCTATATTGCGTTGCCATGGTGGGCAGGCCATGCGCTTTTTGGTGAATTGACGCCGACAATTGTAATTTTGACGTTGATTTATAGTCTGGCGGGCTTGGGCATTGCCATTGTCAACGACTTCAAAAGTGTTGAGGGCGATCGCCAACTGGGCTTGGCGTCACTGCCGGTAATGTTTGGCGTCACGACCGCCGCATGGATTTGTGTCTTGATGATTGACATTTTCCAATTGGGAATTGCGGGCTACTTAATGGCAATTCATGCCAATCTCTACGCAGTGCTCCTAATTTTGCTGATTATTCCCCAAATTGTGTTTCAGGATATGTACTTCCTGCGGGATCCCGTAAAAAATGACGTAAAGTACCAAGCCAGTGCCCAGCCCTTTTTAGTCCTAGGCATGTTGGTGGTGGGTTTAGCCCTTGGCCGGACAGCGGTGTAATTGGAGGGAATGACGACAGCGCTGACCTTTCGGGTAGAAAAGGGGGGCGATCGCCTCGATACATTCCTTGCCCAGCAGCATTCTCAACTCTCGCGATCGCGCTGGCAGCAATTGATCCAACAAGGACATGTACGCCTCAATGGCCAAGTGTGCAATCGCAAAAATCAACCCCTCAGTGGCGGTGATGTGCTGGAGGTGGTGCTGCCTGAGCCAAAGCCGCTGGAGGTGGTTCCCGAACCCCTACCCCTAAGTATTCTCTACGAGGATGAAGAACTGCTCATCCTCAATAAACCCGTGGATTTGGTGGTTCATCCTGCTCCCGGTCATAGCCACGGTACGCTAGTTCATGGTTTATTGGCTCACTGTCCGGATTTGACGGGGATTGGGGGTGTCCAGCGGCCCGGCATTGTGCACCGCTTAGACAAAGACACCTCTGGGGTTATGGTTGTCGCCAAAACGGAGTTCGCGCTGCAACATCTACAACAACAATTGAAAACGCGACAAATGCAGCGCCACTACTTGGGGGTGGTCTATGGCCAGCCTCCCCAAGAAATGGGGACTGTAAGCACTCCAATTGGGCGTCATCCGGTGGATCGCAAAAAGATGGCAGTGGTGCCCCCGGAAAAAGGCCGCCTCGCCATTACCCACTGGCATGTGAAGGAACGGTTTCGCCACTGTGCCCTTGTGGAGTTTCGCCTTGAAACCGGTCGTACCCATCAAATTCGGGTTCATGCTGCCCACTTGGGGTGGCCGCTGTTGGGAGATCCCCTCTATGGCCGAGGTACCCCCCTGAAAGTGAAGCTTCCCGGCCAAGCCCTCCATGCCTATTACCTGCGGTTGCAGCATCCGCGGACAGGGAAAGAAGTGGTCGCGATCGCCCCCTTGCCAGAGCATCTAGAAAAATTATTGCGCATATTGCGCCAGAATACCGCTCCCTAAGGTTGCGGCAAATCAAACATCAAGAGCTTTGCCAGTAAGCCCACTGTGGCAACCAAGAGTGCCACGAGAAATCCCCATAGGCGCGCATCCGTTCCCGCTTGGCGTTTAGAGATATCCTGCAACGTCGCTTCAATGGTGGTGATCCGTTGTCCCAGTTGCGCCTCCACTCCTTTAATTTGCTGCTCTAACTTCGTTTCAAGAGCACTGATCTGCTGCTCTAACTTAAACTCAAGGGCTTTGATTTGCTGCTCCAATTTTGATTCAACAGCACTAATCCGCTGTTCAAGAATTTTGATTTGCTGCTCTAGCTTTGATTCAACAGTACTAATTCGCTGTTCAAGAGTCTTGATTTGCTGCTCTAGCTTTGATTCAACGGCACTAATCCGCTGTTCTAATCGAGACTCAACGGTCTGAATTTGCTGTTCTAATCTTGATTCCACCGCATTGATCCGCTGCTCTAGTTTTGCTTCAACGGCATGAATCTGCTGCTCTAGCTTGCCTTCAACGGCATCAATTTTTTCTTCAAGGCGTTGAAAGCGCTCAGTTGTGGTGGCAATGTGGATGTCTAGCTTTTTATCAATTTGCTGAATGCTATTCTGGATGCCTTGAATAGACTCCAGGACTTGACTCAATTCAGACTGAGCCGCTGACTCATTCATGGATTAGGGGAGGGTTCACTTCTATGGAGCTAAGCGGATTCGAACCGCTGACCCCTTCAATGCCATTGAAGTGCTCTACCAACTGAGCTATAGCCCCGAATCAGCAGATTTTTATTCTTGCGCAAAGTGCTACTTTTGTCAACTCTGTCCCCCAGAGCAAAGGCATTCAAGTTTTCCGCTCACTTCCCTTCCAGCGATCGCCCTGTTGATCAAAGGAAGTATCAAGCGCTCAGTGTATAGTGGGTGTGAGTGCTGAGCAGGTAGGACTTTGGGATTTTTGCCCTCCCCCTTGCAGTGGATTCGGGTACTAATGAATCGCGATCGCTCCCCCCTCAATTCAAGGTTGAAGTATGCAGGTGTACTGCGGCAAATTTCCCCTGAAACGGCGCAATTTTGGCTCTCCCAAGAAGATGTGACAATTATTGGCCGTGATCCTGAGACTTGCCACATTGTCCTTGACGCTCACATTTATACTTCTGTTTCCCGCCACCACGCCCAACTTACCTGTCAAAAGCGCGGCAGTATTCCTGTGTGGGCGATCGCCGACCTGGGGAGTGTCAATGGTACCTATGTCAACCAACGGCGAGTGAAGACATTAACCCCGCTCAATGCCGGCGATCACATTCAATTGGGACGCCAAGGCCCTGAATTTGTCTTAGAGTATCTGCCCCTCACCGAAGTTGTGACCACCCAGCCTGATCAACCCCTCACCCTCACCCAACTCCTGCCTATTTTTGCAATCAATCCCGACTGGGTGCACAAAGCTTATCTTTTACCCGGCATTTTTACTGTTGTTGCAGTCATCTTGCTGTTTGCCACGGCTGGTTCCCCTGAGGCCTTCAAGGTAATCTTGGCACTCTATTTGGGCAGTGCTGCCTATTACTTTATCTATCAACTTTGTGGCAAACGCAAACCTCTATGGGTGCTCCTAGGGACGTTGACCCTGGAAATTTTAATTCTCCAAAGCCCGATTTTGCCGACGATGATCTATTTCTTCCGCACAATCTTACCCGGCCAACTGCATCCGCCCCATGCCTCATTTTGGGTCTTATTCAGCCACAACTTCATTGGCGCCGGGTTAATGGAAGAGTTACTCAAGGCATTGCCAATTGCTGTGGCCTACGGGTTGGGGCGATGGCTACCGAGTCCATGGAAACAAAAGGTGGGGGTATGGGAACCCCTTGATGGCATTCTCTTGGGAGCCGCTGCCGGCCTTGGGTTTACTTGGACAGAAACCCTTGGGCAGTACGTCCCGAGTATTGCCGGTCAATTTGGTCATTTAGCCGGTCTGCAAGTGCTGATTCCACGGGTCTTGGGATCCCTCACAGGGCACATGGCCTACACGGGCTATTTGGGCTATTGTGCGGGATTGAGCGTGTTGCGCCCTCGTCGGGCACCCTTGATTTTAGCGGTTGGACTGGGTTTAGCGGCTTTTTTGCATGCCCTTTGGAATACGGCTGCTGTCCGTTTTGGGCCGATGGGACTAGCCGCGGTGGGAATTTTGGCCTATGTGTTGCTCACCGCCGCTATTTTGAAAGCGCGACAACTCTCTCCCACGCGATCGCAAAACTTTGCCACGCGCTTTTATGGTTATCGGGAGGGCTAGTGCCAAGGGGAGGGCTGCTGCACAAAAGTAACAAAATTACGCAGTACTTGCAAACCAATCTTGCCCGACTTTTCGGGGTGAAATTGACAGGCAAAGACATGGTTGTGGGCGATCGCAGCGGTTACGGTTTGCTGACCATGAGTTACCGTTGCGGCCACTAACGCTGGCTCATCGGGGGCAACAAAATAGGAGTGGACAAAATACACCCAAGGGGTGGGCGGTAAATCTTGCCAAAGGGGACAGCCAGATTGCGTTAGGATGAGCTGGTTCCAGCCCATGTGGGGTATTGTGAGGCCGGGTTCAGACTGAAAGCGTTTGACTTGGCCGGCAAAAATACTGAGGCCGGCTTCTGTTCCTTCTTCACTGCATTCAAAAAGCACTTGCAGGCCAAGGCAAATCCCCAAGAAGGGCATTCCTTGCTGAATCAGTTGGTGAAGAACCGGCACCAGCTCCCGCTCGTGGAGATGAGTCATGGCCGGGTCAAAGGCACCCACGCCGGGGAGTACCACAGCATCGGCGGCAAAAATCTCACTGGGGCGATCGCTGACCAAGGGCCTTGCCCCCACTACATCAAGGGCTTTGCTAACGGAATGCAGGTTGCCCATATCGTAGTCAATGATAGCGATCGCTGGTGCGCCCACAGGAGATGTCTCCAAAAGTCACCCCACTTATTCTACAGGGGTGTTCATCACAGCTTGCCTTGCCTCTCGCACGATGCGAATCCCTCCCCAGAGCACAAGGCTGGCGATGCCAAACCCCACAATCAAGTCAGGATAGGGAGACTGAAAGAGGGCAACCAGCCCGCCGGCGGCAATCACACTGACATTGGCAATCACGTCATTTTGGGTAAAAATCCAACTGGCACGCATGTGCACTTCCCCCCACCGATGTTTGGCAATTCGGTAAAGGCAGTAGCCATTGGCCACGAGTCCTAGGAGGGCGATCCCTATCATCCAATCGGCCTCTGGTGCACTACCTGCTATAAAGCGACGGATCACATCCCCCAAAATTAAAACTGCAAGGGTCATCTGAAACAGACCACTCAGACCTGCCGCACGGGTTTTCTGCTTTGGAGAACGCCCCACGGCATAGAGGGAAAGACCATAGACGAGAGCATCGGCCAGCATATCGAGGGAATCCGCAATCAACGCTGTGGAATGGGCAAGAATACCGCTCCCCAACTCCACCAGAAACATCCCTAAATTCACAAGAAGTACAATGCGCAGGGTTTTGCGCTCCGCTTCATTTTTTGCTTCAATATGGCAACCACAGTCGGACATTTAGTGTCCCCAAATACTTCTAGGATATTATTCGGAACCTCGCAGCTTACAGCGTCCCACTCCTTAGTTTGATGGATCTCAATGACGAGGCAAACTCGCTTAGAATACGATTCCTTGGGTGCCATTGAAGTCCCCGCAGACTGCTACTGGGGAGCACAAACGGCACGTTCGCTGAAGTATTTTCCCATTGGTGGTCTGCGGATGCCCCTAGAGGTGATCCATGCCATGGCACGGGTCAAGAAAGCAGCGGCGATCGCCAACCGCGATCTGGGGGTGTTAGCACCTGACAAAGCGGCATGGATTATTCAAGCTGCCACGGAGGTCATCGAGGGACGCTGGGATGATCAGTTTCCCCTCTCCATCTGGCAGACGGGCAGCGGTACTCAAACCAATATGAATGTCAATGAGGTGATTGCCAACCGTGCCATTGAACTGGCAGGAGGGATCAAGGGGAGCAAAACGCCAATTCACCCCAATGATCATGTGAACTGTAGCCAATCCTCCAATGACACGTTTCCAACGGCGATGCATGTGGCCGCGGTCATAAAACTGCACGAGCAACTGTTGCCCATGCTGCGACGCCTCTTAAGGGTGTTGCAGGAAAAAGTGACGGCTTTTGCGGAGATTATTAAAATTGGGCGCACCCACCTGATGGATGCAGTGCCCCTCACCCTTGGCCAAGAATTTTCTGGTTACGCCAGTCAAATTGCGGCCTGCCAAAGCCACATTGAATACGTCCTGCAACATTTATATCCTCTTGCTATTGGCGCTACAGCAGTGGGTACGGGTCTCAATGCGCCCCCCGGCTTTGGCGATCGCGTGGCCGCCGAATTGGCTCAAATGACGGGGTATCCCTTTTGTAGGGCAGAGAATCCTTTTGCCGCCCTTGCCGCCCATGATCCCTTGGTGATGCTCAGTGGTGCCTTAAAAACCTTAGCAGCAGCAATGATGAAAATGGCCAACGATATTCGCTGGTTGGCCTCTGGTCCGCGCTGTGGGATCGGGGAACTCATTTTGCCTGCCAATGAGCCGGGGTCGTCCATTATGCCGGGGAAGGTGAATCCCACCCAATGTGAAGCCCTGACAATGGTCTGTGTGCAGGTAATGGGCAATGATGCGGCGGTCGGCATTGCCGGCAGTCAAGGGAATTTTGAACTCAATGTTTTTAAGCCCCTCATCATTTACAATGTGCTGCACGCAATTGAACTTCTCAGTGACGCGGGGCAAGCTTTTACAGAGTTTTGCTTGGCGGGCATTGAACCCAATCGGGAGCAAATTCAAACTCACTTGGAGCGATCGCTCATGTTGGTGACGGCCTTGAACCCCCACATTGGCTACGACAGGGCGGCAGCAGTGGCCCAAAAGGCCTACAGGGAAGGCAAGACCCTCAAGGCAGCGGCGCTGGAATTGGGCTACCTCACGGCTGAGGAGTTTGATCGGTGGGTGCGGCCAGAGCTGATGCTGGGCGAGAAGGGCACCAGTTGACCCCGCACCGACTGCTCCCAAAATGGGGTATTACCGGCGCGCGATCGCAGGCTTTGCCGCGTCACTGTCCAACTCACAGTTGGATCAAAAAGAACAAAGTTGCGACTGTTCAGTTCGAGGCGGGGTGGCTCCACGCCCAAAATTCGTGCGGGTGCCGTACTGAGGGCATGCCAAAGTTCAAGGGCACTCAAGTATTCCTTGGCAACGAGTTCCTGCCACAGGACAGGGAGGGCTAATTCGAGACCAATGGCGCCGGGGAGCGCCTCCGCAAAGGAAACCATTTTCTCTTCATAGAGGAGAGGAGTATGGTCAATGGCGATCGCCTCAATTACCCCTGTTCTAACTCCCTCAATCAGGGCTTGGCGATCGCTGGCCGTTCCCAGAGGGGGAGCAAGGCGGAGATTCGGATCGTAACCGGCTAAATCCTCAACCGTAAAGAGCAAATGTAACCACGACACACTGGCGCTGACGTGGGCAGGCTTCTCCTTAGCTAGAATCTCCACACTGCGGGCTGTTGAGAGGCGCATGAGGTGCAGCGGCGTTGAGACCGTGCGTGCCAGTTCTAAGATTGCCAGGAGGGGAATTGTTTCACAGCAGACGGGTTGCTCCACCAATCCCAAACGAGTGGCTGCCCCACTTTGCCGCGCCACCCCATTGCCCGCTAAGGCCGGGTCAAAGGGCCAAAGAGCCACGGGTTTCCCTAGGGGCTGGAGATAGGTCAGTGCCCGCTGCACCAAGGACCAGTGGGTCAACCCTCGGTCATCGCAAAAGCCGACCACGCCACTGGCGGCCAGTTCCGCTAAATCCGTTAGTGCTGTGCCCCTACAGCCTTGGGTGAGGGCGCCCCAAACTCGTACCTGTGCCCAGGCGGTGGTGGGAATCTGCTGCTGCAGCGCTTGCCAAACAGCGGGATGATCAATGGTGGGGTCTGTGGTGGGCAAAAGGGTTAAATGCTGCACCCCACCGGCAGCTGCCGCTGCTAAGAGACTCTCTAGGGTTTCTCGCGTTTCGTAGCCCGGCTGGCCACTGTGGCTGTAGAGATCCACCAAGGGCGGCGCTAAAATCCAATTGCTGGCTGGGAGGATTTCCGCGTCAGCGGGCACCGCTTGGGGCGCGATCGCCACCAGTTGATCATTGTCTAGCAGCACATCCGCGCGCCAATCTTGGCGGTTGACGGGATCCAGCAGCCGCACCTGTTGTAACAGTCGCCACACCATCGCCTACAAGGCTCCCGCCGCGGTTCGATCCAGCACACCCCCCAAGTGGGTAGTAATATTCACTGCCTGCAAGCGTGGCAGACCTCCCATGAGGGGATAGTCAATCACCGTAACGCTGCCATTCCCCTGCTTAAAGAGCCAGAAGTTTTCAATGCCGAGGCCAAGGATGTGGCAAAGCAGAACCTTATTGGTGGCATCGTGAGCCACAACCAAGACATTGTGGGGGGTGGGGGCATGGGTTTTCCAGCGCCTAATCCATTTTTCCCATGCCCTGACCACGCGATCGCGCACCTGTTCGAGGTTTTCCCCATTGGGCATTTGCACAAGGGCAGGGGTTGTCCGCCAGCGTTGCAATTCCCCTGGATAGGCTGCCTCCACCTCTGGTTCAAACTTACCCTCCCAATCGCCATGGCTAATCTCGGCAAGGGCAGGCTCTAGATCTAGCATCACACTAGGGTGGTACTGCAAAATTGCCAAAGCGGTATCCTTAGGCCGCAGGAGCGGACTACTCAACGCATGGTGGAAGGGCACCTCCTTGAGGAACTCGGCCACCGCTGCCGCTTGGGCACGGCCCGTCTCATTGAGGGGCACATCAATTTGCCCTTGAAAGCGTCCTTGGCGATTCCAGTCCGTTTCACCATGGCGGACAAGAAAGATACGCAGCGTTTGCTCCTTAAAGCGGGGCTGGGGAAAGGGATCATGGAGATGGCTAGTGAGATTGAGGGCTTCCAGTTGCGCCGGTTGTCGCAAGCCATTGCTGAAATTTAAGACACTGATGCCGCCATTCGCCTGCTGGAGCCGCAGATAGCCCTTAACCCCCAAGCCGAGACCGGTGCAAATCAGGGCACGATTCATGCCGCTGTGGCCAACAATGAGAATCGTTTCGTTTTCGTGAGCCGCCAGCAGGGCTTCCAAAACCATGCCCGCGCGATCGTAGAGATCCAATAGCGGGAAAAATTCCTTGGTTTGGCCACTTTCCGTGGTGATTTTCATCATCAAGGTTTCTGGAGCCTCTTGCCAGCGGCGATAGTCCTCTGGGAACCGTGCCTTCACTTCGGCAAAGGGCAAATCTTCCCACGCCGGCAGGGCAATCTCCTTGAGCAAATCTAGGGCTTGGGGGGACTGGAGTTCAGGGTCTTGCAGCTGGGCATGGATGCCCTCTGCCGTCGCCTTTGCCCGTCTGAGGGGACTGGTGTAAATCTTGCGGATGGGAATGCCCCGCAGGGCGAGACCCACTTGGGCTGCCATCCAATGACCACGCTCCGTGAGGGAAGAGGCATCACTGTGACCTTGCACCCGCTCTTGAACATTAAACGTGCTTTCACCGTGGCGGACAATAATGACTCGGGTACTCAGAGCTTTCTCCTTAGCGATTGACAGACAACAAGCTTGGCCGTCCCACCGTGCCATAAAGACTGTACCAGAAACCGTGGCTTCAGGAGCCAAAGATTCAGGAGGAATCAGGGGGCATCCTCCCCCTGAAAATCAAAAAACCGATCGCAGGGGCGATCGGCAAGCATTAAAGACCTATTTGGTGATGGGTCAGAGGCTACTTCTTGGTGATCCGAGGAGGCTCACGGAAGAAGATAGCAAAGAAGAACAGCGCGATAATGCAAGCAAAGATGAAAACGTAGGTGATGGTTTCCATAGTCGTCCCCTAGGAATGATTAGACCGCTTCTTTGCGACGGGTGGTGACATCGCCCACTTTTTGGTAGTAGCCCCATTCCACTTGCTCCGGCGATAGTTCTGGATCAATCCCAGAGAAGACATCGCGGAACAGGGTGCGGGCACCATGCCAAATGTGACCAAAGAAGAAGAGCAAGGCAAAGACGGCATGGGCAAAGGTAAACCAGCCACGGGGACTGGTGCGGAAAATCCCGTCGGAGTTGAGAGTGTCTTTGTCGAATTCAAAGATCTCACCGAAGATGGCCTTACGGGCATAGCTTTTGACGGTGGGCGGATCGGTGAAAGTTTGGCCGTTCAATTCACCGCCGTAGAAGCTGACGGTAACGCCTTGTTGCTCAAAGCTATACTTCGCCTCTGCACGACGGAAGGGAATGTCGGCTTTGACAACGCCATTTTTGTCGGTGAGGATGACGGGGAAGCTCTCAAAGAAGGCGGGCATCCGACGGACAAAGAGTTCCTCTCCCTCTTTGTTGCGGAAGACCGCATGGCCTTTCCAGGCTTGGGCAATCCCATCCCCTTTATTCATGGGGCCGGTACGGAACAGGCCACCCTTAGCGGGGTTATTGCCGATGTAATCGTAGAAGGCCAGTTTCTCTGGAATTGCCGACCAAGCCTCTTCAAGAGTGGCACCACTGGCAAGGGAAGCTTGCACGCGGCGGTTAATCTCCTGTTGGAAGTAGCCACTGTCCCACTGATAGCGAGTCGGACCAAAGAGTTCAATGGGTGTGGTGGCACTGCCATACCACATCGTGCCGGCAACCACAAAGGCAGCAAAGAAGACGGCGGCAATACTACTGGAGAGTACCGTTTCGATATTCCCCATACGCAGGGCTTTGTAAAGGCGTTGGGGTGGACGCACCAAGAGGTGGAATATGCCAGCAATAATCCCGACAATGCCTGCGGCAATATGGTGAGCAACCACACCACCGGGGTTGTAGGGGTTAAAGCCATCGGGTCCCCATTCGGGGGCAACAGGTTGAACACTGCCCGTCAAGCCATAGGGGTCAGAGACCCACATCCCAGGGCCAAAGAGACCCGTCAGGTGAAAAGCACCAAAACCAAAGCAGAGTAAACCGGCAAGGAACAGGTGAATGCCAAATATTTTCGGTAAGTCGAGAGCCGGCTCACCCGTGCGAGGATCGCGGAAGAGTTCGAGATCCCAATAGACCCAGTGCCAGCAGGCTGCCAAGAACAGCAGACCCGACAGCACGATGTGGGCTAGGGCAACCCCCTCAAAGCTCCAAAAACCGGGGTCAATCCCCGTTTCGCCGGTAATACTCCAACCGCTCCAAGAGCCTGTGACCCCCAACCGCGCCATGAAGGGCAACACAAACATTCCTTGCCGCCACATTGGGTTGAGAACTGGATCACTGGGATCAAAAATAGCTAGCTCATAAAGAGCCATCGACCCTGCCCAACCGGCGACCAATGCCGTGTGCATCAGGTGGGCCGCAATCAACCGCCCTGGATCATTGATCAGGACAGTGTGGACTCGATACCAGGGTAGTCCCATTGACTACGCTCCTCCTATACAAAAATTTAGCGTTTGCATGAACAAATTTTATTAAGCAGCCGGATCACGGTAACAACCGCCTCCCTCTTAAGAGTTTAACGGCCAATTTACCCGTAACTTCAGCTACGGTTGGGCAGTTTTTCTGCCAAAATGAGAATGTATTAAGAATAGTAACTAGCGTAGGTTCCTATGGCAAGCAAAGCTGAATTTGTGGCCACAAATATTAAGTTTGTTAACGAAAACAAAGAAATTATTGCTGCCAACGGCGCGAATCTGCGCTTAAAAGCAATGGAAGCGGGAGTTGACCTCTATACCCTCAAGGGCAAGCTCTTTAATTGCGGGGGCTATGGCCAGTGTGGCACGTGCATTGTTGAGATTGTCGAGGGCATGGAAAATCTCTCCCCCCGCACGCCAGTGGAAGAGCGCAAGCTCCGTCGTAAGCCAGAGAATTATCGCTTGGCTTGCCAAACTCTTGTCTATGGATCAGTGGGTGTGAAGACAAAGCCTAAGGGCTAGACCGTGAATTCTTACTTAGGCCAATCAGGTAGCTGTTTTCAGAGCCTGCAGGACACTGGCGGCCTGCTTTAGCCAGCGGAGTAACTGAGAATCATCAACGGTGGGGATGACGCCGAGGAGGTCGTGAAGGTCTTCAGGCGATCGCCCCGTGGCTGCTTGCCACGCTTGAATGAGTTCTGCATCCTTAGGAGGAGGGTGACGATTGATAGCAAGGCCGAGTTGGCCGGCTAAATCGTAGCGGAGCCGATCTTGCAGCTGTTTCAAGACAAACTGCCGCTGCTGCGCCCGCTGAAGAACGCCTGCGAGGGCTTCAATGTAGGCGGCACTGTTACTCGAGACGGGTTCTTTTTCTAAAAAGAGTGAACCAAAGCGTTGGCTTTGTTGCCATAGCAGGAAGAAGAACAAGAGGACTAACTGCAACCCCACAGCCAACCAAGGGGTACGACTGAAGTAATCGAAGAGAGTCTGAGGTACGGTGCCCCTTGCCACATCCTCTGGCGTGCGCTGGCGATAGCCGTGGAGCCATTCATCAAAGTAAATGGTTGCCCCCGGTTTGACGACCTCCTGCAAGAGCTGAGCCACAATGGCAAAGTTGGCAAGACCCGTTTCGCCGCCATAGGCATTGGCCACTAACCAAGGATAGACGCCAAGGATGCGCTGTTCATGATTGGGGGGACTATGGGAGCGTCTAAGATAGACAATCCAACCGTAATCATCGGCAAGGAGGGGGCGATCGCCCTGCCGGACGGGAACGCGGCGGCGCGTTTCAACTAACACATTGCCTTGAGGCATGGAGAGCCGTGTCTCAAAGGGGGCGGCTGTGGGTTCCCCATGCCAGTAGAAGCGCACCAGCGTATTGCCCTGAGCCAGCCACTCCACAAGGGGCGGTGGCCAACCAATGGGACGACCACTGATTTGAAGGAGAATGTGCCCTTTGCTCTTGAGGTTGTTGAGGTTGTCATAGTTCCGCTGCCAGCGCTCCACCCGAAACCCCTGCTGCTCTAGGTAGGCATAAAATTGCTGCGTGCCCCAAGAAGAGGAATCGAAGGAGGAGCCAGCGCGGCTGCTGGGTGCCACCACCAGACTCAGGAGGCCGACCACTAACAGTACAAGGAGAGCGAGGCCAGGGAAAAATTCCTGCCGACGGTTGATCGCGATCATTGCTGGCCTCCCCGCAGGAAGGGTTCCACTTCAAAATAGGCGGCTTGACAAGTGGCTAGGGTTTCGGCGTCCACTGCCTCGGCACCATAGTAACTGCGACTGTGAACTTGAAAGAGGTGCTGGATACTCCGCCGTACGGCGGGCGATCGCTCCCCCAGTTGAAAGAGCCGCTCCAATTCCCGCAGGTAGTCGCCATTGGTGCAATGGGGCTGAAGCCGCAGCCAGCCCGCCTCCTGCAACCGATAGAGCAAAGCCATATAAAGGGCACGGCAGGCTCCCCGGTAGTCCCCCGCCAATTGTAGATTTTGGGCAAGTTCCAGCCATTCCCCCACGGCCTTGGGGCGCTCCCCAAGGGTAGAAATGAGTCTTGTTGAAGGGGAAGGCGATCGCCTTTGCCACCATCGCCACACCCTGCGCCCTAGGAAATACAGGGCGAATCCAAGGCTAACAAGGAGAACCCCCTGAAAGAACCCGCGTAGCCATGGGGAGGACTCCCCAAATGGTTCCTGCCGGCGAAAGAGTTGCAGCAAGGTGTACTCAAGGGCTTCACTCCATTGTCGCCACTGGCGATCGCCCTGCCAGCGCAGATCCTCAAAAAAGGTCACTGCCGCCAGATCCGACTACGCCTCCAATTGTCGCACAAAGAGCACGGGGCACTCGGCATAGACCCGCACATAGTCTGAAAGGGAGGTACCCAAAAGACGATCTAAGTCGGGCAAACTGCGGGCGATTGAGGGACGCCGATCTGGGGAGCCAAGAACCAGAAGATCGGCATTGGTGTCGCCAGCAATGCGGCAAATCTCTTCACCGGGTTTGCCTGTGGTCAGCACGCACTGGTACTCTACCCCCCGTTGTTTGGCCACGGTGGCAGCTTGCGCCAGAATCGGGTCTTTCTCAGCAGCAGTACTGGGGGTATCGGCATGGCCTTTAGGGTCTGGATTCACATGGGCAAGAATGAGTTTGCCGCCTTTGACCCCCTCGATGAGGCGTACCGCTAAATCCAAAGAGGCTTTGGCGGCTGCAGAATTATTGAGCGCCACCATGATGCGATTGATTTTCTTCACATAGAGGTCATCCCGTACCAGCAGCATAGGCCGAGAGGAAAGCTGGAACACATACTGGCTGACGGAGTTTTCCAAAATGGATTGCAAGCGTTTGAGTCCTCGCGAGCCCATAATGATGAGGTCGGCATTGATTTCATCGGCCACCTGTAACACGGTATCTTTGGGATCCCCTTCCCGCAGCATGGTATTGACGCTAATCACAGGGTCAAGGTGCAGGCGGGCCACAGCTTCCGCTAGGAGTTTGGCACCCGCTTGACGTTGTTCGGCCATCTCCTCGGCGGTAATTTTCGGTGGAATCACGTGCAAAACGGTGACGGCAGCCCGTTGAATCGCTGGCAACTCCATCAGCGATTTGAGCATTTGTTCGGATTGTCCAGTTCCTGAGTCTGCCAATAGAATATTTTCAATCATATTAAACTCCCAACCTCTGCTGAGCATCACGGCTCCGACGGCCACTCCAGTCCTTTTCAGGAGGGATGGCACACGCTGAAAACAGCCAAAACTGCTGTAGCACAGGAGCATCTCCCTTTTGTGTTCGCCATCTTCGTAGAAAAGGGCTGTATGACAATCTTAGGCCTGGGCTAGGGGCTTGTTGGCGAAACGCTACAAATCTTATAGGCATTGGCGAGAAGTACGCTCTCTAGTGGTGCTTTTGATACACTAGGCAAGAGATCGTTCAAGGAAGCTCTATGCCGCGATCGCAACGGAACGACAACTTCATTGACAAAACCTTTACGGTCATGGCTGACCTCATTCTTAAGATCTTGCCCACCAGTGCACAGTCAAAAACCGCCTTTGCCTATTACCGCGATGGCATGTCTGCCCAAGCAGATGGAGAATACGCCGAGGCGTTAGAAAATTACCAAGCAGCCCTTGAACTGGAAGAGGATCCCAACGATCGCAGCTATATTCTCTACAACATTGGCCTCATCCATGCCAGCAATGGCGATCATGAAAAGGCACTGGAGTATTATCACCAAGCCCTTGAACTCAATCCCCGCATGCCCCAAGCCCTCAATAACATTGCTGTGATCTACCACTATTTGGGAACACAGGCCGAAGAGCAGCAGCGCTCCGAGGAAGCGGAGCAATTCTTTGATCGCGCCGCAGAGTACTGGAAACAGGCAATTCAACTGGCTCCCAATAACTACATCGAGGCGCAAAACTGGCTGAAGACCACAGGTCGCTCCAATATTGATGTTTACTTTTAAGCAAGAATTGACATGGCAACTAAAGTGATTACGGCAGAGGACGTGCGCAAGGTGGCTCATTTAGCGCGCTTGGCCATTGATGAAAGCGAAATTGCAGCCCTGACGGAGCAATTGGATAGCATTCTGGAGTATGTGAATCAACTCAGTGCTCTAGATGTCACAGAGGTGCCGCCAACAACGCGTGCAATTGAGGTGAGCAACGTCACCCGTCCCGATCGGTTGGAGCCGTGGCCCAATCGCGAAGATTTGCTGGCGATCGCCCCCGATCGCGAGGAGGATTTCTTCCGCGTCCCCAAAATCATGTAGAGTAGGCTGTGCGGCGGCGTCAACTTCACCACCTACAACTGGACTTATTTCCTTTCCTTTCAGTCTTGGCCTGTACCCTTGGTACTTTAATCCTCCTAGTGGTGGTGATTAGTGCTAGCAGTCTGGGACGAGAACGCACCAATGTGCAAATTTTGGCACGGGAAAATGCCCAGAATAGCGAACGCACTCCGCGCTATCTAGAGTGCCGCCGCGAAGGGGTCATCCTCCATCCCCAACGAGTCCTTGTGAAGACAGCCGATCTGGCGAAGCCCACTTCGGTACTTGGCAGGTTATTGGCCAATCTCAGTCGCCGGCGGGATCGTGAGTACATTATTATTGCCGTGCGCCCCGATGGCTTTGAGTGCTTTGAGGAAGTGCGCCATCAGGCAGAACAGGCAGGGGTAGCTCTAGGCTATGAACCCTTCAATGCGGAGTGGGAACTCTGTGTGCCTGCGCCGGGGCGCAGCAATTGCCCCTAAGAGTATATTTCCAATATGGGCACCGGTGTAGCTGCGGGGTTGGCACAGTTACCGATTGCCAGTGCTGTTCCAGCTAGCACAATTACCGGTGGGCTGGGCATTGACAGTGGCTTTTAGTTGGGGCAGCAACGCCGCGAACAGATCCCTCTGGGTCTGAGTCCCTCTCTGGAGGAGATTACAAGTCTTTTTCTCATCGCAATCGGTGCCTTCACTGGTTTGAATCCCCCTAGGGCGATCGCCAAAGCAGGTCAGCCATCCGACACACCTGCGCCATAGCCGCCACATCATGGACGCGCACCATATCTACTCCTTGGGCCACAGCATGGCAGCAGACGGCTGCGGTACCCCACACGCGATCTTTAGGATGGGGTAGATTCAGGACATCGCCAATAAAGCGTTTGCGCGACGGGCCAATTAAAAGGGGATAGCCAAGGTCTCGAAACCGATGTAGCTCCCTCAGCAGTGTGAGGTTCTGGGGCGTGGTCTTAGCAAAGCCAATGCCGGGATCAATCATCAAGTGTTCTGGAGCAATGCCACTGGCGATCGCCCGCTGGGTTTGTTCTTGAAAATAGCGGAGTAAGTCGCCAATTAAATCGTCATAGTCGGTCAATTGCTGCATAGTCGCTGGGGTTCCCCGCCGATGCATGAGAATGTAGGGCACCCCCAATGCAGCGACCGTCGCAAACATCTCGGCATCCGCTTGCCCCCCTGAGACATCGTTGACAATGTTGGCCCCTGCTTCCACCGCTGCCCGGGCAACCAGCGCATGGGTCGTGTCAATGGAGATGGGAATCGGGGACTGCTGACGGATGCCCTCAATGACAGGCACCACCCGCGCCAACTCCGCACTAATGGGAACTTCACTGGCGCCAGGACGGGTGGACTCACCGCCCACATCAATGACATCAGCGCCGGCGGCCACCATTTCTAAGGCATGGGCAATGGCACTGGCGGGATTAAAAAAATCCCCACCGTCGCTAAAACTATCGGGGGTGATATTCAAGATGCCCATGATGTAGGTGCGCTCTCCCCAAATGAGGGCGCGATCGCCCACGTACCAGCCTTTCATGCACCAGTTTCTCCTTGTCGTTTCGCCTGCAGTCGGAAAAGAATTTCCTGGTGGACCGGTTGAGTAATGGGATAGAGGTAAGCCAAGACCATGCCAAGGATGAGAAAAAAGGTCGGCAGCGGTCCAATGGCAATGCGGATGGCCAAAAGTGCCGAGGCAGGCTGAATAGGTCGCGGTTCACCGCCAATAGTGGGGAGATACCCTGCCCACTGTAGCGCCTGACCCACAAGAAACAGCGCCAGGGCAAGACCCACTTTTTGTAACAGTACCATAAAGCCATAGAAGATACCTTCCCGCCGCTGGCCGCTGTTGAGTTCGTCCAGATCAATGACATCGGGGAGCATTGACCAGGGGACAAGATAGGCCGTTGAAACCCCAAACCCCGCCAGAATTGCGCAGACATAGACCAGTGCTGTCTGCCCCGGCTGTAGCAAAAACAGCCCTGCCTGAGCAATGATCCACAATGTCATACCCATGGAATAGACGGCCTTCTTGCCTAGGCGGCGACTCACTGCACTCCAAACAAAGAGCATCCCCATTGCCGTAGATTGAACCACAAGTGCCACCTGCGTATATTCAGCGGGAGACATTTGCAACCAATCGCCAATAAAAAAGGGAATCAGGGAAGCTGTAATTTGCACTGCTAACCAAGAGCAGAGGTAAATCCCCATGACCAGCAAGAAGGGACGATTGTGAAAGACTAAGCGCAATTGCGTTCTCAGGGGTAAGCGGCTTTGGCAACGGCTAGGGGTATGCTGTTCAAACTCGCGCACGCGCTGTTGGGTTCCCCACACACACCAGTAAATAGGGAGTACCGAGAATGCCGCGGCAATCCCCCCGAGGACAATATATTGGGTTGGTGGCTCCTGAATGACTTGGAAGAGAAGTTGTGCCAGCAGTAACGCACCAATGCTGCCCCCAATGGAAAAGGCAAAGCGAAAACTATTGAGACTGGTGCGTTCGTTGTAGTCCTCAGTGAGTTCTGCTGTCAGGGCACTGTAGGGCAGGTTCACAGCAGTATAAAACGTGTTAAACAGGATGCCCATGATGGTGTAATAGGCAAACAGGAGCGTTTGATCCGTTGTCGGTACCCACCAGTTCAAGAAAAAACAGACGCCAAAAGGAATGGCTGCTGAGATCATCCAGATGTGGCGGCGTCCCCACCTACCCCTGGGGGTGCGATCGCTCAAGTAGCCGATGATTGGGTCGTTGATGGCATCCCAGATTTTGCCGATCATCAGCACGCTTCCTGCGAGGCCGGCACTGAGTCCAGCCACGTTTGTCAGGAACACCATCAAGAAAAACACCTGCAAGTTGGCGGTAATAGCAGTTCCAAGATCGCCGGCACCGAAGGCCAGTTTAGTCCAAAAGGGGAGGGGGGCACGGACACTGGCGGCGGAACTTTCGCTGGAGGGATCTGCTGACATTAGGATTTTTCCACTATTGGGAGATGAGGATTGGGATTCTTTTTGAGCGTGCTTTCCATAGTTGTTGCTAAGCAACCCGCCGGGGTAGAGGCACTAACTAACCACTGAAACTGCCCATTGACTTGCCCATTCTAAAATGCGGTGCACCTCTTCAGGGGTTCTCCCCTGGCAGTAGAGGCGGAGCAGGGGTTCAGTGCCACTAAAGCGAATCAGCAACCAACTGCCATTGGCGAGATGAAATTTGTAGCCGTCAACAGTGTCCCAATGGCTGACGGGCATATCCAAAATCTGGGTGAAGGGATGCTCGGCGAGTGTCGTCGCAAGTTTTTGCCGCTGCGCCGAGGAGGCAAGGGTGAGATCAAGGCGATCATAGACACTGTAAAAGTTTGTCATTTTCTGCAAGTGCTGATAGTATTCCCCTACGCTCAACCCCGAGGTTACCAAGGCTTGCAGGAGGTACAGAGCTGAAAGGAATGCATCCCGTTCAGGAATATGGTGGCCATAGCCAATCCCACCGGATTCTTCTCCCCCTAAGAGGATGGTTTCTCCAGCAAGCATGCGATCGCCAATGTACTTGAAGCCAATGGGCGTTTCAATTACAGGCAACCCATGGTGAGCGGCCACCCGCGCCACCAGATCCGAACTGCTAATGGATTTGATCACGGCTCCTCGGTAGGGACTGTGCTGTGCCAGATGATCAATCAAAATGGGAATGATTTCTTGGGCAGTGTACAGCACCCCCTCGCCATCAATCACCGCCAAGCGATCGGCATCGCCGTCGAAAACTAGGCAGACAGTGGGAATTGTGCTCTGTTGTTGCCGCAGTTGCTCTTGGGTTGCGGCTAAATACCGGCCAATCGGTTCAGGGGCACCGCCGCCAAAGAGAGGGTCGCGATCGCGCCGCAATTCCTGTATCGGGACTTCCAATAACCGCTCTAGTCCCCCTGCGGCCACCCCATGCATGACATCAGCACACACCTGCAGCTTGCCCGTGGCGATCGCCTCCCGAAGTGGCGCCAGATCAACATGACTGCGCAAAGCTGCACAATAGCTCGGCCAGGGATCAAAGACTTGATAGTCCGTTTTTGCTTCACGCACCAATGGTGGGTCTCCCTGAGCCAACTGTGCTTCGATAGTTTGGGTGACGGTTGTTGGGACTGAACCGCCAAAGGCGCCCTTCACTTTGAGTCCTGCATAGATAGCGGGATTGTGACTTGCCGTAATCACTAAGCCACCAATTGCTCCCGCTGCTTTGACTGCCCAGCTAAAGGCGGGGGTGGGTGCTGCACAACTAGAAAGCCACACCTCGTAGCCTTGGCTGATCAGTAGTTGGGCAACGGCTGCCGCAAACTGTTCCGCCAAAAATCGGCGATCGTAGCCCACAATGATTCGAGGTTCTGCGTCCTTGCCATAGGTGTGATGGAGCACTGCCGCCGCTGCCTTCGCAGCTCGTAGCAAACGGTTAAAGGTAAATTCGGCACCAATAATGCCCCGCCAACCATCCGTACCAAAACGAATGGGGGCATCCTCAGGAATCAAAACCTGATCTAGGCGAAGGACGGAATCAACCATAGAGCGCAAAACTCAAAACCCCTCTGAACATATCATGCAGTTGTGCAGCCCTTTTCCGAAGTGGAAATGAGGGTGATATAATTATTGCGAATTGTTAATTAGGCGATGGGCACTGCTGCTAAGTGCCTTTTGGAATAATTGACCTCTAGTCGCCTAGACCTGCATCACCTTTAGAGAGGTATAGAACACTATGGCATTTGTACAAGAACCCCTTCCCTTTGATCCGGGTGCCCTTGAACCCTATGGGATGTCTGCGAAAACTTTAGAATTTCACTATGGCAAGCACCATAAAGCCTACGTGGACAACCTCAATAAACTTACCCAAGATACCGAACTGGCTGACAAATCCCTTGAAGATGTTATTCGCATAACCTATGGCGATGCAGCCAAAGTGGGCATTTTCAACAATGCCGCGCAAGTGTGGAATCACACCTTCTTCTGGAATAGCCTCAAGCCCGGTGGTGGTGGTGCCCCCACGGGAGATGTAGCGGCTCGCATCAACAGTGCTTTTGGTAGCTATGACGAGTTCAAGTCCCAGTTCAAAAATGCGGCTGCTACTCAATTTGGCAGCGGCTGGGCTTGGTTGGTGCTCGAAGCTGGTACGCTGAAAGTCACCAAAACCCCCAATGCGGAAAATCCACTGGTTCATGGTCAAGTGCCTCTGCTGACCCTTGACGTGTGGGAGCACGCCTATTATCTCGACTACCAAAACCGTCGTCCCGACTTCATTGATAACTTCCTCAACCAACTGGTGAATTGGGACTTTGTTGCCAAAAATCTAGCGGCTGCCTAAGATTTCTCACCTTAATTTGCTACTACTGTATGACTCCACTAATCCCCGTTCTCCTTGAGCGGGGTTTTTGTTGCCAAATCGTGAGTCAGCCACAGCCCTCCAACATGGTTAAGTTAAAATTAAGATAAGAGTAAGTTTGGTTAATCAACGTTAATTTAGTAGTGGTATTTCTTTGGGCGCTGAGCAGGGGGGCTGATGGAAACCCTAGGGCATGTCGCGTACGCCGCTTTTGAAAAGTACTACCGCA
Organism: uncultured Thermosynechococcus sp.; assembly: GCF_938074695.1. Taxonomy (GTDB): domain Bacteria; phylum Cyanobacteriota; class Cyanobacteriia; order Thermosynechococcales; family Thermosynechococcaceae; genus Thermosynechococcus. Next base: position 49,738 of record NZ_CALJEM010000020.1, read on the forward strand.
AAATTAGCAAACATGAGCCGGGGGTGATTCGCGATCGCGATGTTGAGGCAATTCACCAGATGCGGGTGGGTCTGCGTCGCCTGCGAACGGCTCTGGAAGTGTTTTGCAACACAGTGCGGTTGCCCAAGGGGGTGTCAATTCAGCGGGTGCGCTCGATCGCGGGCAGTCTCAGTCCCGTGCGGGATTTAGATGTCATGATGCTGGCGCTCAAGGAGCAGTATTACCCTCATCTGCCTCGCCCTGAGCAACAACAACTGGCAAAACTAATTAAGAAACTTGAAAAACAACGCACAGAACTGCTGCAAAAAGCCCTCCAACTGCTGCGGAGCGATCGCTATCGCAAATTGCAACAGGGGCTAGAAGAATGGCTAGCTGCTCCTCAATATCGTGAGGTTGCCAACTTACCAACGGAACTGATTGCGCCAGATATTTTATTGCCTCTGGTGTGTCAACTGCTGCTGCATCCGGGGTGGCAAGTGGCGATTGAATGGCAGGGCGATCGCCCCGTCTTCCTTGCGGTTAGTAACCCGCCCCAGTGGCTGCAAACAGCAGGTGAAGATCTCCACGATCTCCGCAAGCAAACTAAGCGAGTCCGCTATCAGATGGAACTCTTTAGCAGTGTCTATGGAGATGCCTTCGCTAAACAGGTGGATGCCTTTGCTCAGTTGCAAGAACTCTTAGGTACACTTCACGATGGCGTTGTCCTCCATGATTTTTTCCGTACCCAACTCGGACTTAACCTCCGCCAAGCCTCTCCTTGCCTTGCAGAAATGATTGCCCTTGAGCAGACACGCCAGTGGCAAACTTGGCGCTGTGTCCAGCAGGAATACCTCAGCCCCGAAAAACGCCATCAAGTGCGCTCCTTGCTGCTGATGCCAGTAATGACTATAAGCGGCAATGGCAACTCCCTCGGTCATCAGATCATCGGCTCTTCCAACTAACGGGATGCGCTCGCGATGGTAACAAATACTTTTCAATTGTCCTAGGGCGATCGCCCTTGGCGATCCGTATGCGACGATAAAAACAAAACCCCTGCCAGTCGAGGAGAACAACAAACGAATGAGCGTCATGGAACAACAAACCTTAAGTGTTGGTCTGCGGGTGCGCGTCAAGACCCCCACCGTGGTCTATCACCATCCTGAGCATCGTAACGAACCCTTTGACCTTCAGGGAATGGAAGGAGAAGTTTGCGCCATCCTCAACGACTGGCAAGGTCGTCCCATTAGCCCCAACTACCCAATTCAGGTGCGCTTTAGTCCCAAATTTATTGCCCATTTTCACCCCGACGAACTGGAAGTGATTTAGGTACGCTGTGTATGCCTCCCCGTTGGCCCCGTAAGCCCGATCGCCGTGATCCGCGCTATCGCCGCCTAGACGATCGCATGAATTTTGCCGTCCATGTTGCCCTTTTTGCTGCTTTTAATTCCGGTGGCTGGTTTTGGCATCAACTGCAACCCACGGCAGTGCCCTTTATGCCGACGGTAACGCTTATGTGGTTAACGTTGTTGGCAGGTCATGCCCTCTACGTCTTCGCGATCGCTCGTTATGCCGACTGAAACCAAGATCTTCTCCCTCGGCCATGGCTGTAACAACTGAAGGTAATCATCAAATGCGCGATTAAATTATCTGTTAACCATTTTATTTTTGATTTAATCCAGACATTCGGATTGATGGTAACCCTAACAATGGTGACTGTCGCCTCGGCAATAACCGTCTTGAACGCACTGGCCCTGAGATGAGGTCACTCTTTTGCTAGTCTGCTATGGGCGATCGCACAGTAACCTACAGTCCAGCCTTTACCCTTGTCCCCACCTACGAGTGCTTTAACCGCTGCACCTACTGTAACTTTCGCCGCGATATTGGCAGCAGCGGTTGGTTGAGTGTAGAGGCAGCAGCCAAACAACTTGCTTCTCTTGACCCCAAGCACGTGCGCGAAATCCTCATTCTCAGTGGTGAAGTTGCCCCCAACAGTCCTCAACGCTCCCAATGGTTGGAGCGTCTTTACGAGCTAGCCGCCTTAGCGTTGGATTATGGATTTTTGCCCCACACCAATGCCGGTCCCCTCAGTGGAGTAGAAATGGCCACTCTTAAGGCGGTGAATGCTTCGATGGGACTCATGCTAGAGCAATTGACCCCAAAACTATTGCACACTGTCCATCGCCATGCCCCCAGCAAAGACCCCCAACTGCGCTTGAGGCAACTGGAACAGGCAGGGGAACTAGGCATTCCCTTCACCACGGGGTTGCTCTTGGGGATTGGCGAAGAACCACAGGACTGGGCAGAGACCCTCACTGCGATTGCTGAGTGCCATCGGCGTTGGGGACACATTCAGGAGGTTATTCTGCAACCCCACAGTCCCGGCCAGCAACAGGACGCAGCGTTGCCCCCCTTTGATCTGTGGCAATTACCGAACGTGGTACGGTTAGCGCGATCGCTCTTGCCCGAGGAGATTACCATTCAAATTCCGGCAAATCTCGTCACAGATCCAGAGGTCTTGCGGACGTGCCTAGAAGCCGGTGCTCGCGACTTGGGGGGCATCGTCCCCTTGGATCATGTCAATCCAGACTATCCCCATAGGGACATTGACCAACTGAAAACTCAGCTCCAGACTTGGGGATGGGAACTCGTTCCCCGATTGCCGATTTACCCTCAATTTTTGGATTGGCTCCCGCCTGTTTTAAGGAAAAGAGTTCCTCCGGACTATTGCTGAAACGGCCAGTCATTATGTAATATCATAACCTATTGTTTTTGCAAATAGAAGTGAGATTGGCAGTGCTAAGTCCTAATTGGTTGTTACTGCAACTGGGAATTCATATCAACCTATTGCAGCTGGTTAAGGGTTTAATAAGCATGCCTCGCTACCTTAAGGATTTAATCCAATTCAAAAAAAACTATCGAGGCTCCCTGGGACTGCTCCCCTGCCTACATGATTGGTATGAGGAAGCAGGAGTAGCAAAGGGAGAGTACTTTTGGCAAGATTTGTACGTTGCTCAAGAGATTTTTAAAAATCATCCACTGCGACATGTTGATATTGGCTCTCGAATAGACGGTTTTATTGCTCATGTTGCTAGCTTTAGAGAAGTTGAAGTTTTTGACATTAGACCTCTTAAATCCTCTATTCCAAATGTTGTTTTTCGTCAGGTAGATCTGATGAATCCAAATTTTTCTTTGAGTAATTATTGCGATTCTCTCTCGTGTCTGCATGCTTTAGAGCACTTTGGTCTTGGGCGCTATGGTGATCCCATAAATCCAGAAGGACATCTAGTTGGCCTGCAAAAAATGGCGGAACTACTTCAGCCAAAAGGATTATTTTACCTTTCTGTACCAATTGGTAGAGAAAAGGTTGAGTTTAATGGGCATAGAATTATTGACCCTATGTATCTTTTAGAATTGACTACCAATCTGGGCTTGATTTTAGAGAAATTTGCCTATGTGGATCGAAATGATACATTAGTAGAATCCACAAAGCCAAATCATGACATAGAGCAACTATCCAGATTGCGTTACTCTCTTGGCATCTTCACATTTATTAAGCAAGCATAAACAATCTAGATCATCAGTTAGGGAGTCAAAAAATAATGTTTTCTCAATTACTTTCTTCGCTATTTGGCAGCAAAAATGAAACTGGCCGCAGCAAGTGGCTGGAACAAAAGTTACGCTCTATTCCACCCGGATTGAGAATCCTGGATGCCGGAGCCGGCGAACTGAGGAATAAACACCTGTGTGAGCATCTCATCTACGTTTCTCAGGACTTTTGCCAGTACGATGGTCAAGGAAATAAGGAAGGTCTGCAGGTGGGAAATTGGGACACTAGCAAAGTTGATCTTGTTTGTGACATTACAGAGATTCCAGAGCCTGATGCCTCTTTTGATGTGATCCTTTGTAGTGAAGTATTCGAGCACATTCCCGATCCCCTCAAAGCTCTAGAAGAGTTTTCCCGATTACTGAAAACAGGGGGCAAATTAATTCTCACCGCCCCCTTCGCATCTCTAGTGCATTTTGCGCCCTACCACTATGCGACTGGATTTAGTCGGTATTGGTATGAATATCACCTGCCACGATATGGTTTTAAGATTGAGGAGTTGGCACCCAATGGTGATTGGTTTGCCTATCTTGAGCAAGAGCTTATGAGATTGCCTCAAATGGCACGAAAGTATGGAGACTGGAGTTGGCCAATTTCCTACCTTGTCTCTCTTGTTGGTAGCCTTTACTTCTTATTACGGGGGAAACAGCCAAAAGCTTCCGATCTTGCCTGTTTTGGCTGGCACTGTTTGGCTATAAGATGCTGATTTTACCTTTCCAAAGTCTTAACTGTATGATTAGGAGTGAGCTGCCCAAGAAATTACAAACCCTCGTTTGAGGGAGGGGGATTGTCTTGGATGCCGTTGAGGCCAATCAAAACTAGCTTGTTTCCTTTCTCTTAACTTTCTCTGTGCCGTAACTCCAATCCTAGTTTGTAGATATGGCGGCGTGGCAAGCCAGTAAGAGTTGCTATCTGGCTGCTAGCCTGAGTAAGAGAAAAGCCTTGCGCCAGTAGAGCACTTAGTTCTTCTTTGAGAGCTTCCCAATCTACGGCTGAAGAGGAGGAAGCAGCTCCCCCTATCACCAGGGTGTACTCGCCTCGGGGAGGATGGTTAGCGAGATGGGCACAAGCAGTAGCCAACGTGCCGCGCCAAAACTCCTCATGGTATTTGGTGAGTTCACGAGCGAGGACGAGGGGGCGATCGCTCCCCAAGGTCTGACATAGCTCTGTTACCGTTTGCACCAAGCGATGGGGGGCTTCGTAGAGAAGAATCGTGCGAGTTTCCTGTTGTAATGCCGCCAGTCGCTGCTGGCGATCGCGCCCCTTGGGAGGCAAAAAGCCTTCAAAGCAAAAGCGATTCATGGGTAATCCTGAGGCCATCAAGGCCGTCAAGGCAGCGTTTGGGCCGGGAATTGGGGTCACCGGAATAGCTGCGGCAATACAGGCAGTAATTAATTCATAGCCGGGATCGGACACCCCCGGTAAGCCTGCATCACTGACTAGGGCAATCTGCTGACCTGCTTCTAGGCGCTGAAGCAGTTGGGGCACACGCTGCCGAGTATTGTGCTCATGGAGGCTAATTTGTGGTGTGGTAATGCCAAAGTGCTGTAAGAGGCGACCAGTGTGGCGCGTATCCTCCGCAGCAATCAGATCCACCTCCTTGAGAATACGTAGGGCACGAGCAGTCATGTCCTCCAGATTACCGATGGGGGTACCCACCACCCACAATTGTCCAATGCCCATTAGGAAATTTTTTCGCCACTGAGAATAAAGATCGGTTCCACCGCTGCAAAAATTTGGTGTCCCCCCCGTGTTTCCAGACGATTGATCACCGACTGCACCACCTCTAGACTGCGGGCTTGGACTGTCGCGAAGCCTTCAGAGAGGGCATAGAGATTTTCCAAACTGCTGGCGATCGCCACCAAACGGCCACCGGGCGCAAGATACTCCCAAGCTCGGAGTAAAACTTCTTTAATCGGGCGTCCTCCTTCAAGGCAAATGCGCTGTGGTGTACCGCGTAACTGAGGAAAGCAATCTGGCGCCGAACCGGCAACAATCTGGACATTTTTGACGCCAAAGCGATCGCAATTGCGCTGAATGAGATCAACCACTTCCTCGTCTCGTTCAATGGCAATCACCTTTCCCCGCTTCGCCAAGCGTGCTGCTTCAACAGCAATTGTCCCTGTGCCTGCCCCCACATCCCAAAGGCAGGAGTCCGGCTCAAGCCGCAAATAGGAAAGCATCAATAACCGCGTTTCCCGTTGGGTGAGGGGAATACCTGGTAATCGCTCAAACAGACCATCGGGGATACCCGGAGTAACAAATGGCCAAGGATCCGCCGTCATGGAAACTGCCTAAAACACTTAAGCGTTGCTGCTTTGAGCGAGCAGCCGTTCCTTGAGTTGTGCTAAGGCATCTGCCCAGCGAGGATCTGGTTGAGCAGCTTCCGTATCTCCAGAGCCATACTCTGTCGGCGCAGCATTGGCTTGGGTACGCCGCCCATTATTTTTGTTATTTTTGCGATTGTTGCTGCGGTTGCTGGGAGTGGGTTTTTCTGCGGGTGCTTCTTCTTTTTCTTTTTCTTTAACTTCAGATTTGGGCTTGTCGTTGGCCTTCTCAATCTTGAGAGGATTGTCCTTAAAGGTGTAGCCGTTGAGTTTCTCAATCACCTGATCCGCTATTTCCTCAGATTCGACGGTAACAAAGCCAAACCCTCGGCACTTGCCAGTTTTGCGATCGGTGATCAGCTTAGTGGTACCTACTTCCCCCACTTCTTGGGTCAATAGGGCTTCTAGCTCTTCGCGGCTCAGTTCACGCGGCAGATTGCCCACATATAAACGCACGGACATAAAGAAACCTCCCTTAGACAGCTTAAAAACAACACAATTCAAAAATGGACAGTCGGGCGTGAAAAACCGCTCGCAACTGAGGCCTACATCCCACACCGGCACGTAAAGCCCCCGTCTCTATTGGTGGTGTAAAATGACTCATCTGGTTCACAGCGATTATTGCTAATTGAGAACCGTGATAGATGGGGCAGAGCAAAAGCAATGTAAGCATTTAGCTCTTAAGTTATCCCTATTTAGGCTACCACGGTTTCTCCACCTAGAGCTAGAATTTTGCGGAAAAATTTTGCTGTGGCAGGACAAACGCGATATGGCACAATAATCAATGCTGTTTTTGCGATGGGATGCCTGTGACTGCGACTGCTGTACCTCGTCGGCCTGTTTTCCCCTTTGCGGCGATTGTCGGTCAGGACGAAATGAAACTGTCACTGTTGCTCAATGTGATTGACCCCAAAATTGGGGGCGTCATGATCATGGGCGATCGCGGTACGGGCAAATCAACTACAATTCGTGCCCTAGCGGATCTGCTACCCGAAATCGAGGTAGTGGCCGATGATCCTTTTAATAGCCACCCCAGCGATCCCGATCTGATGAGCGATGCTGTGAAGGTGGCTGTGGCAGCAGGTGAACCGATTCACACCATTAAGAAAAAAGTGCCCATGGTGGATCTGCCGTTGGGGGCCACTGAAGATCGGGTGTGCGGCACAATTGACATTGAAAAAGCTCTTGCTGAGGGGGTGAAGGCCTTTGAGCCGGGACTCTTGGCAAAAGCAAATCGCGGCATTCTCTATGTGGATGAGGTCAACCTCCTCGACGATCACTTGGTGGATGTCTTGCTTGATGCGGCTGCCTCCGGCTGGAATACCGTTGAGCGCGAGGGCATTTCCATTCGTCACCCGGCACGCTTTGTCCTAGTTGGTTCTGGCAATCCAGAGGAAGGTGAACTGCGACCGCAACTCCTAGATCGCTTTGGCATGCACGCCGAGATTCGCACGGTCAAGGATCCGGCCCTGCGGGTGGAAATTGTGGAGCAGCGATCGCAATTTGATCAAAATCCCGAAGCCTTTTTGGCCAAATACCAAGCCCAACAGGAAGCGCTGCAAGCCAAGCTAGTGGCTGCTCAAGCCCTATTGCCTAGGGTCACCATTGATCACGAACTGCGGGTGAAAATTTCCCAAGTGTGCGCCGAGCTAGATGTGGATGGCCTGCGGGGAGACATTGTCACCAACCGGGCGGCCAAGGCCTTGGCTGCCTTCGAGGGACGTACCGAGGTTACCGTTGACGATATTGCACGGGTGATTGTCCTCTGTCTGCGCCACCGACTGCGCAAAGATCCGCTCGAGTCCATTGACTCCGGCTACAAGGTACGCAAGGTCTTCCAAGAGGTTTTTGGTGTGGAGATTGCCGCTTAGGCTGAGGATTGCAACCGCTCTAATCCCCACTCGTAGAGCGATCGCGCCACTCCTTTTTGAAGCTGTTGGTCTTGATTGAGAACTTGGCGAAGCATCTCTAGCAACCCTTGATGAATTTCTTGGGGGGATGCCTCTAGGGAAACATTTGCCAGCTTAGTCAACTCTTCAAGGCTGATCGCTCGATTGCAGTGAACAACCCCATTGCGATATTCATTGACGTTCGCCAGTTTTTTGACGAAGGAATCATCCGGCGATCGCTGCTCCACTTTTGCCCATGCCTGCCACAGCACCCCCAATGTCGGATCGCGATAGTTGCCTTTCTGCAAGAGTTCCTCACTTTCACTCAAGTATCCCTGCGTGCGCCAATTTTTCTGTTCACATTGCCAAAACAGAAGCCGTTCAAGCATCTGGGCAAATTGCATAAAGGCTAGGGTGTAGTTCTCCTGCTGTAAGCTCAGATCAATCAATAGCTCAAATTCCCAAATTTTCAAGAACTTGCTAGTGGCCGTTTCACTATTGGGACAATGAAGCTGGTTCCAACAATACTAACGCAAGTTAGCCAATTATCAATGCCGTGGTCAATCCCAAGAGCATTGCAGGCATTCAACGACACAGATGGAGTCTCAGGCCGTTGATAGACATACTCTGCATAGAAGCATCCATTGCGGGGCAATATTCGCACTTCTTTGAGCGAGTTCCAATCCAGGTTGGTTGGCATCGGCAAATGAATCGCATCAAGTCCAAACCAGGCTTTGACTTGATCACCTAATGGAATGCGAATTCCTCTATCTGTTAACTTCAACCATCGAGTCGGGTAAGAGACCGTGAAAAGTCCCTGCTTGCGATATTTGGGTGGGGCTGGTTTAGTTTCCAGCTGTCCAGCCCGCCACAGTTTTTGTAATGCCTTGAAGGATTTGAATGCTTCGGCCACAGCATTGCAAGTTTGTTGAGCCGAAGAAACATACATTGCAGCAAAATGTTTGTTCTTGCTCTTTACCATCTCTGAGCAAAGTTCAGCCCGATTTACGACTCGTTTTGTCTTGAAAAAGACTTGACGGGCGTAGTACAAGGCGCAGTTATAGACTTTGTTGGATTCTTGGCACAGGTACTCAAGGACAGCCTGTTCTTCTGGGTTGGGCGAGAGAAGATTTTGCCGGCAACCAAAGTCCATACTTGTGCACTGATAACATATATCATAACGATCTTCTAGCATCCTCAATTTGAATGTGCAAAGTATAACCACTACAATCACGCCGTTGGAATGGCGGGGGTGCATTATGTTTTTTGCCCGAAACGGCGCAAGAAAGTATTAATCGCAGACATCTGCACTCGACTGTTTCAAATTTGGCAAGAGTTAGCTGTTGAGAAGGGCTGGAACATCAGAGCCTTGGAAATTGCCCCAGACCATGTTCCCATTCATTTGGTTGTTAAAGCGTTCAAAGGTCGCTCCTCCAACTACTTGAGAAAAGAGTTTCCACAACTAACTCGTTTGCCTAGCCTCTGGAGTCGCTCATACTTTTTCTGTACCGCAGGCAATGTTAGTGCTGCCACAATTCAAAAATATATTGAAGACCCACATCACCGGTGATCGCCCTAACGCTTTTCCACCCAGCACTGAAGTACGGGGCTACCAAGCTGTTTTTAGGTGTTTTCACAGTTGTCTCCATTTGCGTTGGGTGCATGGATATTACTGAGGAGGATGCTCAAGGGCGATCGCCCCCAAGTAACCGCGGCGGTAGTCCTGCAACAGGTGTCGTGCCGCCCGTTCTAAGTCCCCATGGTAGCGGCGGTGGGCGAGATCATGCAGATAGGTTTCCCCCGTGTCAGTGACGGCTAAACCATAGCGATCGCTAAGGCGATCGGCGTGTCCTAACCGATGCAGCAACTCCACTAGAATCGGTGCCACCCGGCAGGGATCGTAGGCCGCTTGGCCAATATCATCACAAATGGCCAGTTTTACCGCCGCCTCTTGATTCTTAAAATTCATCGGCAAGACACCGGGGGCATCCAAAAGTTCTAACGTGGGCGACAAGCGCACCCAGCGCAGCTGCCGTGTCACGCCGGGACGGGCGGCACTTTCCACAACCCGCTGCTGTAGGAGGCGATTAATCAGGGCTGACTTGCCCACATTGGGAAACCCCAAGACAACGGCGCGCACCGCTCTTACCTGCATGCCCCGCTGTTGGCGGCGCTGGTTGATTGCTACCCCAGACTGCACTGCCGCCTGTTGGAGTCGGCGAATCCCCTCACCCCGTTGCGCATTGGTGAAAAAGACCGTCTCCCCCTGTGCCTCAAACCATGCCAGCCATTGCTGGCGATCGCGATCGCTAATTCTGTCCATACCATTAAGCACCAAAAGGCGGTGCTTGCCACTGGCCCACTGCCGAATTTGGGGATGGCAACTGGCGAGGGGTATCCGCGCATCCCGCACTTCTAAGATGACGTCCACTTGTTTGAGCTGTTCCTTGAGGGCACGTTCTGCTTTGGCAATGTGGCCGGGATACCACTGAATTATTGAACTCATAGAAATTCCACCCTCTTTCTTTGAAGAACAATAGAGCGATCGCCCCCATGGGTGCTGTTAAATTGATTTAAGGCAATGATTAGTCATTTTTTGATAGAGATCAGACTAGGATTATATCCTTCTGATTAGAAACCCATAAACAATTCTAAAGATTGATAACTCAAACCTATAGAATAATTAAGAATCTCCAAAGCAAAAGTTATTGCATTGGGTATCAACTAAGCTGATGCTTAAGCATAAGACCTACGACAACACTAAAGGCTTGTGGGTGGTTTTATCATCTCGCCGAGTCCCCTATTGCTAAGTTTTGCCCCATTTGGGGGAATCGTAGCGTTCATATTACCCATTGCAAAAGTTGCCCGTAGAGACTGCTCTATCTGGCACACTAACCGTTAAAGAGGAACAACGTCTATGGCCTACACGCAATCGAAATCCCAGAAAGCTGGGTATGAGGCAGGGGTAAAGGACTACCGCCTGACCTACTACACCCCCGATTACACTCCCAAAGATACTGATATTCTGGCGGCTTTCCGTGTGACCCCACAGCCAGGGGTGCCCTTTGAGGAAGCCGCCGCAGCCGTTGCTGCAGAATCCTCCACCGGCACCTGGACCACAGTGTGGACTGACCTGCTCACCGACTTGGATCGCTATAAGGGGCGCTGCTACGACATCGAACCGCTGCCGGGGGAAGATAATCAGTTTATTGCTTACATTGCCTATCCCCTTGATTTGTTTGAAGAAGGTTCGGTGACGAACCTCCTCACCTCGGTTGTCGGCAACGTCTTTGGCTTTAAGGCTCTCAAAGCTCTGCGCTTAGAAGATTTGCGTCTGCCGGTGGCCTACTTGAAGACCTTCCAAGGCCCGCCCCACGGCATTCAGGTGGAGCGCGATAAACTCAACAAGTATGGTCGTCCGCTTTTGGGCTGCACAATTAAGCCCAAGCTGGGTCTGTCGGCAAAAAACTACGGTCGTGCAGTTTATGAAGCACTGCGCGGTGGGTTGGACTTCACCAAAGACGATGAAAACGTCAACAGTCAACCTTTCATGCGCTGGCGCGATCGCTTCCTGTTTGTTGCTGATGCTATTCACAAAGCCCAAGCAGAAACCGGCGAAATCAAAGGTCACTACTTGAACGTGACCGCTGCGACCTGCGAAGAAATGTTAAAACGGGCAGAGTTTGCAAAAGAGCTGGGAATGCCCATCATCATGCACGACTTCCTCACCGCCGGCTTTACAGCTAATACCACCTTGTCTAAGTGGTGTCGCGATAACGGGGTGCTCCTGCACATTCACCGCGCCATGCACGCAGTGATTGACCGCCAGAAAAACCATGGGATTCACTTCCGAGTCCTGGCCAAGTGCCTGCGGATGTCCGGCGGTGATCACATCCACACGGGTACGGTGGTCGGTAAACTCGAAGGGGATAAGGCCGTCACCCTGGGCTTTGTGGATTTGCTGCGGGAAAATTACATTGAGCAAGATCGCTCCCGTGGCATTTACTTCACCCAAGATTGGGCCTCAATGCCAGGGGTGATGGCGGTTGCCTCCGGCGGTATTCACGTCTGGCACGTGCCAGCCTTGGTGGACATTTTTGGCGATGATGCCGTGCTGCAATTTGGCGGTGGCACTTTGGGTCACCCATGGGGCAATGCACCGGGGGCAACGGCCAACCGCGTGGCACTTGAAGCCTGTATCCAAGCTCGCAATGAAGGCCGCGATCTCATGCGCGAAGGCGGCGACATCATCCGTGAAGCTGCCCGCTGGAGTCCTGAACTGGCTGCCGCCTGCGAACTCTGGAAGGAAATCAAATTCGAGTTTGAGGCGCAGGACACAATCTAGGTGGGGTAAATGGGGTTCAATCGAAGCTGTGGCAACGATTTCCCCGCAGGTCTATGGATGTCAAGCACATTGCGAAGCAAACCACCAAAACCCTGATTAGTTACTTAACCTATCAGGCCGTGCGAACCGTGATCGGGCAGTTGGCCGAGACTGATCCACCGCGATCCCTCTGGCTGCACCAGTTCACGAGTCAAGAAAGTATCCAAGATGGCGAGCGCTACTTGGAAGCCCTCTTTCGCGAACAGCCCGATCTCGGTTTTCGCATTCTTACGGTGCGCGAACATCTCGCGGAAATGGTGGCAGACTACCTACCGGAAATGCTGCGGACTGGCATCCAGCAGGCCAATTTACAACACCGCTGTCAACAACTGGAGCGGATGACCCAAGTGTCTGACGCCAATGTTGAGAGCAACAACCGCGAAACTCCTGAATAAGTTGTTAACTGTGTTAATTGTGAACCAATTGAGGAAGCTATGAAGACCCTACCCAAAGAGCGTCGTTACGAAACCTTCTCCTACCTGCCTCCCCTTAGTGACGCCCAAATTGCCCGCCAAATCCAGTACGCCATTGATCAGGGCTACCATCCTTGCGTGGAGTTTAACGAAAGCTCTGATGCAGAAATTCGCTACTGGACAATGTGGAAGCTGCCCCTCTTTAACTGCACCAATGCCCAAGAGGTACTCAATGAGGTACAGCAGTGCCGTTCTGAGTATCCCAACTGTTTCATCCGCGTGGTGGCCTTTGACAACATTAAACAGTGTCAAGTGATGAGCTTCATTGTCTATAAGCCCAATCAGGCCAACAGCGGCTACAGTGGCTATCGCTATTAAGGCTGAGACCTTCTCAGTTCATTGCAGTTGAATTGCAGTTCAGGGGGGCGTTGCCTCCCTATTTTTTGTTTGGGCATCCCGTTCTCGGATCATTTTAATCGCCTCCCCTTTACCGTCATCATGGCACTGCTGGGTTTAAGGATGGACAGTCAGGGACTGGAGTCGGCGTTCGATAATGGTCAGTTGTTGCTGGGCAGCGGCCAGTTGGGCTTGGGCTGTGGCTACTACCTCGGGTTGGGCTTTGTGGACAAAGTTGGGGTTGTTGAGGCGAGCCGTTAAAGACTGGATTTCCCCCGTTAGGCGATCGCTCTCCTTCTGGAGTTTAGTTGCCAAGGCCGCCACATCCACGACCCCCGCGAGGGGAATGAGCACCTCACTCTTGCCCACCACACCACTAAAGACCTGCGAGGGAATTTGCAGTCCGCTGCCAATCGTCAGCGACTCCAGACGAGCCAAATGTTGAATATCGGCAGCCCCGGCTTCAAAAATCGGCTCTTCCTCGGCACTGGCTTCAATCAGAGCACTCACATAGACTCCGGGTTTAATCCCCGCCTCTGCCCGTAGATTCCGAATGGTGCGGATCGTTTCAATTAAAAGGCTAAATTGGGCTTCCAGCTCAGGATCAATAGCGCGGCGGTTTACTTTTGGGTAGGGTTGCACCGCCAAAACTTCACTGTCTTCCACTTGATGCAATGTGTGCCAGATTTCCTCAGTAATGTGGGGCATAAAAGGATGGAGCAACTTCAGGGTGCCATCCAGCACGGTAGCCAGCACCTGCTGAGCGGTGCGCTTGGCCTTGGGGTTTTCTCCTTGCAAACGCGGCTTGACCAGTTCAATGTACCAGTCGCAGAAATCACCCCAGATGAATTCATAGAGTCCCTTAGCGGCTTCCCCAAGGCCATAGCTTTCAATCCGCTGGCGGGTGGTTTGAACGGTCGTATGGTAGCGACTGAGAATCCAGCGATCGCTAGCTGCTAGATCCCGCCGCCGCGGTGTTCCCAACTGGGCGGGGGTTTGTCCCTCCAGATTCAGCAGGACAAAGCGGGAAGCATTCCAAAGTTTGTTAGCAAAGTTGCGGGCGGCCTCGACTGTGGCCGACTCATCGGTCTTGCGATTGTAGGCTAGGCGAATATCCTGACCGGCACCCACCACTTCCTTGACCAAGCTGTAGCGGAGGGCATCGGTGCCGTATTTGTCAATGAGAATGAGCGGGTCAATGCCATTGTTGGCGGACTTGGACATTTTTTTGTTGTTTTCATCCCGCACCAAGCCATGGATATAGACATCGCGGAAGGGGATTTTTCCGGTGAGGTACTGCCCCAGCATGGTCATCCGTGCCACCCAGAAAAAGATGATGTCAAACCCTGTAACAAGGGTGGTGGTGGGGTAATAGCGGCGATAGTCGGGGGTGTCCTCAGGCCAGCCTAGGGTAGAAAAAGGCCATAGGCCAGAGGAAAACCAAGTATCTAGGACATCCTCATCCTGCTGGAGTTGAATCTCCTGGCCAAATTGGGCGATCGCCTTGGCGCGCGCTTCCGTTTCATTCATCGCTACCACAAAGGGAGTGTCATCGCGCACTTCACCGTTGGTTTCACTGACCACGTACCAAGCGGGAATTTGATGCCCCCACCACAGTTGCCGCGAGATACACCAATCCCGCAGATTCACCAGCCAATCGCGATAGACCTTGGCCCAGCGATCGGGGATAAAGCGGGGGGAGTGCTTGTGATCCAGCGCCTTGAGGGCAGCATCTGCCAAGGGACGAATTTTCACAAACCACTGGGTAGAAAGCAGGGGTTCAATGGGCACTTTGCCGCGATCGCTATAGGGAACCGTATGTTTGTAATCCTCCACCCGTACTAAAAAGCCCTCTGCCTCTAGGCGAGCCACCACCTGCTTGCGAGCCACAAAGCGGTCCAAACCGGCAAATTCCCCTGCATTCTCATTGAGGGTGCCATCCTTATTCATCAGGTTAATCATCGGTAGGTGATGGCGTTGCCCCATGAGAAAGTCGTTGGGATCATGGGCGGGGGTGACCTTGACGCAGCCAGTGCCAAACGTCGGATCCACCAACGGATCGCCAATCACGGGAATTTCTCGATTCACTAGGGGCAGGCGTACTGTTTTACCAATGAAATGTCGGTAGCGATCGTCCTCCGGATGGACTGCCACCCCCGTATCCCCCAGCATCGTTTCCGGACGGGTTGTCGCCACCTCCAAATATCCTGAGCCATCCGCCAGCGGATAGCGAAAATACCAGAGATGCCCCTGCACCTCCCGGTTTTCCACCTCCAAGTCCGAGACTGCCGATTGGCTGGCGGGACACCAGTTCACCAAATACTTACCGCGATAGATTAGCCCTGCGTCGTAGAGGCGATTAAAGGCGGTCAGCACTGCCCGCGACAGTCCCTCGTCCATGGTGAAGCGCTCCCGCGACCAATCCACCGATAGACCTAAGCGGCGAATTTGGCTGACAATTGTATTTCCCGATGCCTCTTTCCACGCCCATGCCCGCTGGAGATAGGCCTCTCGTCCAAGGGCAAAGCGGTTGGTGCCCTCCGCCTGCAACTGTTGATCCAAAATAGTGCTGACAGCAATACTGGCGTGGTCTGTCCCTGGCAGCCAGAGGACATTGCGGCCAATCATGCGGTGGTAACGAACCAAGACATCAATTAGGGCATGCTCAAAGGCGTGCCCCATGTGCAGACTGCCGGTGACATTGGGGGGTGGAATGACAATGCAGTAGGGTTTACCAGGACGGTTGGGATCAGCGTGAAAAACACCGCTGTGCTCCCAAAGCTGTTGCCACTTGGCTTCGGTTTGCTTGGGATTATATTGACTGGGAAGGGTAATTGCGTTGGTCATGGGTTGCTGCACTACTCCAAGCCATTTAGGCCATTACCATACCACCATCCACATTGAAGACTTGCCCCGTAATGTAGGCGGCTGCTGGATCCAAGGCCAAAAAGCGCACCATGCCCGCCACTTCCATGGGTTCGCCATACCGCCCCAGAGGAATAAATTTAAGAATTTCTTCGGCTTTTAGACCCGCTGTCATCTCCGTGGCAATAAAGCCGGGGGCAACAGCATTGACAGTAATGCCCCGACTGGCTAACTCCTTGGCAACGGTTTTCGTAAAGCCAATTACGCCCGCTTTGGCAGCACTGTAGTTGGCTTGGCCGGGGTTGCCCATTTGTCCTGCTACAGACGCAATGTTGATAATCCGTCCCCGCCTTTGCTTGAGCATTAACTTACTCACCGCACGAGTACACAGGAAAACGCCGGTCAGGTTGAGGTTAATCACCGCCTGCCAGTCCTCAAGGCTCATGCGCAGCAGCAGTGTGTCGCGGGTAATACCGGCATTGTTGACCAAGACATCCACACGGCCGTAGGTTTCCAGTGTTTTTGCCACTAGGGCATCCACTTGCTCAGGGATAGAAACGTCAGCAGCAATGGGAATGGCTTTTCCCCCTTGTTGTTCAATAGTCTGCACTACTTCAAGGGCGGCCTCAGCCGAACGGGCGTAGTTGACAACCACCGTAGCTCCCTCCTTCGCCAGTTCAAGGGCGATCGCCCGACCAATTCCCCGTGAGGCACCGGTAACAATGGCAACAGCTGCTTCGCTCAAATTCGTTCTCTCCTAAGGGCAAAAATGCTGCACGGATGCATAACCCATCACAAATTTTAACAGTGGATGTTACCCCTCTTGGTGCTAGGGCGCGTCATCCCAATAGATCAGCTAGGTCAACACGTAAACTTTCCACCGACTGAAGTCGGGGCTTTCAGCAGCCCTAGGCAACCTGGCAAGCCAAGAAAACTGAACTCCTTGTCTGCCTTCGGCTCGTTTTCAGTGTGGCGTCCGCTGCTCTCGATGTATTGGCGCACGATGGAAATCGGCGCACCGTCACAACTTGAAGCAACCTAGGACGGCGACCACAGCTTCCGTCGGCATGAAAAGCGCAGTAGGCCATGAGCCGCCTCATTCCCGCATATCGAACCGCGTGGGCGGTGGGAAGCAGGAACTTCTCCGGCTTTCAGGCCGGGAAGGATGTCAATAGGGCTAATAGTCCTCGGAGGTGCGTTCGCCCATGCCTTGCCGTTAAACTAAAACTACGCTATGGCAGCAGTGCCCTTGTGGATTCTTTAATGGCAGCGATTTTTGAACTTCATCCTGTTAACCCCCAACCCCGCGCGATCGCCCAAATTGTTGAGGCTCTCAAAGAAGGGGCAGTCATGCTCTACCCCACCGATACAGTCTATGCCATTGGCTGCGATATGAACCACAAAGCAGCGGTGCAACGGGTACGCCACCTCAAGCAACTCTCCAACGATAAACCTGTCACCTTTTTGTGCTCTTCTCTCTCCAACATTGCCCAGTATGCCTATGTCAGCGATTCCGCTTACCGCCTCATGCGTCGCCTGGTTCCGGGACCCTACACCTTTTTGCTGCCGGCTACTAAACTGGTGCCCCGCCTTGTCCAAAATCCCAAACGCAAAACTACGGGGATTCGTGTACCTAACCACGTCGTAAGCCAAGCGCTGTTGACCGCCTTGGGTAATCCCATTATTTCCACCTCGGCACGGTTGCCCGAGGACGAAACCTATTATGTGAATACCGCAGATCTCTTCGATGTCTTTGACAAACAGGTGGATTTGATTATTGATACGGGGGAGCCGCCGGGACAGCAAACGTCGAGTATCCTTGATCTCACCGTCGAACCACCGCTACTGGTACGCAAGGGACAAGGGTGGGAAGCGCTACCGGCAGAAATGGTGAGTGTTGAGTAAACTCCTCTAGCTCCTCAGCAGGTAGAAACCGTGACACAGGGTCTTATTCAAGAATGAGTTCATCCCAATTGATCGGAAAAGTATATTTGGTGGGCGCAGGGCCGGGAGATGTGGGACTACTGACGGTGCGTGCCAAGACACTGCTGGAATGGGCAGATGTGGTGCTCTACGATGCGCTGATTAGCCCCGAAATTCTTGGCTTGATTAACCCACAAGCAGAAAAAATTCATGTGGGCAAGCGGCGGGGGAATCACACTCTTTCCCAGGCTGAGATTTGTCGCCTGTTGATTGATTTGGCAAAGCGCCATGCGGTCATTGTGCGCCTTAAGGGGGGCGATCCCTTTGTCTTTGGCCGGGGCGGTGAAGAGTATCTGGCATTGGTGCAGGCAGGCATTACTGTGGAAGTGGTGCCGGGGATCACCAGTGGCGTGGCTGCCCCAGCCTATGCGCAGATTCCCCTGACCCATCGGGATTTGAGTTCTTCGGTGGTCTTTGTCACAGGCCATGAGTCTGCGGGCCGCTATCAACCGCGGGTCAATTGGTCGGCGCTGGCTACGGCGGTAGATACGATTGTGATCTACATGGGACTTCACCACTTAGGGGAGATTGTGCCGCAACTGATAGCGGGTGGGCGATCGCCCCAGACCCCCTTAGCCTTGATTGAATCGGGAACCACACCGCAGCAACGGGTGGTGGTGACAACATTGGAACGAGCGATCGCCACCTGCGAGGCAGCAAAAATTCAAACCCCTGCTCTAATTGTCATTGGCGAAGTCATTCACCTGCGCGCCCAGTTAATGGAAAGTCTGCAGCAAATCGGAAGCCACCGGTTCTGAAGGCATAGATAACATTGCTCGCTCTAGGTAGGGCAGTAGCTTACGCCGCGTCTGATCCAAATAGTAGGCAAGGCGAATATCTTCTCTGGTGAGCAGTCCCAAAACCTGTTGCGGGTTGTTGCGATCCACCACTGGCAACTGCCGCAAATCCCGCGCCCCCATGCGATCTAGGGCATCCTTTAGCGGTTCATCCCGATAGGCAAGCAGTAGGTTACGCGTACACACAGCGCCCACCGTTTGCGTCTGATAAGCGGTGGTTTCCTGATCGGCCTCCCAACGGGCAAGCACGCGGTTAACATCCCCCAGCGTGAGAAGGCCAACCAGTTGCTGTTGATTGTCAATCACAAATGAACAGTAGGCTTTTCTTTCAATGAGTTGCAGCCCTGCAACCACCAGAGGAATCGTTTCATTTAACAACAGCACATTGGACTGCATGGCTTCGGCAACCGAAAGATTAGCTAAACTCTCCTCTGGCTCCGCTTCCTGAGACTGAACCCTGACTGCCAATGGCGGCAGTTCCTGCCGTTTTTGAAAACTATTCATTAACCAGACACTTAGACCCACTGCGGCCATCAGGGGTAGGATAATCCGATAGTCCCGCGTCATTTCAAAGAGCAGCAAAATCGCCGTCAAGGGAGCATTGACACTGGCGGCAAGAACCGCTGCCATTCCCACCGTTGCGTAGGCGGCAGGAGTAGCAATACTATCAGCAAACATCGGTAGCAGGAGGGGCAACACCTTACCATAAGCAGCACCCAAGGAGGCTCCCAAAAAGAGAGCCGGTGCAAAGATACCGCCAATCAAACCACTGCCTAAGCTCACCGCCGTCAACACCATCTTGGCCAAGAGCAACACCAATAGGAGCCCCAAGGGAAAGTGGACATCCCGCAGAATGGCTTCTACTGTCTCATAGCCAATTCCTAGTACTTGGGGTAAGTGCAGGGCAACCAAGCCAACACACAGCCCCCCCACAAGGGGACGCAGCGGTAGGGGAATGCGGCCTAAACACTGCAGTGGGGCAATTTTGCCCTGAAAGATCAGGGGTAACCACCGAAGCAACTGAGTATAGGCGACGGCAACACCGTAGGCGAGAAGCCCCAAACCTAGGTACAAAGGCAGCTCTAGGGAACTGCGCACCTCATAGGTCGGCAAATCAAAGGCAGGTTGGGAACCTAGGCCAATCTGGGTAATGAGGGCAGAAATAACAGCTGCTAACAGCACTACACTTACAGCCGTTGTTTCAAACGTGGTTCCTAAAACCACCTCTAGAGCAAAGAAGACGCCAGCGATCGGGGCATTGAAGCCGGCTGCCAAACCTGCCGCTGCTCCTGCACCGAGGAGTAACTTTTGCCGCCCTCGCGAAACCTTCAGCGCTTGACCCAAGAGAATGCCGAGATTGGCGCCCACTTCCACACTGGGGCCTTCTGGACCGAGGGAGGCACCTGTGCCGAGGGAAATCGCCGCCGCAAGGGTTTTGGCAATAGGGCGAATGAAGGGAATTTCCTTGCCAGCTTCTACAGTCCCCATCAGTGACATCAGGTTGGGACTAAAGTCCTGAACCAACCAGCGGATTGTCCCCACCAGCAAGCCCCCAAGCATAGGAATACAGGCCAGGGTCCAAGTGCCCAATTGACCGATGAGTCCCATCAACTTTTCAAGGGCAATGTGATGAATCGCTTCAATCAGGTAACGAAATAGCAACACACTGAGTCCCGCGCTGCCGCCAATCAGTACTGCCAAGAGGAGTACGACGGTTTCGGGGGGCGGTTGCAATTGATTGAAAAGACGAGGAAGGCGAGATTCAGCAGCAGAAGGGGGGAAAGAAAAGAGGGGGGACACGGGTGGAAAAAACTTGCCTGAAACGGGATATCTCTAACCTCAATTATGCGCAATTTCTACAGGAAACGCTAAAAGGGCAAGATTTGAGGGGTGACACGGTAAAAGTAGGGGTGCAGCCACCACAGCAACGCAACAAAAATGGCCACTCCCCCATAGGCGGGGCGCAAAAATTCCTGCCACACCAACTGTTGTTTGCCTTCCCAAATGGCCTTGAAGGGGAGGATTGAGGTGCGAGCTTTCAGGGCGGTAAAAGCCTCGCCATGCCGTGCGTACCAACGGCGATCGCCATGCCAAACGCCAAAGCAGTGGTGGGCAATTAGACCTAGGGAAGTCAACAGGGTAAAGGAGGTCCCCAACCACAGAGTATGGGCCACACACCAGAGGACTTGTCCCCACAACTGCGGGTGGCGGGTAATGCGAATAATCCCCGTTTCATAGAGGTGAATCTCTGGCTTTTGCACGGCGGCAATTTCTAGCAAGTTAAAGGTGGCTGGATAGAGGAAGAGAAACGAGACTGCCGATAAGCTCCACACCAGTGCCCCCATACCCGGCACCCCCTGGAGTTGCCACAGCTGGACGCCGTCGTAGCGATGTGCCAAAAAGTAGAGAATCAAAAGGGTGGCTAAGGGCAAGCTCACAAGGGCAAAAAAAATGCGATAAAGGCGGGCACCCACTCGCTTTTCTGCCCAGGAGCGGAGGCTAGCCAATCCACTGTGGGCGATCGCAAACAAGAGCAACAGACCCACCATGATCCACTGGGAACTGGTTTGCCAACTGTGGTCATCCACGCCAACTTACTCCACACAATTGAGACCCTTATCCTATGATCCCAAAGGTGCAGACCGACTGTAAAGCAAGGGGAATAAAGCCCTTTGGCAAAGTATAGCTGCCTCCCCCAGGGGCTCGGTGTCCGACCCCAATCTTGAGTGGGTTAGCCTAAAATCGGCTGGAGGCCGCACAATTCCCTCTGTAGGCTATAGTCAAGGCATTGCAAGCTTGCTGATGCAATCTATGTTCAATTGGTTCGATCGCCTTGAAAACCGCCGCCTGTGGCGCCTACTTTTACTTTTTGCCCTCGGCTGGATTGGGGTGCAACTGTTGTCCTACTTTGCCTACGTTTTGCTAGTTTTTCTTTTTGCCGCTATTTTGGCGTTTTTGCTCAACTATCCCGTGGGCTGGCTCAAGAGGTATCTCCCCCATGGGGTTGCAGTGACGGTTGTCTTTCTTGGCACACTTGCTATTTTGATCGGGCTAGGAATTACCCTCGGCTTGGCAATCATTGGCCAGTTACAAGAGCTAATCACCAATTTGCCTGAGCAAATTGATCTGTGGATTGAGTCCCTTGAGAACATGCAGCAGTTTCTCCGCCGCTGGAATCTGGACATTAATTTCCAGCAACTGGAGTCAGAATTGCGCAACTTTACGCTTGCGGGCATTCAGTTTGGCTTTGGCAAACTCCAGTCAGTGTTTGGTCTCTTTCTGGGCGGCATCATTATTGCTGTGATTACTTTCTTCATGCTGCTGGAGGGGGAACCCCTGTGGCAGTATCTATTGAGCTTTTTGTCCGAGCCGTGGCGCGAGCGCTTGCCCTTAGCCTTAAGGCGAAATTTTCTGGGCTTTTTTTGGGGGCGTTTTCTACTTTCGCTATTTTTTGGCGCCTCTGTTTTTGTGGTGCTCTTGATTCTCCAGGTGCCCTACACCTTAGCATTGGCAGCCATTGCTGGCAGCTTTGATCTCATTCCCGGCATTGGCGCCACCCTTGGAATTGGACTTGTC
The DNA here is from genome assembly GCF_938074695.1 of uncultured Thermosynechococcus sp. Taxonomy (GTDB): domain Bacteria; phylum Cyanobacteriota; class Cyanobacteriia; order Thermosynechococcales; family Thermosynechococcaceae; genus Thermosynechococcus. The sequence continues at coordinate 71,951 of NZ_CALJEM010000020.1, forward strand.
TGTTTGGTTTTGCTTCCCAAAGGAGTTTTGCTGAGTTTACAGGTGCTGATTAGCTGTATTGTCCTGCAGCAGGTGGAAGAAAATCTCCTAATGCCGCGAATTATGGGAGATTCTGTGAACTTAAATCCAATTGTTCTATTCTTTGCCCTTTTGGTGGGCGGAACCGTGGGCGGTTTGGCGGGGATTTTTTTGGCCATTCCGCTGACGGGTACAATGGTCAGCCTTTTGGATCTGAAGGCTCTGCAGGCAGGCCGTGAGACTGACCTTCCCTCCTCCCCCTAGGGTTGCGATCGCCCCTATTCTCTTGATACACTAGACAAGCTGATCCAGTTGCCCTCGGCACATCAGTTGATCTTTCGTTTGGTTAGACACCATCATCATTGTAGGTTGGGTATAGTTGCATGGCTCGATATCGTGGCCCTCGTTTGAGAATTGTCCGTCGTCTGGGTGAGCTACCCGGTCTCACCCGCAAAACTCCCAAGCGGAGCTATCCCCCCGGTCAACATGGCCAAGCTCGCAAAAAACGCTCGGAATACGCCCTGCGCCTTGATGAAAAGCAAAAACTGCGCTTCAACTACGGGATCTCGGAGCGGCAACTGGTGCGCTATGTGCGCAAAGCCCGTCGCGTGAGTGGTTCCACGGGGCAAACCCTCCTACAATTATTGGAAATGCGGCTGGATAACACCGTTTTCCGCCTGGGTATGGCACCCACGATTCCAGCAGCCCGCCAACTGGTGAACCATGGCCATATCCTCGTCAATGGCCGCTGTGTTTCCATTCCCAGCTATCAGTGCCGTCCGGGGGATGTGATTACAGTTCGCGATAACGAGCGATCGCGCCGCTTGGTGGAAACCAATCTTCAAAATCCCGGCCTTGCCAATATTCCCAGTCATCTGGAGCTAGATAAAAGTACCCTCACCGGCAGAGTCACGGGCATTGTGGAGCGGCAGTGGGTCGCCCTTGAAGTCAACGAACTCCTTGTGGTTGAGTACTACTCCCGTAAAGTTTAGAGTCTCGCCGTTCTTCCTATGGCAGAAGCCTATCTTTTGGAAAAACTACGCACTGTCGAGCAAACCTTTACGGAACTCACCCGTCGGTTGGCGGATCCCGATGTGGCGGTCAATCCAACAGAGTTTCAGAAGGTAGCTCGCTCCCGTGCTGCCCTAGAGGAAACGGTCAATGCTTACCATGAATGGCAGTCCTTGACTCAGCAACTCGTGGATGCCCGCCAACTCCTGAAAGAGGCGGTCAATGAACCGGAACTGCGGCAAATGGCTGAGGAGGAAGTGGCTAATCTGAGTCGCCGCATCGCCGAACTTGAGGAACGCCTGAAAATTCTACTCTTGCCCCGCGACCCCAATGATGAGAAAAACATCATGCTGGAAATTCGCGCCGGCGCAGGGGGAGATGAGGCAGGCATTTGGGCAGGGGATTTGGTGCGGATGTACTCCCGCTATGCCAAAACGCAGGGGTGGCAGGTTACGTTAGTGAGCGAATCCCTGGCTGAGATGGGCGGCTTCAAGGAGGCAATCCTTGAAATCAAGGGCGATCGCGTCTATAGCAAGCTGAAGTTTGAATCCGGTGTCCATCGCGTGCAGCGGGTACCCGTCACCGAAGCAGGGGGACGAATCCATACCTCAACGGCCACGGTGGCGGTGATGCCTGAAGTGGATGAAGTGGAAGTCGAAATCGATCCAAAAGATATTGAAATTACCACGGCGCGATCCGGGGGGGCAGGCGGCCAAAATGTCAACAAGGTGGAAACGGCTGTTGACCTCTTCCACAAGCCGACAGGCATTCGCATCTTCTGCACCGAAGAACGCAGCCAGTTGAAGAACAAGGAGCGAGCCTTTCAAATTCTGCGGGCGAAGCTCTACGAAATGAAGCTGCGGGAGCAGCAGGAGGCCATTACCTCAATGCGCCGCTCCCAAGTGGGAACAGGCGATCGCTCTGAAAAAATCCGCACCTACAACTACAAAGACGACCGCGTCACCGATCACCGCCTAGGGCAAAACTTTAGTCTCAGTAGTGTCCTAGAAGGCGATCTCGAACCAATTATTCAAGCCTGTATTGCCCGCGATCAGCAGGAACAACTGGCACAACTCGCTGCCGAACAGGCCTAGGAGGATGAAATGACAAAATTTGTGGCTTGGGGACGTTATTGCGAGGATGTCCTTGAGCGACGTGCCCCCTATCGCCAAGCGCATCTTGACGGTCTTGCAGCTCAAAAAGCCCAAGGGATTCTCATCACCATCGGACCCACCAAAGATCTGCGCTACTTTTTTGCCATTTACGAGGCAGATAACGAAGAAAAGGTGCGCCAGCTCATTGAAAACGACCCCTACTGGCAGCACCAAGTCTGGATAGAATACAACATCCACGAGTGGATTCAAGCCCTCTGAGGGGAAAAGCGCAGACAAAACGCACCTAGGGAGCGAGGGCATTACCCCGCATTAGACTGCCGATTGTTTTGGCCGTAATCTTCAACTGCACCAGTGGGTTAGCAGGAACAACTGTTTTGTAGAGGTAGCTATCAAAAGTAAGCTTTTGGACATCAATGTCGCTACACATCTCCACAAAGGCCTCACGGGTAGCATCGGAGCGATAGAAGACTCGTTGCAGCAGGTCTAAAACCAGATAAGTCATGCCGTAGGCTTTATCCCAGCGTTTTAGATATTGCTTTAAGTCAGCTTCTGTAGGGATTCGCCGCCCACCGTTGCTGGTTTCCACAATAGTTTCAGCGCACATGCGCGCTGACTTAGCGGCAAAGTAGATGCCTTCCCCAGAGGACTTGGTGACCGTACCCGCTGCATCTCCCACGAGAGCCACGCGACCGACCACCCGCCGTGGCCGAGGATGCTCAGGAATGGGGTGGGCTTCCACCTTAATAATTTGTCCCCCTGCCAGTTTGGCAGCAGCGCGGGCGCGAATTCCCGCTTGCAGTTCTCGAATGCGGTCCTTGTTAACTTTCATGGTGCCGGTGCCCACGGCCACATGGTCATATTTCGGGAAGACCCATGCATAGAAGTCAGGAGATACGTCATTCCCCACGTACATTTCCGCCAGCTCTTGGTAGTAGGCCATTTTGTCCTCAGGTAGGCGGATGCGCTCCTGATAGGCAATGGCATAGTTGTAATCCCCAGCATCAATTTCCTTGGCAATGCGGGAATTTGCCCCATCGGCTCCAATCACGACATCCACCTCAAGGCTATGGGCAGTACCATCCTCTTGGACATAGTGGAGGGTGTAGGGCTGATCGCCGGTGGCGGGTTGTTCCAGCTTAAAGACGGTGCCATTGATCAAGTGGGCACCCAAATCCGCTGCTCGATTGCGCATATAGCTATCGAGGACTTCGCGGCGGCACATCCCGATATACTCGTGCTCCTTAAGGGTATGGCCAATGTTCACCTCGATATTGGAGGGAGAAATCATTTTCATTTTGCGCACGCGGCGGTCAATAATTTCCGGTGGCAAGTCAAATTCACTGACCATGCACAGGGGGATCGCACCGCCACAGGGCTTGGCATTGTCTAATTTACGTTCAAAGAGATAAGTCTGGATTCCGGCTTTAGCTAAGGTTTCAGCGGCCGAGGAACCCGCTGGACCACCACCAACTACTGCGACCCGAAGTGACAACGGATAACTCCCAATTTTGGCTAACAGACAACAGTTTGGATACTATCATGGCAATTTTTTGTCTTCAAGGATTTAATCCTGAAAAGCCGCATCTGTAACAGTTTTCAACATTTGGCCATCTCTAATCCGCTAGGATAGATCTTCTATTGATTCAGAATTGATTGAGTTTGTGGACTGTAGCGGCAGTAACCCGATTTGTCTCTCGCGGTCGAGAATGGTATCATTTGCGAGGTTATAAAATTTACCTCATTTCCCGGAAAAGTTAAGGTAGGGCATTCACATGGCATCGTCTCCTGTTGCGCCCGTTGTTTTAATCATTTTGGATGGTTGGGGCTATCGCGAAGAAACCTATGGCAATGCGATCGCCAGCGCCAATACTCCTGTCATGGACAGTTTGTGGCAGGTCTATCCCCACACGTTGATTTACACCTCTGGAAAGGCAGTGGGACTCCCCAAGGGACAAATGGGTAACTCGGAGGTGGGACACTTAAATATTGGTGCCGGACGCATTGTTCCCCAGGAGTTGGTGCGCATTTCCGATGCTATTGAGGATGGCAGCTTCTTTACCAATCCTGTGCTGGTGCATCTGTGCCAAACCGTGAAGGAACGCAATGGCAAGCTTCACTTTATCGGCCTGTGTTCCGCCGGCGGCGTACATTCCCACATTGAGCACCTCTACGGGTTGGTGGAACTGGCAAGGCGCCAGGAGTTACCCGCCTGTATCCATGCCATTACCGATGGTCGTGATACACCCCCCCGCGATGCAGCGGGCGTTCTTGAGGAATTGGAGCAACGCCTGAAGACAGTAGGGTGTGGACAAATTGTTACAGTGAGTGGTCGTTACTATGCCATGGATCGCGATCGCCGTTGGGATCGCACCGAGGCGGCCTACCGCGTCATGACGAGCAATGAGAATATTCAACCCCTGCGGGCGGCGGAGGTGGCCAGTAAGTCCTATGCGCAGGATATTGGCGATGAATTTATTGTGCCCACCCGCATTGCGGAGGGTGCAGTTGAACCGGGAGACGGTGTGGTGTTCTTTAATTTCCGTCCCGATCGCGCCCGCCAACTCACCCAAGCCTTTATTGACCCTGACTTTAGCGGCTTTGAACGCAGGCTGATTACACCACTGGAATATGTGACCTTGACACAGTACGATACTAACTTTAACTGTGGGGTGGCCTTCCCCCCGCAAAACCTCAATCATATCTTAGGGGAGGTGATTGCCGAGCATGGCCTGAAGCAACTGCGGGCAGCGGAAACGGAAAAATATGCCCACGTCACCTACTTTTTTAATGGCGGCCTCGAGGAACCCTTCCCCGGAGAGGATCGCATTCTCATCCCCAGTCCGATGGTGGCCACCTACGATCAAGCGCCGGCCATGTCTGCCCTCGCTGTCACAGAAGCGGTTAGGGAAGCCATTGAAAAGCAGGAATATGCCCTCATTGTGGTCAACTTTGCCAATCCCGATATGGTGGGACACACAGGGCAATTGGAGGCCACCGTCCAAGCCATTGAAACGGTGGATCGCTGCGTGGGAGTGCTCGTAGAAGCAGCAACAAAAGTGGGGGGCACACTGCTGATCACCGCCGATCATGGCAACGCTGAGTACATGATTGACGAGGACGGCAACCCTTGGACGGCTCACACCACCAACCCTGTTCCCTTCATCTTGGTGGAAGGGGAGAAACGTAAAATCCCCGGCCATGGTGCGGATGTCACCCTGCGGCAGGACGGCTGCCTTGCGGATATTGCGCCGACCATTCTGGAAATTTTGGAGCTGCCTCAACCCCCTGAGATGACGGGACGATCGCTAATTGCCGATGCCCCCTACGAAATCCGTCTAAATCGTACACCGGTTTCTCTTAAGGTCTAAAGCCGTTCTCAGCCCAAGGGTGACGGCACAAAACTTTAGGATTTCTTAAAATGGGAGCAGTGCTTATCCTGGTTCTATGGCCACCTTTCGCTCCATTTTGGGTTACTATCGCGCCTACCGGGGGATGGCGATCGCCAGTATTACCGCCGCTAGTCTCTGTGAGCTAGTGGATTTGCTCGTACCCTATGCGATTGGCCAAATCCTTAACTTACTTTCGCAACAGCCCCTTGACCCGCCAGTGGTGGCGATCGCCGGCACGCTCCAAGCTTGGACCGGCTGGCAGAATTCCTTTGCAGTCAATCTCACCGTTCTTGGCAGTATTGTTTTTCTGGCAACTGTTGTTCGCGCTCCGATTCAACCGTGGTTAGGTGTTTGGTTTCACTGGTGGATTGCCCTTGCTGCCCGCCGCGATCACACCCGCAAAGCTGTGGAGAAAATTCTTACCCTGCCCCTAGAGTTTTTTGAAGAAAACAACCCCGGCCGCATTGCCAACCGCGTCAATAAGGGAATTTCCAACCACACGTGGAGCTACCCGGAAATTGCCGGTCAACTCATTCCCAAAACGGTGCGCGTCCTTGGCATTGGTGTCATTCTGTGGTGGCTGGACTGGCCAATAGCCTTGGGGTTAATGACTTCCTTTACCCTAATTTTTGTCTTAACCCTGCGCACGCTGCGGCGCCTCATTCAAAAAGAAGAGATTCTTGACAGCCATATTGAGAGCACCGAGAGCCGTACCTCGGAGATCATTACCAACATCAAAACCGTCAAGGCCTTTGCCACCGAAGCCCGCGAGTTGGCTCGTCAAACCCGGCGTCTTGATCGCGAGTTCAAGATGGTGATTGATCGGATTCATCGCGGCTACATGTATTTAATTACTTGGCAAGCAGGTTTGGTGCAATTCTGTCTATTCACATTGTTGGGCTTCTCACTGGCTGCCACAATTGGCGGACGGGTGTCCATTGGTCACTTTATTACGATTTACACCCTCGCCAGCATGGCCTACGCCGAAATTACGCCCCTCTCGCAGGTGTCTGAGGTCTTTGCACGGCGCTATGCCTCCATTTTGCGCTTCCATGAATTTATGGAACTACCGCCGGGGCGCGATGCCATTGACTTAGAGCAAGAAGAGATTCCCACCCTGAAGTTTTCGGGCAAGGTGGATTTTCAGCATGTTTGGTTTAGCTACACGCCGGGGCGCCCCATTCTGCGGGATATTCATTTGCTCATTGAACCCTGCCAAACGGTGGCCTTAGTGGGGCGTTCGGGTTCGGGAAAATCCACGCTAATCAAGCTTCTCTTTCGCTATTTCCAGCCGGATCAAGGACAAATCCTCATTGATGGCCAAGATATTCAAACCCTTGATGTGCGTGCCTATCGTCGTCGTCTAGCCATTGTTCACCAGGAGGTGGATGTCTTTAATGGAACGCTGTGGGATAACTTGACCTACGCCAATCCCAACGTGAGTGCGGATGCCGTCTATGAGGCCTGCGCGATTGCCCGGGTGGATGAATTTGTGCATCAGTTGCCCTTGGGCTATCGCACGATCGTGGGGGAACGGGGGTTGCGGCTTTCCGGCGGACAGCGACAGCGGCTAGGGATTGCCCGTGCCCTCTTGGCGGATCCCGATGTACTGATCTTTGATGAGGCCACCTCCAGTTTAGATTATGAATCGGAGCGGGAAATTCAACTTGCCCTGCGCTCAATTACCGGCACCCGCACAATGATTGTGATTGCCCACCGCCTGAGTACGGTTCGGGATGCCAATCAAATTGTGGTGTTGGATCAAGGCAGGATTTGTGAGCAGGGAGACCATGAGACCCTGCTTGCCCAAGGGGGGTTGTATGCCCATCTCTATTCCATTCAGCGCGATCGCGCCCCCCATTCCTAGCTAAGATCCACACCAAGGAAACGATCCAAAAGCCGATAGCGCCAAAACGTGCGTAACAAGATTACCCAGACGAACACAATTAAGATAATCAATGCCCACAGCCACGCCGAGAGGGGTTCCAACTCCGCCACTGCCCGTAGGGTCGGCGAGCAGCTGATTATCAAGAAGGTGGCCAGTAGGGCTACCACCACCGCAGGATAACGCCAGTTGCCCACAAGGGGGGCACCGCCAACCCATGTCGGATGGGGAGGTTTGAGAAAGAGGACTAAACAGAGGGAGGCCAACATCAGGGTCGTTACTAAGGCAGTGCGGGCGATCGCCACACTTTGACCCAATTCCGAGAGCATCTCACGGTCATTCAAGAGCGCCGGATCGAGCCGTCCTTGCAGGAATTCCATCAGGGGGGTGAGTTCCCGAGCTAAAATCCCGAAGTATATGAAAATGGCCAACAGGGCTAGGCTAAGCGTAGCCGGCACTACAAAGTGCAGCAATGAACGAATCAGCGACCGATGGGGGCGGGGTCTCGGCACTGCCCAAAAAGCTACAGCAAGGGTGGGTAGCCCCACGCCCCACAGAGTTAGCAGGCTATTGTGTTTAATCAGCAGCGGAAAGGCCCGCCCCGCCATAACGGTCACCAGACAGAGCAAACTATAGCTAAAGACCCGCACCAAAAAGAGTTTGGTGACATCCTGAATACCGTTGTAGATGCGCTGCCCCTCGCGAAAGGCTGCCGGTAAGGCCGCAAAGGAATCCGCAAGTAATACGATGTCAGCAACATTACGGGTAATGGCACTGCCACTTTCCATCGCAATTCCCACGTTGGCCTGCTTCAGGGACAGGACATCGTTCACGCCATCGCCAATCATGGCCACTTGATGTCCGAGGGCGCGGAGTCGAGTGACGAGTTTTGCCTTTTGCTCTGGAGTAATGCGACCAAAGACCGTGGCTTTCTCGGCCATCTGATCAAAGCTGGCATCATCCATGGCAGCGAGTTCTGCTCCGGAGATGGCGATCGCCTCTGCATCGAGGCCGACTTGTTTACCGAGGGCCACTACGGTTTCTGCATGGTCACCGGAGATAATTTTGATTTGAATTCCCGCCTGTTGAAAGCGTTCCAAAACATCGCGGCATTGGGGTCGTAGGCGATCGCCCACCCAAATCACTGCTAAAGGCTCGAGGTCTGGGGGCAATAGGGGAATCTGCTGAGGCTCATCCCACGTGGGATCACTGCTACTGCGGGCAAAGAGAAGCACCCGAAATCCCTGCTGCCGTCCCCGCTGGAGCAACTCAGCCACCGCAGGGGAGAGGTTTTCACTTTTGAAAAGGATATCCGGCGCCCCTAAAATGAACACTTCTGAGTCATTCCACGCTGCGGCACTCCACTTGTAGGCAGAAGAAAAAGGAATTTCGAGGCGAAGGGGTTGGGGACTGCCACCAAAACTTTCTGTGAGGGCAACAATTGTGCGGTTCGGAGCACTGACACTGGCAGTAAACATGGCTAAGGCGGCTTTCGTCTTTTCTTCTGCATCAGTGAGGGGGTACCAGCTATGGAGTTCAAGGGCATTAGCCGTCAGCGTGCCCGTTTTGTCAAGACAGAGAATATCCACACCACTGAGGGACTCAATGGCATTCACCTGCTGCACGAGGACATTGGCGCGGGAGATGCGCAGCGCCCCCAAGGCATAGGTGAGTGTAATGGTCAGATACAATCCCACCGGCACCAGACCCGCCACCACTGCCGCCGTTTGCACACTCATTTGTAGAGTGGTCAGTCGCACCAATAGGGAGAGCAGCACCAATAGCCACAGGAAAACCGCAAGGGCAAGAATGACGCGGATAATCAGGTTAATTTCCCGTTGCAGGGGGGTCAGTTTATGGTGGTAGGTCTTGGCGGCCGCAGTCAGTTGATGAGCGGTACTTTCTTCCCCCACCTGCTCGGCCACATAGGCGGCGGCACCGCGCACACAAAAGCTCCCCGAATACAGGCGATCGCCCGCTCGCTTGGAAATGAGATCCGACTCCCCTGTCAGTAACGACTCATCCACTTGAATCTGCCCATCGCCAATTACCGTGCCATCCGCAACGATTTGATCCCCCGGCTCTAAGAGGAGAATATCCCCCTCCACCACTTCTGCTGGATCAATAATCGCTTCTTGGCGATCGCGCAGTACCTTGACACGGGGACGGGTGAGGAGGCTAATTTCATCCAACTGCCGCTTGGCACGAATTTCTTGGAGGATACTAATGATGGCATTGAGAAACACAACCACAATAATGGCGGCCACATCCCCCGGACGGCCCAAAAAAAGCAAAATGACACTGATAAAGGCAAAAACCCCGTTGATAAAGGTCAAGAGGTTTTCCCGCAAGATATCGCCATAGGTGCGATTGCTTTCACTCGCTTGACGGTTAATGCGACCTCTGGCTTGTCGCTCTGCCACTTCCGCCGCCGTAAGACCCGTCAATGGTGCTGCCATACTTCAGGTTTCCGCTGGTTTAACCACAAACACTGAGCAGGGAGCATCAGCAACAACGGCGCCACTCACCGAGCCTTGCACAACTCGCTCAACTCCCGTGAGACCGCGACTCCCCAGCACAATTAGGTCTGCTCCGTAGATATTGGCCAAGCGTAAAATTTCCTCGACGGGGTCACCGGTAACAATTTCAATTTCTGAGTCACAGGGGAGGTAGCTTTGAAACTGTTGTAAGTGCTGCTCAATACTACGGTAGGTGCCCATTTGCGGATGCAACGAGGGGCGATCGGCACTGACCCCAAACCCCAACTCCACCGGTGAAATCACATGGCTAAGAATCACCTGGGCATCGGGCTCCAGATTTAACTGTGTTACCGCGGCCATCACCCGTGCCGATAACTCGCTGGTATCCAGTGCCACTAAAATTGTTTTGAACATGCCTGGGACTCTGTAGTTGCAATCTCTTAGTCTGCCACAAGAGCGCAAGTAGCGGTCAAACAATTCTTCTGGCCAGTTATAGCCATTCCCACAGAAGTGTTGCCTGGAACAAAAGCCGGCATTCTCAGCCAAAAGGAGGTCTAGTTGCCGATCAGCGCTCTAATACTCTAATTGACACCGCTGACTGAATTCTACTGGCAAATATCCTAAATTCTCTAAGAGTTTCCTCGCAAAGTATCCTAATATATCTACTATTGGCGCTATCTTCAAATTGATTGAATTAGTATGAGAAGGGGCGGGCAGCCCTTCCGCCGTGAACAATCTCTGGGGCAGAAAATCCGTTAGGATCAACGTGTTGAAACTTGCAAGGAACGCCCTATGGGAGCAGCAACGGCAGCCAGTGGTCAACGGCTACGCAACTTTGTGATTGCTGTTGTCGCCATTCTCATTACTCTTGCCCTATTTACCGGTCTGCGCGGTAGCAGTTCATTCCTAACGCTTGAAGAGCAAGCCCGCCACGCCACCCCTTGGGAGGAGGCTCAGGTCAATGGCAAGCCTACACTTTTGGAGTTTTATGCCAACTGGTGTAGCACCTGTCGTTCAATGGCCAAGGATTTGGGGGAATTAAAAGCCCAATATCGCGATCGCCTGAACTTTGTCATGCTGAATGTGGACAACACCAAGTGGCTCCCTGAAATTGAGCAATTTAATGTGGACGGCATTCCCCACTTTGTTTTTCTGAATCGGCAATTGGAACCCCAAGCAGTGGCGATCGGCCTTCAACCCAAGGAAGTAATGGCCAAAAACTTGGAAGCCCTCAGCAATGGCCTCCCTTTGCCCTATGGTCAACTGACGGGGGAAATGTCCCAACTCCCCAGCCCCCTCGCCCGCCAGCGCAGTGACGATCCCCGCAGTCATGGGAGCTAGACCGTGGAACCCCAAGACGAGGTGCGCCAGGTCTATGAAGAGACGCAAGCACGGATGGCAGAGCTATACCGTGAGTATGAACAGATCAAAGCTACTCAAGCGCGGTTGAAGGAACGCAATCAAGCAGCCTTAGACCAAGAGCGCGATCGCCTGCAGCAGGAACTGCGGCAACTGGAGGCAGAGTTCGGTCTAACCTTGCTGTTTCATCTGGGGGAGGCGGCACGAAAATCCTGGCGGGAGATTTTAGATCAAGAAAACTTTTGGCAATTTGTGCGCTTTGGCGGCTTGGGGTTTATCCTTGGTCTTGTTGTCAGGAGCCTGATGAGTTAATCTTTAGGGCAGTGCGCCAGAGTCCGGGACGGGAATCGGGAATGGGCATTGCGCCAACGGTCTTCGCGTAGAAAGCCTCTGAGGAGACCCAACCAATAATGGCGTAGGCGTAACCTGCAACACGCATTTGATCTAAGGTTAACTGCAACAGTAGCCGACCAATCCCCCGCCCTCGGTAGGGTTCTGCCACGGCCATGGGGCCAAAGAGGCCTAGGGCGGCTGCGTCATAGCAGGCAAACCCCAATAATTCGCCTCCTTCTACGGCAATGAGTCCTCTGGACGGCCGCTGGCTAAAGGCAACGCCCACTTCACTGCGCCAACCCGCACTAAAGCGATCGCCCACCCATTGGAGAATGGCCTCGACTTCCGATCCCAAAGGCTGGCGATAGTGAATTCCCTGCTGTTGATGCGCCATCACGGCGGGCCAGTCCACCGCCAGATCGTAGAGCTTGACCAGCATGTCGGTCATCGGCTGCTCCCTGTTTTGCCTAGCGGCTCAGACTGACAAGGGGACCTTGGAGCGCCTGCATTAGCTCGTCAAACTGATCGGGAGTCAGGGACTGGGCGCCATCGGAGAGCGCCTTCGCGGGATTGGGGTGCACTTCAATCATCAGGGCATCGGCGCCGGCAGCGACAGCGGCTTTGGCCATTGCGGGCACAAATTCGGCCCAGCCGGTGCCATGACTGGGGTCAACCATAATGGGCAGATGGGTGAGCTTGCGCAGTACAGGAATCGCCCCTAAATCCAAGGTATTGCGGGTATATTCGCGGTCAAAGGTACGGATGCCCCGCTCACAGAGAATGACATTGGGATTCCCTGCTGCCAGAATGTACTCTGCAGCCATCAGCCATTCTTCAATGGTGGCAGACATTCCCCGTTTTAGAAGCACAGGTTTGGGTTGGGCACCTACGCGCTTCAGAAGAGAGAAGTTTTGCATATTGCGGGCGCCAATTTGCAGCACATCGGCCACTTCGGCAATTTTTTCCAAATCTGCTGCATCCATCACTTCGGTAATGATGCCCAAGCCGGTTTTTGCTTTTGCTGCCGCCAACAGATCAAGGGCACTTTCCCCATGACCTTGGAAAGCGTAGGGGGAAGTACGCGGTTTATAGGCGCCACCGCGCAGGAATTTGGCTCCCGCTGCTTTAACCCGTTGCGCGGTTTCAATGATCATGGATTCGTTTTCAACGGAGCAAGGTCCTGCCACAACCACCACTGGCTGCCCCTCGCCGAAAACGACATCTCCGTTGGGAGTAGGCACGACCACTTCACTGGGTTCCCCATGGCGATACTCGCGGCTCGCCCGTTTGAAGGGTTGCTCAACCCGCAGCACATGCTCAATCCAAGGACTAATTTCCTGAATCCGCAGAGGGTCTAATTCCGCTGTTTCGCCAACTAGGCCAATGACAACTTTGTGCTTGCCCACAATTTTTTCGGGGGTCAGTCCCCAAGTGCGCATCTCGGTGCTGACCCGTTCAATCTCTTCAGTGGGGGTACCACTTTTTAGAACAATAATCATCGGCTTGCTGATCCCAACATTTCGGCTTAGGGTTTGATTGTATTGTGCCAAATTGGTTCGGTTCTGCCTATGCTGCGTCGTTCCCCAGCTCTGCGATTTCTCATTTCATTGGCGATCGCTACTGTGGTGGTGGTGTCCCTGTGGGGGGTGATGATCGGTTCTATTCCCCATGGCGATCGCCCCCTTGATCTCAGCCAAGCAGTGCCCATTGATGATCCGCAGTTTGATGCGCCAATGGCATCACCGTCGCCCCCTTCGCTCCCAGAGACTCCTTCATTGCTGCTCCAACCCAGTGACGGCGCTGATTACGATCGCCTCTTTGCCAAAGTGCGGCAAGTCCATCAACAGTGCTCGCTTGCTCCCCCCTGGTATAGTGTGCCCGCCCATCCCACTAATTTTGGCGATCGCTTCCGTACAGATATTCGCGGTCGGGTGGTGAGCAACGCACCCCTAATTGTGCTCCATGAAACCGCTGCCTCTGCCCAAGCGGCGCTGGAATTCTTTCAAACGCCCCATCCCCGCGATGAGGATCAGGCCAGCTACCATGAGTTGATTACCCTCAGGGGCTGGCTGCTGCACTTAGTACCTTGGTCGAAGCGTGCCTATGGGGCAGGTAACTCTGTTTTTGGTCTGGAAGCAGTACAGACTAACCCCCGCCTAGCCCCTTCGGTGAATAATTTTGCCCTGCATTTCTCTTTGGAAACACCGCCCCAAGGTCGCCACCATGGTTCCCAACACGGGGGCTATACCGATGCTCAATACCGGAGCTTGGCTTGGCTGGTGGCACAAACAGCCATTGATCCGCAACGCATCACTACCCATGCTGCTGTCGATCGCTCAGGGGAGCGCATTGACCCGCGTAGCTTTGATTGGGCTAGGTTTAATCGCTATTTGCAGCTCTATCGCGATCGCCCCTGTGAGGATCTCCCCCGCTAGCAGTAGCGATCTAAAAACGTCTCTAGGGACTCCAAGAAAACTTGAAAATAGGCTTGGGCGCGTTTAGTTTCACCGGCAGGGCAAAGACCTTCACAGGTCAACAGTGTCCGCAGTGTCCCAAGACCGGCCTCCAAATCGCCATTCATCCGGCCAAAAAACTGGAGAGCATCCTCAATTACACTGAGAGGCAACGTCATCCCAAAGGGGCGTTTCTTGAAAAAGCGACCGAGGCGATCGGCAATCTCTTGTCGGGTCCAGACCTCTGGATGCGCCCTGCTAAAAATCGCTGGCTGACTAGCTTGACTGGCAATGAGTTTGAAGGGGATAGTCAACCAAATATACACGCTATTGATTGCGTATTTAATTTTGAAGCTAGGGGACATAGCGGAGTACTTTGGGAGAAAACTGTTAGATAAGTTGAAATATTGGCAACTAGAACTCAGTCGGCGATGCTCAATCGTGCATTGGAACGTTGATGGGTAGCCAAAGCTACTTGGGGCTTAGGATGTCAATTTTTTTGCAGGATTTCACACTTTCGCCTCTCGAAATATTGAGAGGGACTGTAGGCGATCCTGCAGCTCTTCAGGGCTTTCTGGGCATTACCAACAAAACTTCAAAGCACCTTCATGATCAAGGATGATGGCACTTTTCCTTGGGGTGTGCGGGGAATTTGAGGTACAGGAATCCACTGTTTGGGGCATTTGTAAGCACTGCACTGCCGTTTGAGCCACGTGCTTAGCTCTTCAGGGGAGAGGTCTCCCACATAGAGGGCAATCACCCGTTCACCCCAAAGGGGGTCGGGTGCCCCGTAAATGTAGATGTCTTGGACAAGGCCACTGTTCAGAAGTAAGGCCTCCAACTCTTCGGGGTAGATATTCTCGCCACCACTGATGATTTTGCGGCTTGTGCGTCCTAAAACGTAGAGGCGATCACCCCGCCATTGAGCGCGATCGTCGGTTGGGAAGATGGTTGACTGAAACAAGTGAGGGTAATAGCCAAGGGCAAGGGAGGCCGCCTGAATCTGAATCTCACCCGCAGTGGTTAAATCAATCTGGGCATGGGGTAAGACTTGCCCGCAGGAGCGATCGCCCATCAAAAATTCTCCCTGCCGCTGGACACAGATCATACCTGCGGTTTCTGTCATTCCATAACTGAGACATAGGGGCAATTGCTGCGCTGCTGCTTCCTCCAATAATTGAGACCAAGTGGGGCCACCGCCAATAAAAATCCCCCTTAATTCCCCTAACCACGGGAGCGGTTCTGTGAGCACCTGTTGCAGTTGCCGAGGCACCAAAGACAGCCACAGATTACGATTGGCAGGCGGTGCTGTTTGCCGTAAATCCCGTAAATGGCTCGCGAGATAGAGTTCTCCCCCTGTCCAGAGGGATCGCACCACGGGCATCAGGCCACTGACATGGTACAAGGGCAAAATACTTAGACAGTGAATTGCTCCTTGCTGTAAATGGCTTTGCAGCCCCCTCACTGCCGCCTGAAGGGTTGCCACCGTGTGAATCGCCCAACGCAATCGCCCTTGAGTTCCTCCGGTGGGAATCAGAATCCAGCCTTGGGGGAATGGTTCTCTAGAGCCTTGAGGGTCTAGGGGAGGCACGGTTCCCCCCGCCATAAAATTCTGGGGTAGGATTGCTGCCACCTGCTGCCACTCTTGGGACTGCCATTGGGGATTGGCCAGTAAGAGGGGCGTGCCTGTGGAAAGCGCCGCCAGAAAACCGCCGAGAAAAGACAGGGGATCGGGTTCTGCCAGGACGAGGAGAGGGGGCTGCCGCTGTTGGAGTTGCTCCCGATAGCCGGCTAATTGCTCGAGGAGGATGGCAGTAGCAGGGTGCCATTGTCCGTTGTGGGGACACCACAGCCAGTGGGGGGCGATGCTTGTAAGGTTTTGTAACAAATTTGTCCTACGCCTTCCTAACCCAATAGGTAAAATCAAAGGATATAAGCAGTGCGTTTGGGAGACAGCAGCCTGATTATTCAACAGATGCAGCGGGTAGCCGCCATTACTGACCCTAGCCTTAAATTAGCATGCACTGCAGCCTATGCTGCCGACGATCGCAAGGGAGTGGATATCTGTCTTTTGGATGTGAGTGGCGTGTCCTACTTAACCGATTACTTTGTCATCATTACGGGACTCTCAAAAACTCAGGTGCGCGCCATTTACCAAGGGATTGAGGAGGCGGCGCTCGAACATTGTCAACGCCAACCCCAACATATCGAAGGCCAAGCGGAATGTTCATGGGTGCTGATGGACTACGGCGATGTGATTGTCCATGTGCAGTTGCCCAAGGAACGCCAATACTACAACCTTGAGGCCTTTTGGGGGCACGCCCAACGCATCCCCTTTGAGTCACTGATCACGACCTAGGCCACTCCCCTTGCTGTGGAATCGGCGCGCCTTTCCCTTGGGGGCTGCCAAGACCCGTGTTGCCTCTAGGCGATCGCCAAGGGAGGAGTTTTTTGTAGCTTCTAGAGGATCAACTTTTCTTAATGAAACTCCTCAATGAAAATGCCCTGTCCCGGAGAGGAGGGGCAGTGCTTTCCGAAGGCGGCAGCAACATGGATCACGATTAAAGCCACAATGAAATATAGTCCCTTGTTTCAGCCAACATGACTTCTTCTTATCCTCCCTCCAACATTGAGCCGCAAGCAGTGTGGCATGCGCTGAGCGCCGATGAAGTCATTCATCGCCTGGGGAGCGATCGCCAGCAGGGGCTAACCCTGAGAGAAGTCCAGCGGCGACAAGCAGAATATGGCCGCAATGAACTGCTTGAGAGTGGCCAACGCCCCCGCTGGCAGATTTTCATTGATCAGTTTCGCAATGTGATGCTGATCATGCTGCTGGTGGTAGCGGCTATCTCTGGCACGCTGGAGATTCTCGAATCCCTTGAAGAAAACACCCTGCCCTTTCCCAAGGATGCAACCGCAATTCTAGTGGTGGTAATTCTCAATGCCATTTTGGGCTACGTCCAAGAATCGCGTGCCGAAGCAGCACTCGCAGCCCTGAAAAATATGGCCGCTCCCAAGGTGCGCGTCCTCCGCGAGGGAAAAGTCATGGAAATTGACTCCCCTGACCTGGTTGTCGGGGATATTTTCTTTTTGGAGACTGGGGTCAAAGTGGCTGCCGATGGTCGCCTCCTTGAGGCGGTGAATTTGCAAATTCGCGAAGCCGCCCTCACGGGGGAAGCAGAAGCCACCAGTAAAAATGCCGAGAAAGTTTTGCCCATTGATACAGAGGTGGGCGATCGCCTCAATCTGGTGTTTGCAGGTACCGAGGTCAGCCAAGGTCGAGGGATAGCGGTCGTTACCGCGATCGGCATGGACACTGAGCTAGGGAAAATTGCCGCTGCTCTCCAAGGGGTGGAACAAGAACCCACGCCGCTGCAAAAACGCATGACCGAACTGGGCAATCGCTTGGTTTGGCTTGCCTTGGTGCTGGTGGGAATTGTGGTGGTTGGCGGTAGTCTCTACGATGTTTCCCTCCTCAGGGAACTGATTGAAGTGTCCCTCAGTATGGCCGTGGCAGTGGTACCCGAAGGCTTGCCCGCCGTAATTACCGTCACCCTTGCATTGGGAACGCAGCGGATGGTCAAACGCCATGCCCTGATTCGTCGTCTACCGGCAGTGGAGACGCTAGGCAGTGTGACGACTATCTGTTCAGATAAAACGGGTACCCTCACCCAAAACAAAATGGTAGTGCAGGCGATCGCCACCACCAGTTATCGGGCAAAGGTGAGCGGCAATGGCTATGACCCCAAGGGGGAATTTTACGACGCGAATACCAACGATGCCTCAGCACTCTACGAGCGGCAACTGCTCCTCTTGGCTGGCGCTCTGTGCAATGATGCGCTGCTCAAACAACACGCAGCCGAGTGGGTAATTCTCGGCGATCCTACAGAAGGCTCGCTCCTGCCCTTGGCCATCAAGGGGGGAATTGATCTCAAGGCATTGCAGGAAAAGGCTGAGCGAGTGGCGGAATTTCCCTTTGATGCCGATCGCAAACGGATGAGTACGTTCTATCGCAGTGAATCCATTCCTGAGATTCCCCCCACGGAACCCTACTGGATGATTACCAAAGGCTCACCTGAGCTGACCCTAGAACGCTGTCAATGGCGACAGGTGGGGCGGGACATTCAACCCCTGACCTTGGCGGAGCGCCAAGAAATTTTAGCTGAAAACGATCGCTTTGCTGCTCAAGGCCTGCGGGTTTTAGGGATTGCCTATCGTTACTGGTCGGCATTGCCACCAGCGGAGAGTGTGGATAGGAGCGAGCAGGACTTGATTTGGCTGGGGCTAGTGGGCATTCTTGACCCCCCTCGGCCAGAGGTATTGGAGGCTGTCGCCACCTGTCGCACAGCAGGGATTCGTCCGATCATGATTACGGGAGATCATCAACTGACGGCGCAGGCGATCGCCAGTCAACTGGGCATCTGTGAGTGGGGCGATCGCGCCCTCACCGGTCGAGAGATCGAAAAACTCAGTGCTGAGGAATTGGATGCCGTCACCCCCACTGTGAGTGTTTATGCGCGAGTCTCGCCGGAACATAAGCTGCGCATTGTGCAATCCCTTCAACGGAACGGTGAGATTGTGGCTATGACCGGGGATGGGGTCAACGATGCTCCTGCCCTCAAGCAAGCAGATATCGGTGTCGCAATGGGAATGACAGGCACCGATGTTACCAAGGAAGCCAGCGATATGGTGCTCTTGGATGACAACTTTGCCACCATTGTGGCCGCTACCGAAGAGGGACGAGTGATCTACTGCAATATTCGGCGCTTTATCAAATACATTCTTGGCTCCAATATTGGCGAAGTGATTACAATTGCCTGCTCACCCCTGGTAGGTCTAGGAGGTGTCCCCCTCACACCCTTACAAATTCTCTGGATGAACTTAGTCACCGATGGCTTGCCTGCCCTTGCCCTAGCCGTTGAACCGGGAGATCCCGATGTCATGAAGCGGCCACCCATTAAACCCAACGAAAGTATTTTTGGCCGTGGCTTGGGTTCCTATATGATTCGGATTGGTTTGATCTTGGCCCTGGTTGGCATTGCCTTGATGGCGTGGGCCTACAGCTACACCTCCAACCATTTAGAAGGGGGACTCGATCCCAGGCGTTGGACAACCATGGTGTTCACTACCCTCTGTTTGGCCCAAATGGGTCATGCCCTTGCCGCTCGTTCCAGTACACGGCTGACGATCGAAATGAACCCCACCTCTAACCTCTTTGTTTGGGGATCGGTCATTTTGACAACAATCCTACAACTATTGCTCATTTATGCTCCACCCCTGCGGCAGTTCTTTGGCACCTATTTGCTCTCCGAGATTGAGCTGGCCGTGTGTATTGGCTTTAGTACCCTTGTCTTTGTGTGGATAGAGTTAGAGAAGCTGGTATTGCGGCTGCTCCCCAGGGGTCACACATTACAATTAGGGGAGTAGTTTGCAGCGGCAAAGCTAACTGTTCTCCTTCGATGCGTATCCTTTTAGTTGAAGATGATCCTGAGCAGTTGGAACCCCTAAAAACCATTCTCTGCCATCAAGGACACCTAGTGGATGGGGTACAGGAGGGTGAAACAGCCCGGTGGCTGCTACAGGAAAAAACCTATGACCTGGTCATTTTGGACTGGATGCTGCCGGGGATAAGTGGCCTAGAACTTTGTCGAAACTATCGGCAAGCGGGAAAAGGGACACCAATTCTACTGCTGACCGCCAAGGATACCACCGGCGACAAGGTCATGGGATTAGACGCCGGTGCCGATGACTACCTAATTAAGCCAGTGGAGGTCATGGAACTTCTAGCTCGGGTGCGAGCCTTGAGTCGGCGATCGCCCCAGTGGTTGGGGGATCAATTAAGGCTAAACGATTTGGTTTTGGATCTCTGCTCAATGACTCTCCAACGGGGGACAAAAGTCATCTCTCTGTCCACTCGTGAATATCAGTTTTTGGAGTTTTTTCTGCGCCATCCCGGCCAAGTGATTCGCCGTGAGCAATTGGAACTTCATCTTTGGGAGTGGGACAATCAGCCTGAAAGTAATGCTGTGAGTACCCAAATTCGCCGCCTGCGCCTGCGTTTGGGGGAATTAGGCTGCGCCGAGTGGCTCGAAACCGTGTACGGCACGGGCTATCGCTTACGGGCACCCTCTTCGTTACAGGGATAACCACTAATGGACAGCAGGCGGAGATTCACATTTCAAGGATGGCCTCAACTTTCCCCCCAACAGCGGGGCTTTCTCATTATTGTGCTGCCAGTGGTCTGCCTTGTGGGCACCGTTGGTATATTTGTCTGGCTCAGCGTGAGCATGAGCGATTACGAAAAGGCGGTGCGCCATAGTCAGCGAGTACAGTTAGAGGCACGGGAGCTACTGAATTCCCTCATTGATGCAGAAACGGGAATACGCGGCTATCATCTCACGCAGCGGGCGAGTTTTCTAGAGCCTTATCACACAGCCCTTGCCCAGTTGCCTTCAACTCTTGAGGAACTAGAAACTATTCTCAGTTACTACCCGCAACAGCTAGCTAATTTTCAGCACTTGAAAGCCCTAGTCCACAGGAGCACAGAGCTTCTAACGGCGCAAATGAACCCTCCCTCCAGGAATCGCCAGCCCCTGATTCAGGAGATTGAGCAGTCAAAGCGGGTAATGGATCAGACCCGGGCAGCCATCAATGCCTTTATCACAGCAGAAGAACGGCTCTTGGTGAATCGCCAGCAACAGTTGGAAAGCCTGCGGCAAATCCATGCGATCGCGCTCATTTTAGCGATTATTGTTGGCTTTATTGGCAGTGGTCTAGCAGTTCGCCTCTTTGCCGAACTATTTCGGGAACTGGAGCGGCAACGTCAGGAGTTGGAAGCCGCCTGTAATCGCCTGTTACAATTTACCGCCAATGCTTCCCATGAATTGCGGGCGCCAATCGCCGCTATTTTAAGCCATGCACAGGTGGGGATTTTACTGGGTCAACAGCAACCTGAACAGGCGCTCCTTCGTTTGGAGAAGGTGGCCAGCTTAGCAAAGTCCATGGGGCAGTTGGTGAATGATTTGCTGTTTTTAGCCCGCCACGAGGGGGTATCACCCCCCGATTTTACCACTCCCCTTGATGTAGGAGCCTTCATCCAAGCCATTGCCCAGGAATGGCGAGAAACCCATGCCCAAACCCATAGGTTTCATCTGCAACTGCCCTCTGTTCCGCTGTTCATCAAAGGCGATCGCGACATGCTTAGGCAAGTGGTGCTCAATCTGCTCAGTAATGCTGAGCGCTACACCCCTGCCGGTGGAACCATTACACTGCAAGTCAGCCAACGGGGGGAGGAGGCAGTGATTGTAGTGGCGGATACAGGTATCGGGATTAGTGCAACGGCGCTGCCGCATATTTTTGACTACTTCTATCGGGATGAGCGGGTGCAGCGACGGGGCATTCGTGGTGCCGGTCTGGGGCTGGCCATTGTTCGACAAATTATCCAACTCCACCGCGGCAGCGTTTTGGTTGAAAGTCAAGAGGATCAAGGCTCAATCTTTACCGTTAAGCTGCCGCTGGCGACCTAGGGGATGTGTCATTCCTCTGTCATTTTTGGTGGGTATGCTTGGGACAGAAGCGGTATAGAGACAACGGTTCTTTAACAGATTTCAATTCTCAAGCCGCATCACTTTTCCCACTGATTTAGGAGAATACCCCTATGCCTCGCCAACACCAATCTCTTTTGGCAGCAACCCTTGTTGCACTGGTGTTACCCTTAACAACGGCGCCAGCAGTTACTGCCCGTCCCCGTGTTCAAGGTTCAGTCGCTGTGGAGCTAGATGCTGAAAAAGCGGTTCGCGATCTGTCTAAAGCTCAGTATGAGGGCATGCGGGCAAAGGCCACGCCCAATGCGGATGGCAATCTCTTGAGTTTGGGCGATCGCCTTCTGGCTGCGGCTCAATCGCTGGAGAAGGGCGGCAACTACTTCAAGGCTAAAGAAACTGCCAAGGCGGCTGCCCGCGTTTATGAAGCAGCCCGCAATCTGGGAGAAGCCCGCAGTGGTCAGGCGCTGCTCTCGCGCAGTTACTACGATGCCCCTTTCCAAGTTGAGCGGGAACGCAGTCGCACGCAGGCAGAAATCGCCTACTTTGGCAAGGAAAACGCGACAGTTCGCCAACTCTTTGACCGTGCCCAGCAACTGGCCCAGCCCGCTCGCTTAGCCGAGCCTGTCAGTTCTACTCCCAATGTGGCTACCCTGGCAACCAATCGCGCGGCCGTCCAACTCTTTAAGGCTAGTCGCCACCTGATGCGGGCTGAGCTGGGGTTTTAGAAGCCCATCACCTTGGCAACCGTTTGCTCCGTGGCTGGAATGTGGCGGTGAAAGCGATCGCTCTCCTGTTTGAGGGCGGTCTCTGGATCCTTGAGACCATTCCCGGTGAGCACACAGACCACTGTAGCCCCCTTGGGCACCTGATCGGCCAATTTTAGGAGGCCAGCCACCGAGGCGGCGCTGGCGGGTTCACAGAAAATGCCTTCCTCAGAGGCAAGCAGATAATAGGCCTGGAGAATCTCCTCATCCGTCACGGCATTAAAAGCCCCTTGGCTGGCTTCTTTGACGGCGATCGCCCGTTGCCAATTGGCCGGATGACCAATGCGAATAGCAGTAGCAATTGTTTCTGGCTGCGGAACCACTTCCCCCTTGACAAGAGGTGCCGATCCCGCCGCTTGAAACCCCATCATGCGCGGCAGGCGATCGCAGCGGTTTTGTTCACGGTACTGACAAAAGCCCATCCAGTAGGCGGTGATATTCCCCGCATTGCCCATGGGGATGCAGAGCCAGTCGGGAGCATTGCCCAGGCTATCCACCACCTCAAAAGCAGCAGTTTTTTGTCCCTCTAGGCGGTAGGGATTAATGGAGTTCACCAGGGTCACTGGATAGGTTGCCGCCATCTGGCGCACAATCTCCAAAGCCTGATCAAAATTACCTTCAATGGCAATGACTTCCGCTCCATAGAGGAGGGCTTGAGCTAATTTACCTTGGGCAACATAGCCTTCGGGCACCAAAACATAGGCGCGCAATCCCGCTCGGCGAGCATAGGCAGCGGCGGCGGCTGAGGTATTGCCGGTACTGGCGCAGATCACAGCTTCCGCCCCTGCTTCCTTGGCCTTGGAAATGGCCATCGTCATACCGCGATCTTTGAAGCTCCCCGTGGGGTTGAGGCCATCGTACTTAACATAGACGGAGACATTGCGGCCAATCCGGGCGGCAATTTGGGGCACCGGAATCAAGGGGGTATTCCCCTCATAGAGCGTCACCACCGGCGTGCGATCGCTCACCGGCAAGAAGTCGCCGTAGGCGTGAATCAGGCCATGCCATGCAGGACGGATGGGGGGAGCAGAGAGTGTTACAGGCACAGGTACGCAGTCAAGAGATAAGAATAAAAATAAATTAATTTGAGGCTGAGGATAGAGCGCAGCCATGCAGTAGGATAATTTTAGCGATCAGGGGTGGCACTTGCCAATTGCTGCCCTGGGGGAGAACCACACGATGCGCCTAATTTTGATCCGCCACGGTGAAGCGGTTGGGAATGCCTTAGGGGTCATGCTGGGACGGCAAGATGTGCCCCTCACCGAGCGGGGGCGGCAGCAAGCCCTTGCCCTGCGGGAAAAACTCCCACCACCGAATGCCATTTACACCAGTCCCCTGCAACGCTGCCGCGACACGGCCACGCTGATGAATCCCTGTCCTGACTTGAAGATTCAAGAGCTAGCGGAGTTGATTGAAATTGATCAGGGAATCTTCACAGGACTCACTTGGGCAGAGGCCCAAGCCCAACATCCCGACCTCTGTGCAGAACTGGAGGAAAGCGATTACCTGATTCCAGTTCCCGAGGCGGAATCCATGGCCATGGCTTGGCAGCGGGCAAAACAAGCTTGGAAACAACTGCGGCGCCACAGCGACGAGGACTGCGTTTGGTGTGTTAGCCATGGCGGCTTTCTACAGTGTCTCATCAGCGTTGTGCTGGGGAGCGATCGCCTGTGGGGAATAGAAATCCCGCCCGCCGCTTGGTTTGACTTTTCCATCCGGGTAGATCTGGATGGTCGCTTTGAGGCCGAAAATATCCACTGGTGGCGCATTAATACCTTCAATGGCTGCCCTTAAAGAACACCACCCCCCGCCGGCAAAGGTTCTGGCGAGTAGAATCATTTCCTTTTCAATTAGGCGCCTGCGGAATCGTTAACCCCCAAGTGATGTTATCAAAGTGTGGTAATTGGGCCTAGAAAATTTGCCAGAGGGAGAGGAGCTGAACTTGTGATGCCGCCGTTTACGCAGAATCTGAGAAATCGGCGGTGGGTCTGTCCCCGGCCTGCCAAGGACTAGCTGGATGCCCCGATGCCTGTCCGTGTTTTCCTCGTCAACAAACGCAAGCAGCATGCCATGGACTGTGGATGGGGGGATAGCAATAGGCTTCCTTATAGTTGCGTGCAAAACTGCGGGGCTTGATATTGACCGGTTCGCCGCCAAATAGATTTTAGGAAGGTAAGGAATGGGGGTGGGTTACCGCGTTTTTAGGCTGTGGAGTACCTGCTCAATATCCACGATAAAGATAGGGGGTAAGTCTTGATCCCCTGGACTCCTGACCATCAGGGAACTGACGTTGTGAATGCTCCCCCAGTGGAGATAGTGACTGGGAATGGGATGAATGGCATCCTGTGGAATTCGCTCAATGACCGGGGGGGCTGTGAGGGGCAGGCCAAGCCATTCTTGCTCCAATCGGGGCTGGAGAATCAGCAAAAATTGGAGCTTCTGCGTTTCTGAGGTGGCGAGAGGATCATCAAAGAGACAGCGGCCAATATCAATCACTAAAATTTCGCGATTCTCATAGGTCACCAAGCCAACCCCCCGCTGCTGTGGATCACCATGAATAGGAGGTAAGGGAATCACCCGATAGGCCTGTGCCATGGGTACAGCAAACTGCTCTTGACGTACGGTAAATGTCAGGAACTGCTCTAAGACAATGGGTTGGTTTTGACGGCGGCGGCGGCTTTTAAGCATGGCGGATCAACTGAGCAAGGGTGGCCAAAAGGTCACTTTCGCGGAAGGGTTTGCTAAAGTAGGCGGCTGCCCCTAAACGTTCTGCAAGCTGACGATGTTTTTGGCCTGTGCGCGAGGTCAGCATCATTACGGGGGTGTTTTGGCACTGGGGAATGCGGCGAATTTGAGTCAGGACACCAAACCCATCGAGGCGAGGCATTTCAATGTCGCAGATAAGGGCGTTGACGTGTAGCCCCCCTTGCAGTTTATCAATGGCCTCTTGACCATCTTTGGCCTGCTCAACCCGATAGCCGGCTTTTTCGAGGGTATTGGCAAGGAAACGGCGCACGTTAACTGAATCGTCAACCACAAGGACGGTGTCTTGGCTGGGGGTAACAGGGGGAGCTGCAGGAGCGCGGGAAGGTTCCTGTGCTAACCAATCAAAGAGGGCAAAGGGGTCTAATAGAGGGACAATGCGACCATTCCCCAAAATTGTGCAGCCACTAAAGCCCTTGGGGAGGGCTAATTCTCCTTCGACCTGGCGAATGGTGACTTCCTGCTCGCTCCAATAGCGATCAACTCGCAGGGCGAGGGCACTGTCCCCTTGACTGACAATCATCAACGTTGGTTGGTTAATCGCCGGTGCTCCCTCCATTTCCATAGGACAATAGGGACGCTGAAAGTGAAAAATTTGGGTCAGGTCAACTAAAGGAACGAGATAGCTTTCCCAGTCAATTAGAGTGGAGCCAAGGGTTTCAATGGGGGGGTAGCGATCGGCCAACACCATTTCTTCAATGTCTTCGGTGGGCACGGCCAAGAGCATACCAGCCGCTTCCACTAGGAGTGCTCGTATCATTGAGAGGGTATAAGGGATGGCAATCGTAAATTCTGTCCCTTGACCGGGGGTACTGTGGATTTGAATGTTGCCGCGAATTTGCCGTAGATTGGTGCGCACAATATCCATTCCCACGCCACGCCCAGAGAGACTAGTCACCTGTGAAGCGGTTGAGAAGCCCGGCTCAAAAATCAGTTGCCAGAGGTCGCGATCGCTGGCTGTTTCTAACCAGTCCCGTGCTAAGCCCAATCGCCGTGCCGTTTGGCGAATTTTCTCTGGATTGAGACCTCGACCATCATCCGCCACAGTGATGACGGTTTGATTGCCGCGATAGGCCGCCTTCAGGGTAATGGTTCCCACTGCGGGTTTACCAAGGGCTTGACGTTCTTCGGTTGGTTCAATCCCATGATCAAAAGCATTGCGGACAAGGTGCAACAGGGGATCCGCCAGCACACTCAACACAGTACGGTCAATGAGAATATGACTGCCCTCGATGACTAAGTTGACCTTTTTGCCATGCTCGCGGCTTAACTCCCTAATCAGTCGAGGATAGCGGTTGGCCAAATCCGCAAAGGGGCGCATCCGCACTTGGGTAAAGCAAGCTTGCAGTTGCTTGGCAGTGCGGTTTAGATCGCGGCTGCTGCGTTCGGTATCCCCTAGGCTCAATTCCAAATCGCTGGTGATTTCCTGCACTTGGACAATGGTTTCCATCACTTCCTGGGAAAGCAGATGCACGTCGGTGTAGCGATCGAATTCAAGAACATCGAACCCATGCTGACTTTGGGGATTGAAGTGATGGGGGGCACTGACACGGTCATACTCTGTGCGTAGGCGAAAGTTGGCTCGCTCAAGGGCGCGCACTTTTTCCTTGAGAGCTGCCAGCAGGTTGTGGAGCCGTTCCCGTTGCAAATCCAAACCATTACACTCAATGAGTAACTCCCCCATCAGATCACTGAGTTGATCCAACTGATGCCCCGGCACCCGCACGGTCATTTCCTTGGGTTCTGGGGTTTGGGGCTGGGGAGCCAAGGGGGTTGGCTCAGCCTCTGGGGCGGAGGTCAATAAATCCTGAAAGGAGAAAGATTCAATGTCAGCACCGGCAAAGTCCTCGACCCCTAGTTCTTGATTCAGGTCTGCCGGCGGTAAATCAATAATGGTTTGCTCCTCGTCACCGGTTTCAGGGGTTTCCAAGCGCGTGGGCAGAGCCTCCAGTTGACCGGTGATCACGAGGGCTTGGCAGCGGCGCCATTGCTGGATAATGTGGGCAGCGGCTTGGCTCACATCACAGTTGGGTTGTTGCAGATAGGCACTGACGGAGGCACAGAATTCAGCAAATTGAGGCAGCTCGAGCATTTGCCCCAGGCCTTCCAGTTCTTGGGCAGCGATCGCCAGCTCCTCCTTGAGGCAAGGCTGTCCGGGGGTTTGCAGCACCGTCTCCAGTCGTTGCAAGCAGGCCTCCACCTCTGTTTCAAAGAGCATGACCCGCATCTGCTGGCCATCATCGCCGCTGAGCAGCGCCAAATCATCCTCCGCCGTGGGATCCCCTAGCCGTCCCTGCAACTCATTCAAAAGCGGCTCCACTTGGGTGCGCCACCAACCCTCATTGGGTTCAACCCCTTGGCGATTGAGGGTAATCATTACTTGCAGTTGATCCACTGCCCGAAGCAGCAGATGTTGCACCTCCCCATCTTCGCAGGGGCGCGCTTTCAAAACCTTGAAGAAATCCTCAAGGCGATGCGCCAGTTCACTGAGGGACATAAAGCCCATCATGGCTGCGCCCCCTTTGATAGAGTGAGCCGCCCGCAGCACGCTATCCATCACTGCCGGCTGGTGAGACAATTGCAGTATTCCTGCTTCGATGGTTTGCAGGTAGTCCTGAGCTTCCTCGAGAAACTGGAGGCGGATGGCTTCCTCGGCACTGGGTTCGGGCATGGTTATCCCTCAGGAGTCACCTTAAAGATGTTGACCGAGTTTTGTAGTTCCTGAGCCATGTCCACTGTGGCTTGCAGAGACTCAGAAATCTGCTTGGACGTAGCAGACATGCCCTCGGAGACCTTGGCAAAGTCTTTCATGAGTGTATTGACGGT
The DNA here is from genome assembly GCF_938074695.1 of uncultured Thermosynechococcus sp. Classification (GTDB taxonomy): domain Bacteria; phylum Cyanobacteriota; class Cyanobacteriia; order Thermosynechococcales; family Thermosynechococcaceae; genus Thermosynechococcus. Next base: position 99,891 of record NZ_CALJEM010000020.1, read on the forward strand.
GTTGGAGGTGCGGGCTTGGGAGACAGTGGCTTGGGAAATGGACTGCACCAGTTCGTCAATGTGCTGCGACACTTGCACAATTTCTTCGAGGTTCTGCTTGGTTACCTCCACAAGGCGCGTGCCTTCAACCACCTGAGCTGTACCGATTTCCATGGCACTCACTACCTCGTGGGTCTCCTGCTGAATGGTTTCCACGATTTGCTCAATTTCACGAGTCGCGGCTGCCGATCGCGCCGCTAGTTCACCCACCTCTTCGGCAACCACAGCAAAGCCTCGCCCCTCTTCACCGGCACGAGCCGCCTCAATACTGGCATTAATGGCCAAGAGGTTCGTTTGCAGGGCAATTTGGTTAATTAGGGAAATCACTTTTGAAATCTGCTGCGAGGATTCGCCCAATCGCTTCACTTTTTTAGCGGTTTCAGCCACAGTTTCCCGCAGATGGAGAATACTATCTACAGTGGCATCCATTGTTTCACCGCTGGCGAGGGCACGTTCGGCGGCTTTACGCGCCACTTCTGCGGCTTCGTTGGCACTATTGGCCACGGATTCAATAGAAACCGACATCGCCTCAACGGCCTCCAGCATCCGATTCACTTTCTTGGCTTGCCGCAGGGATTCTTCCGCCAGCCCCGTCATGGCTGTCTCATCTGCTAAGAGGGCAGTGTTGACTCTTTCCGTTGTTGCTTTTACCTGGATAACCACCTCCCGCAGACTTTCAATGAGGGAGTTGAAAATGTCGGCAACGGTACCAATTTCATCGGCGGTGATGTCGGCGCGCACCGTCAAATCCCCTTTCGAGGCAGCTTCCACTTCCGTGAGCAGGTTAATCAACTGCATTTGGATGCGTTCAGTGCGTTGCTGTTGCTCTTGGGCCAGGCGTTCCGCTTCTTTTTGAGCCGCAGTCGTTTGCTCAAAGAGCTTATTGCGCTCCAGCACCAGTCCTCCTTGGTTGGCCAACTGGAGAAAGGCATCAATTTCTGACTGTTGCCACTGGCGCGGCTCACTGCACTGATGGGCAATTAAAAGCGCGACCAGTTTTTTCTCTACTAGCACGGGAACGACGAGATTGGCTCGCACCTTTAGGGGGGCGAGTTGTTTGAGGTGGCACTCCGTTAGACCGGCATTCAAAATATCTGGGGTGGCTTGGACGCGCCCTTTGGTGTAGGCGTCAACCCAATTTTGCCGGAAGCAGGGGTCATCAATGACTTTCTCTAGAGCCTTTGGCCAACCCTCGGCGACCGATTCAGCCACCACGCGGCCCACAAAGTTTTCATTAAACTCGTAGAAAATGACGCGATCGCACCCCAAAAGATGGCGACCCTCGTTAACGAGATTATCAAGAATCTGCCGGCGATCGCTCTGCTGGGTTAGGCGGAAGAGACTATCGCGCAATTGATGGGCGCGCTGGGCAGAGAGGTGAGCTTCTGTCAGGGATTGTTCTAACTGCTCAGCCATCTGGTTAATCGTGCGGCTGAGAGTAGCTAACTCATCATCCCCTGCCACCGGCAGGCGGGTTTGTAGATCTCCTTCACCGATTCTCGTCACTGCCTTAGTAGCTCCCAAGAGGGGTTGAATTGCGCGATCGCTAAGATAGATTGCGATTGCTCCGGCAACAACAGCTGCGACAATAACCCCTGATAACAGTGCCCAAGTCAGGTTTTGCAGCGGCTTGAGGGCGTAGGCTTGATCTGTACCAAGAATGATTAAGGCAAACGGCTGTGAAACACTTTTGTAGCTGAGAATCTGGGACTCACCATCGAAGCGGCGTCGCTCTATCAATGCACTAGCTGGCTTATTTTCCCTTTGCTGAGCTAACTTGGGAAAAATCTCTTCTAGAGGCTTTCCATTTAATTCTGGAATTGATGCTGTAAAAATCGTTCCCTCAGGTGTCACGAGGTAAAAACTCTGTTGTCGGTTGCGAGCGTAGACTTTCAGAAATTGCTGAACACTACCTTTCGGTACCCTCAACCGCAGCACCGCTATAATTTGTTTGCTCTGGGGATTAATCAGTGGCACCGCCAAAAACATGCCTAAGGGGCGATCTGGTAGCGAGAGGGTTGGTTCAATCGTTAAAACTACCCCCCGCGTTTGGATCGCGAGCTTAAAGTACTCTTGATTTTGAAGAATATTGTTCGGAAGGCGATTTCCTGCTGAGGATTGAGCGATAATCGTTCCTTGGCCATTATTGGCAATAATTGCTGCACTGTCATAGGCGACATAGGCATCAAGAAACTGATCCAAGACCGCTTGCAATTGGGCGCGATCGCGCCGCTGGATCTCACTGCTGTAGCGATTATTCAAGACAGATGCCAAAACTCGCGCATCCCCTCGCCGATCGCGCAGATAGTTATCAAACTGAAGCGCTGCACTACTGACTTCCTGCTGCTGAAGTTGCAAGACTTGCTCCATCAATTGCCGACGCGCCACTTGATTCGCCGCCAAGCCCACGGCAATCATAGGCAGGGTTGCAAGGGCAACTGCACTGGTAATCAGTTTCGGACGTAGCCCCCACAATTTGCGGCGTGGAGGAGGTGGCGACAAGGGTTGTTCAGGGGATTTGCCATTGGTTGTTGCTTTTTTCTCCTCTACGGGAGGCAGTTGGTAGTTCAATACCGAAGGGGGCAAAGGCGGCAGATCAATTGGCGGTTTAGCAGTAGTCATTGTTTACCTATCCCAGTGGTATGAAGAATCAGTCTAGCGAACACAATTGGCCCAGCAATGCTCGGCGATCGCCTCTCCATCGAGGATATAGAAGATTCCTTCCTCCAGACGACAACAGCCCTTTACATAGGGAACCAGCGCTGCACTCATTGTACCCACAGGCGATTGAATCAAACTCTCAGAAAGACGAGCAACACCGCCCACTTGGGAGAGCGCCAGTGCCAAGTGTCCCTTTGAGGTTTGCAGTACAACAATCGTGAGGAGTGAACTTTCCTGCAGCGGATCGAGATTCAGCAAAAGGGCTAAGTCAAACACCCAAACAACCCGGTTGCGAAAGTTCAGTAGTCCCATGACCACCGCAGGCATATTGGGAATCACCGTCAGCTGTTGCGGCGAAATCACTAACACCTGCCGAATCTCCCCCATTGGCAGCAGAGCCGTCAATTCTCGGTGAAGGATCAAGCGCAGGTAGGGGACATTTTGCCGCTGATCTTGTCTGCGCTCACTCTCTTGCCAAAGTCCTGCTTCTGCCATCATGAGATCACCACCGACTTCACGGCTCGTAGCAAATCTTCACGATTAAAGGGCTTGGTGACATAGGCATCTGCTCCTTGTTTCATTGCCCACAGGCGGTCTAATTCTTGGTTTTTAGAGCTACAGACCACGACCGGTAGTTTTTCCGTTTCCGGATTTTTCTTGAGCGCACGGCACAGTTCAAAGCCACTCATCTCCGGCATTACCACATCGGTAACCACCACATCGGGTTTGTGTTGGCTGACCTTTTCCAGCGCTTCCTTTGCCCCCAGTGCCTCAATGACCGTGTAGCCGGCTTCCTTGAGGAATGAACTGATGAGAGTCATTTCCGAGGGCACATCTTCCACAACTAAAACCTTCGTCATCTCTTCTCCTCGACTTCCGCCCTATTCAGGTTGGTGCGCGCAAATGCCAATATACTGCGTCCTAGCTCAAATAGCGAAAGACCATTTTGAGCAGCGCCTCTTGGGTAAACGGTTTCGTCATGTAGTCCGTCGCCCCCACAAGGCGTGCTCTATCGCGATCAATGAGTCCTGTGTTACCCGTCACCATAATGATGGGTACTGACTTAAAGCGTTCATGGTTGCGAATAACTTTACAAAACTTATAACCGTCAATATTGGGCATCCCCACATCCAGCAGGATGAGATCTGGGTTGAGACGCATCACCTCCATGAGGGCTTTCACAGAATCATTGAGGGCAATCACTTCAAAGGCATCATCCGCCAAAAACCGCTTAATTTCATTGAGCATGGCCGGACTGTCATCAATACAGACAATCCGATAGGTGCGGTTGGGCACTTTGGAAGTGAAGAAGCCACTGCCTAAATCACCACTTTCCTCTGCCACTGCGGGCGCAGTTTCCTGCCACAAACTGGTATCAAAACTGGGCAGCAAATCAAAGGGGTGTTGCGGCTCCCGAACGACTACGGCTCCCTTCTCAATTAACGGCAAAAGGCTACGCACCAAGGTAATTTCATTTTGGTTGAGAAGCACTGCCAAATGGCGAAAGCTAAAACCCCGTAGCATAGACCCCAGGCGTTGCTGCTGTTCTGGGGTTAAATTGAGTTGAGCACTCCTAAAGAAGTACGGGCGCTGGAAAGGAGAAACAATTTTGTGGCCAAGGCTCAGCCATTGCTGAATTTGCGACTTACACTGCTGAATGAGTCGGCTGGGGTCAAAGCGATTGACAATCGGCACCTCCACATAAGGCACTAACTGGTGATGACCACTTTTGAGATATAAAAACGACTCTAGGACTTCAACGATCAGCCCCTCCACCAACTGGCTAAACTGCTCTGGGGTAATGATGTGCTGAGTAAGCAACCAGCACAGACTCTCATACTCATAGATGGGGGTTGGGGTATTGGCCTGTTCCCATCGCTGTTGTACTTGGACACGCAACTCGCGATTGAGGCTAGGAACCGTATAGCTCAGTTGCCGAAGATGGCGCTCAAAGCGATCGCCCGGCTCAATCGTGTGGGTAGCATAAATCAACTTCCCCTGAGCAAAGTAGAGGAACCACTGTTGCTGTTGAACACTAACCTTGAAACACCCTGTCCCTCTCGAAGTGCTAAGTTGCTGAAGCAATGACTCAGGGTGAAGTGTTTCTACCAATTGCGGTGTTCCCCCGGCACTGAAACCGCGATCTGATGTCATCATATCAACCTCCAAGCCGCTACCCCCCCCGAAGCCTCGTGAAACTCCAGCAGCAGCTAGTAATTTTGACAGTCACTAGTTGAGTTCTTGATCGACCCTTAAGTGAGATGTGCTTAAGAATACCATGTACTCATTAATATCAGCGAAAAGATGAAAGAAAACTTCAGAGAAGTTAATGACTTTTACAAAGAATAGTAAAGTCCATAAAAAATCCCCCTCCACTGGGGAGAGGGACTCAAGATCGGGGTGAACTTACTAACGCTAGAACGTAAACGTCGTACGAATCACGCCTTGGAGAATCGGCTGACCGGAGATTACACCACCCCCATTAGTATTATTGGGGTTGATGATTGCCGTAAAGATCGGCGTGATGCTGATGTTGTCACTGATGGGAAATTTGTAGAAGGCCTCTACGTTGACTTGATTAGCATTATTGATGAAGCCCAAATTGGGAGCACTGTTAATGAACGGTGCTCCCGCAGCAACAGCTAGAACAGACCCCGGTACAAGCAGATCTTTGTAGCCAATACCGGCCATGAAATTGTAGGCCGTCATACCAGCATCAGGTACACCAAGAACAGAGTAGGGAAGAGGTGACACACCCGGAAAGTAACCACCTGGAATACTGGCAACACCTGCTCGGCCAAAAATACCTAAGCGATCCAGATTCAGCTCAAAGTTAATCCCCGCTGCTCGAGCTTCAATGCCATAGGTTTTAGAATAGGTACCCTGCAGCCGAACAGCATAACTGTTTTTGCCACCACCAAACTTATTGGCATACTCTAGCTCTAGCGAGGTTTGGAAAGGATCACCGCCAAATCCACCCCCCGGACTTGGTGGAGCAATCCCTGCAGCTGCCCGATCTGCTTCGCCTGCAAGATAAAGGGCACGGACAGTAAAGGGGCCTTCCTTGGGGTTCCATTCAATGGCAGCGCCCGCCCCGCCCAAGTCTTTCAGGGCGTAGGGAACAATGAAGGGGTTATTGAGGAAAAAGTATGTACCAAAGTCACTGGCCTCATCGTTTGCCCAGCTATTCTTGTCAATAATATCACTGGGGTAAAACAGAGACCCTGCGGTGACTGTAATATCTCGAGTAGGCTTGAAGCTGTAGGCCAAACGCTCCAGCTCAACTGTCGGTCCATAACCAGACCAAGCGTAATTACTAGGACTAAAGTAGGGAAGTGGCAAATCAGGGGGATTATGTAGAGTCGAGTCTGTCTGCAATCCTATCTCATAGGTGCTAATGGCATCACGACCCCCATTGCCTGTAGAGAGGCTTGTTTGCAATAGGTCAGTGCCAGTGAAGCTGGTGTTTAGATTCAGAATCGCAGCAGCAATGACAGTGGGGTTTGTGTTAGCAGGAGCAATTCCAACAACAGGACTCACAGAAGGATTCGGACTGCTAGGACGGCCGCCATATTGCACGGACATCACCACTGTGCCTGTTAATTTTGTGGTTGTGGAGAACTGCTGGGCTTCCAGCTTGGCGGTGCGAGCTTCAAGCTTATCCACGCGACCGCGTAGGGTGGTGAGTTCAGCCTTAAACTCATCCATGAGCTTTTGCAAGGTTGCCAAGTCTTCCTTCGTGGCAAAGCGGTCACTAATGACATCCAAGCAGGCATTGAGGGCTGCTGCCATTTCATAACGGGTGGCGGCACGGTTGCCCCGAAAGGTGCCATCGGGATAACCCGCAATGCAGCCGTATTTCTCAACCAGGGAGGCCAAGGCTTGGTAGGCCCAGTCAGTGGGGCGAACATCAGAAAGCTGGGAGACAGAGGTCACTTGCCCCATGGATTCTTGGTTGGCCAAAAGCTGATTAACAGAGGTAATGATACTAGAAGCATCTGCAATGGTATTGGCAGCAGGCGGTGCTTCAGAAACTTGGAGATGTTGTGGTTCAGCAGCAATCAGGTTTTCAAAGTTGGTAGGTTCATTGGCGGTAGCAATATTAGCCCCTACGACTACACCCAGTAGGCTCAAGCCACCCGCTAGCAGGTAAGTCTTTTTCATCACGTTACTCCTCACTTACGAGAGCCTAGGCTAAGTAGGGCGATCAACTCGTTCTACTCTTCACCTAGTATTCAGCTTAACAATACAGCTCAGTGTGTAGGAGTATAGCCATGTACCCCTTGGTTCGTCAAACATTTTGTTTCGATTTGTTGACGCTTAAAATGGCTAGACTGCCTCACTGACAGAGTAGGAACTGTGCCCAAGGAGCCTTTCTGAGAGAGGGCGTGGAAAGCAAGGAGGCATCGTCTAGTCGCTAGAATGGAGAGTACGGCCGCAATCCATAACTTTAGATGCAATGACCTCTCTGCTTGAAGAAAAACTGCGGGCAGCGTTTCCCCCAGAACAGGCACATTTGCTGGCGGAAGTCATCCATGAAGCCTACAACGACTTGGTGAAAGCCAGAGACTTCAGCGAGCTGAAGTCCATCGTTGGTGAACTGGCTCAAGCCCAAAAGCGCACCGAAGAACGGGTTGACCGACTAGCCCTTGCTGTCGAAGAACTCGCTCAAGCCCAGAAACGCACCGAAGAACGAGTTGACCGACTAGCCCTTGCTGTCGAAGAACTCGCTCAAGCCCAGAAACGCACCGAAGAACGAGTTGACCAACTGGCTGCGGCGCAGGAGCGGACCGAACGCGCTGTGAGGCAACTGGCTCGCCAAGTGGGCGGACTCAGTGAAGCCCTTGGTGGCTCCCTCGAAGACCTCGCTTTGGAAGTGGTGCCCGAGATCCTTGAGTATCGCTGGGGCATGGAAATCGAATTCTGTGAGCGGGATACACTGCCCCTCCGCAACGGAGAGTATGAGTTTGACTTAGTGATTCGTGGTCAAGTCGAGAGACGACCAGTACTGGTACTCGGCGAAGTCAAAAGCAACATCACCGAATCAGAGGTGGAGCGATTTTTGAATCTGGTGGCTCAAGTAACAGCGACTGAGGAAATTCGCCCTCTGTTTTTTGGCTATCGCGTTGAACGAGCTGCCAAGGAGTTGATTCGTGAGCGGGGAGCCGTGATGGTCACCACAAGGGGCAAATACTTTCCTGAGTGAATAGGGTATCCATGAGGCTTCTGAGGTTGGAGGAGCTTTCCTGAGAAAATCTGTGAAAACCAAGGAGGCATTGTTTAGTCGTTAGAATGTAGAGTACAGCCGCAATTCACCACTCTAAACGTTCTAAACGTAATGACCTCTGTCCTCGAAGAAAAACTGCGGGCGGCGTTTCCTCCCGAACAAGCGCACCTATTGGCGGAAGTGATCCGCGAGGCCTATGATGATTTGGTCAAGGCCAAGGACTTCAACGAGCTAAAGTCAATTGTGGCGGATTTGGCTCAAGCTCAGAAGCGCACCGAAGAACGAGTAGATCAACTGACGGTGACCGTTGCAGAACTAGCTGAGGCTCAGAAGCGCACCGAAGAACGAGTCGCAGAACTTGCCCAAGCCCAAAAACGCACTGAAGAACGAGTCGAAGAACTGGCGGCAGCACAAAAGCGCACCGAAGAACGAGTAGATCAACTGGCCGCGGCGCAAGAGCGCACAGAACGAGCGGTGAGACAACTCGCACGCCAAGTGGGCGGCCTCAGTGAAGCCTTGGGTGGGTCGCTGGAAGACCTTGCGCTGGAAGTGGTACCCGAAATTCTAGAGTATCGCTGGGGCATGGAAATTGAATTTTGTGACCGAGACACCCTACCTCTGCGCAATGGAGAGTATGAATTTGATTTAGTCATCCGTGGCCAAATTCATGGAGAGCCACTTCTGGTGCTGGGGGAAGTCAAAAGCAATATCACCGAATCAGAGGTGGAGCGGTTTTTGAATCTGGTGGCTCAAGTGACAGCAACTGAGGAAATTCACCCCTTGTTTTTTGGCTATCGCGTTGAGCGTGCAGCCAAGGAGTTGATTCGTGAGCGGGGAGCCGTGATGGTGACTACAAGGGGTAAGTACTTCCCTGAGTGAGCCGTCAACTGAGCGGTAGGAACGAGAAACTAGCAGTGCCTATCCCGCTTTTTGGGTTGGGGCAACGTCTGCGGCATGGTAGGAACTGCGTACAAGAGGACCTGAACGCACATGGGAAAATCCAAGTTCCTGTGCAATATTGCCCAAGGTGTTAAATTCTTCGGGAGTCCAATACTTCACCACCGGCAAGTGATTCAAGGAGGGGGGCAAATATTGTCCCAAAGTCAGGCGATCGCACCCTACCGCTCGTAAATCTTTTAAGGTTTCAATCACTTCTGCCTCGGTTTCCCCTAAGCCCAGCATGAGTCCCGATTTAGTGGGAATATCGGGGTTAAGTTCTTTAACGGTTGCCAAAACCCGCAGTGAACTCTCATAGGTGGCACCCCGTCGCACAGGGCCTTGAAGGCGGCGCACAGTTTCAAGGTTGTGGTTGTAGCAGGCCGGTTGTGCGGCCACAATTTGGGCAATGCAGTCCCGTTGGGACAGCCGACCCCGATCCATGCGAAAGTCAGGGGTAAGAACCTCAATTTCGGTGCCAGGGCAGCGGTGGCGAATCGCCTCCATGGTAGCGACAAATTGACCTGCGCCCTGATCGGGTAAGTCATCCCGTGCCACAGAGGTTAACACCACATAGCGCAATCCCAAGGCAGCCACAGCAGCAGCAATTTTTGCAGGTTCTTCCGGATCAACCGCAGCCGGCGCACGCCCCTTCTCCACTTGACAGAAGGCACAGGCACGGGTGCAGGTAGCACCCAAAAGTAAAAAGGTGGCGGTTTTTTGGGCATAGCATTCACCGCGATTCGGACAGCGCCCCTCTTCACAGATGGTGTGAATGCCATAGTGGCGCACGAGGCGTTGAACCGTAGAGAGTTCACTGGCTTTGCCAAGGGGTTTGCGCAGCCACAGTGGCAAGGGGTGGGAGATAGTCATAGAGTTGGGTTAATCCTGAAAATAGGGGAGAAACAAACTAGATACAAAACTTGATTAACTATCGAGTCTATTTATTAAGTCACTGTAAAGGATCGCGGGGGGTGCAGCTAGGGGGCGATCGCTTCTATGGCAGGATCAGTAGCGACGTTACCACAGGTATGCCACAGAACCTATGAGTGATCAGCCACGCCCAACGGTTATTATTACAGGTGCCTCCTCTGGAGTTGGATTGTATGCCACCAAAGCCTTAGCCAATCGGGGCTGGCACGTTGTGATGGCCTGCCGCAATCTTGAGAAAGCAGAGCAAGCCGCCAAAGACATTCAGCTTCCGCCGGAGGCCTACACGATTTTGCATTTGGACTTGTCCTCGTTGGCCAGTGTGCGCGGCTTTGTCGAGTCGTTTCGGGCATTGAATCGCCCCTTGCGTGCCCTTGTCTGCAATGCCGCCGTCTATTATCCCCTGCTCAAGGAGCCTCTTTACAGTATGGATGGCTACGAACTCACTGTGGCTACCAATCACTTGGGGCATTTTCTTTTAGCCAACCTCCTCCTTGAGGATTTGAAAAACTCCCCCGAAAGCGATAAGCGCTTGGTGATTCTCGGCACGGTGACCGCCAACCGCAAAGAATTTGGCGGTAAAATCCCCATTCCTGCTCCGCCTGATTTGGGCAACCTTGAAGGCTTTGAGCAGGGCTTCAAGAAACCCATTGCCATGATTAACGGCAAGCCCTTTAAGTCTGGCAAAGCCTACAAAGACAGTAAACTGTGCAATATGCTGACGGCGCGGGAACTGCATCGCCGCTTCCATGATTCGACGGGGATTGTCTTTAGCTCTTTGTACCCTGGCTGCGTAGCGGATACTCCCTTGTTTCGCAACCATTTTCCCCTTTTTCAGAAGCTTTTTCCCCTCTTTCAGAAATACATTACTGGTGGCTATGTCAGCCAAGAATTGGCAGGTGAGCGCGTCGCAATGGTGGTGGCAGACCCCGAGTTTCGCCAGTCGGGGGTGCACTGGAGCTGGGGTAACCGCCAAAAAGAAGGCCGCAAAGCCTTTGTCCAAGAACTCTCGGCGGAGGGCAGTGATGAGCAAAAAGCCCGCCGTCTTTGGGAGTTGAGCGAAAAACTCGTGGGGTTGGCCTAAAAGTTAATACCTTCTTCCATTCCTCTGGCTGACCTTGCCGCTATGGTGGAAGTGATCCTTGCCATTGCAGGACGGATGTATGTCACAGCAAGATTTTGGCGTTATTGGCCTTGCCGTCATGGGGGAAAACCTTGCCCTCAACGTGGAGCGAAATGGATTCTCAGTGGCGGTTTACAATCGCACCCCCAGCCGCACCGAGGCTTTCATGGCTGAACGCGCCGCAGGCCGCCGCTTTAAGGCCACCTATAGTCTGGAGGAATTCGTTGCCTCCCTGTCGCGTCCCCGCCGCATTTTGGCGATGGTCAAAGCCGGCAAACCCGTAGATGATCTCATCCAGCAACTGAAGCCACTCCTTGAACCCGGCGACATCCTCATTGATGGCGGCAACTCTCTCTATACGGATACCGAACGCCGCGTTGCGGAAATGGAGGCGGCAGGACTGTGTTTCTTTGGGATGGGGGTCAGCGGTGGTGAAGCAGGTGCCCTCAATGGTCCCAGTCTTATGCCCGGCGGTAGTCGTGAGGCCTACCAAGCCCTTGAACCCATCCTGACCAAAATTGCCGCCCAAGGGGATGATGGGCCTTGTGTTACCTACATTGGACCGGGGGGGTCAGGTCACTTTGTCAAGATGGTGCACAACGGCATTGAGTATGGCGATATGCAGCTCATTGCCGAAGCCTATGACCTACTGAAAAACCTCCTTGGCCTCAATCATCAGCAACTCCATGAGGTCTTCAAAAGTTGGAATGAAACCCCCGAACTCAACTCATTTTTGATTGAAATTACCAGCCAGATTTTCACTTATATTGATTCGGAAACCCATCTGCCCCTTGTGGAGGTGATTGTGGATGCCGCTGGTCAAAAGGGAACCGGTCGCTGGACGGTGGAAAGTGCCCTAGAAATGGGGGTGGCTATTCCAACCATTGCCGCTGCTGTAAATGCCCGCATTATGTCGTCAATCAAAGCCGAACGGATGGCGGCTGCCCAAGTCCTTTCCGGCCCTGCGGTGCACTTTGGCGGCAATACCGAAGAATTCATCGGCAAAATTCGTGATGCCCTCTACTGCTCAAAAATCTGCTCCTATGCCCAAGGGATGGCTCTGATTGCCAAAGGCTCGCAGGAACTGTTTGACAACCAACTCAACCTGAGCGAGATTGCCCGCATCTGGAAGGGGGGCTGTATTATTCGGGCTGGCTTCTTGGATAAGATCAAGCGGGCCTACAGCGAAAATCCCCAACTGGCCAATCTACTGCTGGCGCCCGAGTTTCGCCAAACAATCCTCGATAAGCAGGCGGCGTGGCGGGAGGTCTTGGTGGAGGCGACCCGTGCGGGGATTGCCGTGCCGGCCTTTGGCGCATCGCTGGAGTACTTCGATAGCTATCGGCGCGATCGCCTGCCGCAAAATCTCACCCAAGCGCAGCGGGACTTCTTTGGGGCGCACACCTACGAGCGAATTGATAAACCCGGAACCTTCCATACCGAGTGGGTACCGATTCAGGAGGCAGGGAAAGCCTCCGTTTGAGATGCAGGAAATACGGTCGGGTGGGCAACTCTCCCAGGGAGCAATTCTTTAGCTTATCTTAAGAATTAGGCAAGTCAACCGCCTGCCTGCAATCATCCTGCACTTTGGGGAGGCCAAGAAGCCTTGCATCCATTTCTACGACTTCTGAAGCACAGCCAACGCTACCAACGCCAAGTGGGGCATGCCTCCCTTTACTCCGTTCTGAATAAAATTTTTGATCTTGCTCCCCCGGTTTTGATTGGCATTGCCGTGGACTTAGTGGTGAAGCGGCAGGATTCCCTCTTTGCCCGCTGGGGGCTAAGAACCTTTGAGCAGCAACTGTTGGCCTTGGCGGGTCTTTCGTTTGTGATCTGGAGCTTGGAGTCGCTCTTTGAGTATGCCTATGCCCGCAGTTGGCGCAACTTAGCCCAGCAGATTCAACACGATTTGCGCCTTGAGGCCTATGCCCATGTCCAGGAAATGGACTTGGCCTTTTTTGAGGAGCGCAGCAGTGGGGTGTTGCTCTCGATTCTCAACGATGACATTAACCAACTGGAGCGATTTTTAGACGGCGGTGCCAATGAAGTTCTACAAGTAACAACCACAGTTCTTGTTATTGGCGGGATTTTCTTTTATTTAGCGCCAAGTGTGGCTCTCTGGGGCATGCTGCCCATGCCTGTGATTCTTTGGGGATCAGTGCTCTTTCAGCGGCGGCTTGCCCCTCGCTATGCCGATGTGCGGGAAAAGGCGGGACGCCTCAATGAACGCCTAGCCAACAATATCACGGGGATTCAAACCATCAAGAGCTTTACTGCTGAAGCCTATGAATTGGAGCGCCTGCGCCGAGAGAGTGAAGCCTATCAACAGAGCAATCGCCGCGCCATTCGGCTGAGTGCGGCCTATATTCCCCTGATTCGCTTTGTGATTCTCTTTGGGTTTACGGGAACGCTGGTGTTGGGAGGCTTTGCCGCTTTTCAAGGGCGCTTGGATGTGGGTGCCTACAGCACAATGGTCTATCTGATTCAACGGCTGCTCTGGCCCCTAACCCGTTTGGGAGAAACCCTAGATCAGTACCAGCGCGCTATGGCTTCAACCCAGCGGGTGCTGAATTTGCTGGAAACACCGATTGCCATTCCCACGGGCGATCGCCCCCTTAATCCGCGCCATGTTAAAGGAGAGGTGCGCTTTGAAGCCATCAGCTTTGCCTATGCCGGCCGCGCCTCCGTGCTAAAAAATGTCAGTTTACACGTCCCTGCGGGTCAGACGATCGCCATTGTCGGCGCCACGGGATCCGGTAAAAGTACCCTCGTGAAATTGCTACTGCGCTTTTACGAGATGCAGCAGGGGCGCATCCTCATTGATGGGGTGGATATTCGGGAGTATCGGCTGCGGGACTTGCGTGCTGCCATTGGCTGGGTGAGTCAAGAGGTCTTTCTCTTTCACGGCACCGTCTTTGAAAACATTGCCTATGGCAGTCCGGGGGCAACCCTTGCTGACGTCGTCCACGCGGCAAAGCTGGCTGAAGCCCACGAATTTATCCGGGAACTCCCCCAAGGCTATGACACAGTGGTGGGCGAGCGGGGACAAAAACTCTCTGGCGGTCAGCGGCAACGGCTGGCGATCGCCCGTGCCCTTCTCAAAGACCCGCCAATTCTTGTTTTGGATGAGGCCACATCGGCAGTGGACAACGAAACCGAAGCCGCCATCCAGCGATCCCTAGCCCACATCACGGCACATCGTACCACCATTGCCATTGCCCACCGCCTCTCCACAATCCGCCATGCCGACTGCATCTATGTCCTTGAGCACGGTGAAATTGTGGAACAGGGTACCCACGAGGCACTCCTTGCTCAGCAGGGAGTTTATTACGGCCTGTGGCAAGTGCAAACGGGGATTCTTGAGACCTAAGAATTAGAATTCAGGTTATAGCGTGCCCGCTCTGCCGCTGTCTTCTCTCGATCCAGTTTCAAGATCAGCACCGCCAAGGGGGGCAAACAGAGATCTAGGGAGTAACGGCGATTGTGGTAGGGCCATTCATCGGCCCATTTGCCGCCCAAGTTACCCATATTGCTGCCGCCGTACTCACGGGCATCGCTGTTAAACAGTTCGCGGTAAAACCCATGCTCAGGTACGCCAATGCGGTAGTGGCTATGGGGCTGCGGTGTAAAGTTACAGACGACAACGACAAAATCTTGATAGTCCCTGTCCCAACGGATAAAGGAAACAACGCTATGGCGGTTATCGCTACAGTCAATCCACTCAAAACCCTCCTGTTTGAAATCTTGGGTATAGAGGGCAGGTTGTGAACGGTAGAGGCGATTGAGATCCTTGAAGAAACGTTGAATTTGCTGATGAGGTTCGTATTGCAGCAGGTGCCACTCTAGATCACTCCAGACATTCCACTCGCTCCACTGGGCAAACTCCATCCCCATAAACATCGTTTTCTTGCCGGGGTGGGTGAACATGTAGGCAAACAAACAGCGCAGGTTCGCAAATTTTTGCCAGCGATCGCCGGGCATTTTGCCAATCATGCTCCCCTTGCCGTGCACTACCTCATCGTGGGACAGTGCCAACATGAAGTTCTCGCTGTGGTGGTACCACATACTAAAGGTGACGTTATTTTGGTGGAACTGGCGGAACCACGGATCCATGCTGAAGTAATCGAGAATATCGTGCATCCAGCCCATATTCCACTTCAGGTTGAAGCCCAAGCCCCCCATGTAGGTGGGCCAAGAGACCATCGGCCATGCCGTTGACTCCTCGGCGATCGAGAGAATCCCCGGAAAATAGCTAAAAATCACATGGTTGACTTGGCGCAGAAAGTTGGCCGCCTCTAAATTCTCCCGCCCACCGTATTCGTTGGGGATCCACTCCCCCTCCTTGCGGTTGTAGTCAAGGTAGAGCATCGAGGCCACGGCATCCACGCGAATACCGTCAATGTGGTACTTGTCAAACCAAAAGAGGGCATTGGCCACCAGAAAATTGCGCACTTCGTGGCGACCATAGTTAAAGACAAGGGTGCCCCATTCCTTGTGTTCCCCCTTGCGCGGATCCGCATGCTCGTAGAGATGGGTGCCATCAAAGAAGGCGAGGCCGTGGCCATCCTTGGGAAAGTGCCCCGGTACCCAATCGACAATGACGCCAATGCCGTTTTGGTGGCACTGATCCACGAAATACATAAAGTCTTGGGGACTGCCATAGCGAGAGGTGGGGGCATAGTAACCGGTCACTTGATAGCCCCAAGAGCCGTCGAAGGGATGCTCGGCAATGGGCAACAGTTCAATGTGGGTGTAGCCCAATTCCTTGACGTAGGGAATGAGTTTAGCCGCCAATTCGCGATAGGTGAGAAAGCGTGCCCAGGGCTTGAGTTCTGCCACCTGCACGGGTTCTTGGGGTTGACCGTCGGCACCAATGGGCGGGTCCTCCATTGAGGCGTGAAGCCAGGATCCCAAGTGCACCTCAAAGACGGAAATTGGTTGGGTGAGGGGGTCGGTGTGGCGCCGCCTTTCCAGCCAGTCATCATCGTTCCATTCGTAGCTATTTAAGTCAGTAACAATGGAAGCGGTCTTGGGGCGTGGTTCTTGGTAAAAGCCGTAGGGATCCGATTTTTCGTAAATATGCCCCTCCTGATTTTTAATTTCATACTTATAGTGCTCGCCCACCCCCAAGCCAGGGATAAACAGCTCCCAGATGCCGTTGCCCCGCCGTGCCATTTGGTGTTTGCGCCCATCCCACTGGTTAAAGTTGCCGATGACAGAAACATTGCGGGCATTGGGCGCCCAGACGGCAAAATAAACCCCCGCGACCCCCTCCACCGTCAGCAAGTGTGCCCCCAGTTTTTCATAGATGCGGTGGTGATTGCCCTCGGCAAAGAGATGAATATCAAAATCCGTTAGCTTTGAGGAGCGGAAGGCATAGGGGTCATAGATGACGCGCTCGTGGCCATTTTCGTAGATTTTCAGTTGGTAATTATGCAGTTCCGCCACGGGAATGCGGCACTCGAAAAAGTGCGGGTGGTGAACCGGCGTCATCGGATATTCTTGCCGCAGCTCTGGACAGAGGACACTCACCCGTTCGGCGTTGGGTAAATAGGCGCGTATCGCCCATACGGATTGGCCATTCTCACTGATCTGGTGACAGCCCAAAATTTCAAAGGGGTCGTGGTGCCGGTTGGAAACAATACGGTCAACCTGTTCGGGCGAAACGGTCATATTTTTATACTTTCGTAAAATATAGAGACAATACTATAGAAAGGTTAACAGTCAGAATGCTCCCCTTGACAAGGGCATAGAGGCTATTTCTCTGGTTTCTCTTGATCGGCTGAGGGGGTTAAGAGTCCTTTGAGTAGCTCTCGCAATAGGCTCGGCCCTTGGTAGATCCAACCGGTGTAAAGTTGCACCAGGGTCGCACCGGCCGCTAGTTTCTCAATCACATCCTCTGGGGTAAAAATACCCCCTACGCCGATAATCGGCAGTGTACCTTGGGTCTGTTTGTGGATAAAGCGAATCACGGCAGTGGCGCGATCGCGCAAAGGTCTGCCACTCAGCCCTCCTGCCTCATCCGCTGGCGATCGCCCCGTCTGAGGAATAATCTGGGTTTTCAGCCCCTCCCGTGCCACGGTGGTATTGGTAGCCACAATCCCGGCGAGTTCATAGGTTTGAATCAGCTCAAGAATTGCCGCAATTTGCTCCCAACTTAGGTCGGGGGCAATTTTCAGGAGCAGGGGCTTGCGGGGGCAATTGGCGGTTTGTAGCGTGTCCAAAATGGGTTCCAGTTGTTCCTTTGCTTGCAGATCCCGTAACCGCGGCGTGTTGGGAGAACTGACATTAATCACGAAATAATCTCCCAGGGGATGGAGCCGGCGAAAACTTGCTAGGTAATCCTCTTTTGCGGATTCCAAAGGGGTAATTTTTGACTTGCCCAAATTGATACCGATGGGAATCGTCGGCTGGGGCGATCGCGCCAACCGAGCAGCCATGGCCTCTGCGCCCGCATTATTAAACCCCATGCGATTGATCGCAGCGAGATCAGCCGGTAAGCGAAAGAGACGCGGACGCGAATTGCCGGGTTGAGGGTGCCAAGTGACGGTGCCTAACTCGGCAAAGCCAAAGCCAAAGGCTGACCACACACTGCTGGCCACCCCATTTTTATCAAACCCCGCTGCCAAGCCAATGGGATTGGGAAAGCGCAGTCCCCACACTTGTCGCTCTAAACGCGGGTCTGAGAGAGCATAACGTTGCTTGAGTTGCTGCCGTAGCCAAGTGCTTAAGGCATGCTCTTGATTCAGCCACCCACAAAAGGAAATAAACTGCTGGTGCAGAAATTCTGGATCGGCCTGCAATCCCCAGAAGAGAAGGGGCCGCAGTAGGTGGCGATAGAGATCAATGGCCATTCAGATGGGAGTGGATTGGCGGCACTACCACCCTAGTCCAAATAGCCCATGAGGGTAGGGGAATCATCAATGATGTTGGAGGCGATGGGACGCTCTCCGGCTGAGTAGTAGGTTTCAGCAATGTGTAGGCCACTGGTGGTAATGGGACGAATGCCCATCAAATTGACCGTTTCTACAATTTCAAAGTTATCGGCAGCCACCGGACGCACCCCCATGATGTTGAGGGTTTCTACCACCCGGAAATTAGTTGCCGCAATCGGGCGAATACCGGCGGCGTTAATGCGGTCATAGATTTGCAGGCCACTGCTGAGGACGGGACGCTCGCCGGCATCTTTGATCATGTGCACCACTTGCACGTGACTGGCCTCAATAGGACGTAAACCGGCGCTATTAAAGGTTTGCCACACCACAATATCACTGGCTGTGGGTGTGCCTGCGGGGGCAAGAGCTGTTTTTTCAGCAAGGGAGACCATTTGACCGCTATTTTCCTTATCAGGTGGGTTGTGGCGACGGCTGGGACGAGTGGCTTTGGCGGTAGGTTCTTCGGGGGGTGGCGTTTGGGGAGTTTCAGTCATGGCGATCGCTCCTACTGCAATAATTCAATCCTACAGGCGAATTTCTATGCCAGTGTCTTATATCTATAGTCTTTAATCATAGCAGTCAAAGAGGGGGGTTGGGGGTTGAGAAATGCCTTTGGCACCAGATCAGCATTCAGCAAATCTTGCTTTTCAAGCATGCAGCAGGGGAATCATGTCGGTAGGTGCTCCTTGGCCAATGACTTTGCCGCGATCAAGGACAATGGCACCATCCGCTTGCGCCAGCTCATCGAGGCGATGGGTAACCCAAAGGGCTGTCATCCCCTGGGTATTGACCAGTTGGCGCACGTAGCCCAAGAGTTCCCGTTGACTATCGGGGTCAAGGAGGGCGGTGGGTTCATCGAGCAAGAGCACTCGACAATGGCGCGCGATCGCCCCGGCAATGGCCACCCGCTGTTTTTGGCCGCCACTGAGGGCATAGATGGGACGGCGTTCTAGTCCCTGTAAATTCACCGCTTGCAAAGCGGCACTGACGCGTTCGCGCACCTGCCAATAGTTGAGCGCCTCGCCATTCAGACTAAAGGCAATATCTGCACCGACACTGGGCATCACCAGTTGGTGATCGGGATTCTGGAACACAAAGCCAAGGGGCTGCTCGACATAGACTTCGCCCCGTTGGGGCGGCAGGAGACCCCCCAAAATCTTCACCAGGGTTGATTTGCCACTGCCATTGCGGCCTAGGAGCATCCACAGTTGGCCCCGCGGGATTTCTAGGGACACCCGATCCAGCACTAAAACCTCTGGCGACCAGCCAAAGGAGACTTCCTTGAGATGAATGGCCGCGGGGATTGCCGCCATGGCTTTTTGGACAATGCTCATGTTTTTCGGTAGGGTGGGGATGACCCCCAATTGGGTTATCCTGCGCCAAGGAAGGGAGTGGCTATGCAAGAGGGATTATACATTGTCCTCATCAGTATTCATGGTTTGATTCGGGGCGATCGCCTAGAATTGGGGCGCGATGCCGATACAGGAGGACAGACCCGCTATGTCGTCGAACTGGCAAAAAGCCTTGCAGCCCATCCCCGGGTGGCCCAAGTGGATTTAGTGACTCGCCTGATTGCCGATGCCAAGGTCAGTCCAGACTATGCTCGACCCATTGAATGGCTGGGCGATCGCGCTCGCATTGTGCGACTGGCCTGCGGACCGCGCCGCTATTTACGCAAGGAGGTGCTCTGGCCCTACTTGGATGTATTTGCCGACGAACTGCTGCGCCATCTACGCCAGTTTGGCCGCATGCCCGATGTGATCCACAGTCACTATGCCGATGCGGGTTATGTGGGCTGCCGCGTGGCCGGCTGGTTGGGGGTTCCCCTTGTGCACACCGGGCATTCCCTCGGCCGGGTCAAACGCCGGCGGTTGCTCGCCCAGGGCTATAAACCGGAGAGTCTAGAGGAGCAGTTTCACTTTACGACTCGCATTGAAGCCGAAGAGCAAACCCTTGCCAGCGCTGCACTGATTATTGCCAGTACCCATCAGGAGGTGGAAGAGCAGTATCGTCTCTACGATCAATACGACCCAAAGCGGATGGCGGTGATTCCGCCGGGGGTGGACACTAGTCGTTTCTATCCGGCTCCTGTTGCCAAGGATTTGCCATTTCTCAAGGAATTGCGCCGCTTTTTAGTCGAGCCGGAAAAACCCTTTATCTTCTGCCTTTCCCGACCGGTACCGCGCAAGAATGTGGCCGCCCTACTCAATGTCTATGGCAGCGATCGCTTTTTACAGGAGCAAGCGAATCTCGTCTTAGTTCTTGGCAATCGCACCGATATCAGCAAGATGGAGGCCAGCCCTCGCCAAGTCTTCACCGAACTCTTTTTGCTGGTGGATCGCTACGACCTCTACGGCAAAGTGGCCTATCCCAAGACCCACACCAGCGATGAAGTCCCCGATCTCTACCGTCTGGCGGCACAGCAACGGGGAGTGTTTATCAATCCTGCCCTCACCGAACCCTTTGGCCTCACGCTCATTGAAGCCGCTGCCTGTGGATTGCCAATTTTGGCCACAGCGGATGGCGGGCCGCAGGAGATTATTCGTCACTGTTGCAATGGTTTACTCTTTGATGCCCTCGATCCGGAGGCGATTCGCACTGCACTGCATCAAGCATTCCAAAGTGAGAGCCAGTGGCAGGCTTGGGCAGAAAATGGCCTCAAGGGGGTACAAGCCCACTACTCTTGGCACAGCCATGTGGAGAGGTATCTTCAGGCTCTAGATCAACTGTCGGAAAAATCGGTGTTGCCAGCCTTAAGTTTGCAGCGGCAGCCCAGCCAGTGTCAAGGCAATCAATTCCCGAGCCTATTGACGCGGAACCGCCTGCTCACCCTGGAACGCCTTTTGATTAGTGATATTGACAATACGCTGATTGGCGATCGCGAAGCCCTTGAGCAACTCTTGACGCTGCTGCAACGCCGTCCTGAAATCGGTTTTGGCGTGGCCACGGGGCGTCACCTAGAGCTGGCCTTAGCAGTCCTTCAAGAATGGGGCGTACCGATTCCTGATGTGTTGATTACCGCCGTCGGCAGTGAAATTCACTACGGCCCCCATCTCGTCCCTGATACCAGTTGGCAGCAGCACATTAGCTATCGCTGGGAACCGCAACGGGTCAAAGACACCTTGGCAGCGGTGCCGGGGTTAACGCTACAACCTCCAGAAAATCAGCGCCCCCATAAAATTAGTTACAACGTAGATACGACGGTTCTCCCCAGCATTACCCCTGTCCTGCGTCTTTTACGGCAGCAAAAGCTCCATTGCCGGCCGATTTTCTCCCACAATCAGTTTTTGGATATTTTGCCCCTGCGTGCCTCTAAGGGGGATGCCCTGCGCTATCTTGCCCTCAAGTGGGGCTATCCGCTACAAAAACTTTTAGTGGCGGGGGATTCCGGCAATGACGAGCAAATGCTAACGGGCAATACCCTTGCTGTGGTTGTGGGCAATCACAGTCCTGAATTGGAAAAGTTGCGCGATCGCCCCCACATTTACTTTGCCAAAGGCCACTATGCCCAAGGGATTCTCGAAGCAATTGAGCACTATGGCTTTTAACGAAAAGCCTAGCTGGAAATGCCCTTGGCGCGGTAAGCCGCAAGAATCTGATCCAGCGCCTCTACGGTTCGTTGCCGACTGGGATTGAGTTGGGGGTGGTCTTCCATGGCGGAATTGAATTCCGTGCCATCGTGCATCAGCAGCACTTAGCGATGCCCCCCTGAATGACACGGTTGGCAATCATTGCGGCCGTTGTTGCAATATTCCAATTCTGGGTATCCAGAATTCATCCCTAAAGCCTTGACAGAGGCTAAGACCTGAGGGAAGCCCTCAGTAGAGACCTCGCCATCTTCGGTAAGTCGCCGTGGGGGCGAGTGCAGTAAATAAGGATCCTGATACGCTAAATCGCACCGAGTTATCCACAATTAAAGCTGAGCTAAAACCTGCGTGACAACTTCGGGGCTGACGGAAATGCTATCAATGCCCAAGTCAATTAACCACGGCAGCCAATGGGGATAGTGGGCGGGGGCTTCTCCACAGAGACTACAGCCCAAGTGATGAGCTTTGGCCTCCCGAATAAGTTGGGCGATCGCCCTCCGCACGGCTGGATGATCCTCATTTAACTCCGGCAGTGCCGTTTCCCGCTCAATTCCCAACAGCAGTTGCGTGAGATCATTCGTGCCAATTGTAATTCCCGCAATCCCAAGCTGAGCAAGGTCAGCCAATAAAAATAAAATGGCCGGCACCTCCGCCATCACCCACAGTTGCACGCCGGCGCTCGCTGTCAAGCCATGCTCTGCAAGTGCTTTTTGGCAATAGACCACTTCGCTGACACTGCGCACGAAGGGCAGCACAATCCGCAGGGGGCAGGTTTCTAAACGGTGGGCGATCGCCAGCGCCGAGAGTTCCAAGTGGAACAGTTCTGGACAATGGGGATAACGACTGACGCCCCGCAGCCCCCAATCCGTTTCGGGTTCAAAGCGATGTCCCCCCAGCAGTTGCCGATAATCCGCTGGCCGCAAATCCAACGTGCGGTAAAAGAGGGGACGGGGGGCGATCGCCCGCATAAATTCCCACAGGTGCTGTACCCAGCGATCGCGCAACTGCTCCGCTTCCCCCTGCTCCAACCAATGACAGGGATGGCGCTGATCTAAAAAAGCAAACAGCATCAGCTCGGAGCGCAACAGACCAATGCCATCACAGGGGAGCGATGGCAACAACCGCAGGGCATTCACTTGACTGACATTCACCATGATTTGTAAGGGCAGCCGTTTCACCGCCGGCGGTGACGCGGTTTGGGGAGAGGGAGTAGCCACCACCGGCAACGGCTCTGACGGCAGTTGATAGATAGCGCCCCGCTGGCCATCGAGAAACAGCGTCATGCCGGAACTGATCCGCTGCGTGGCATTAGCGACACCGACAACGGCAGGCCGTCCCAATTCCCGTGCCAAAATTGCCCCATGACTCGTTAGCCCACCTTGCTCACAAATCACGCCTACAGCAGCGCTCACGAGGGGCAGCCAGTGGGGCGGAATGGTTTTAGTCACTAAAATCCGTCCGGCAACGGCGGCGGGGGCACAAGGCTCGGTGACCACCAAGGCGGGGGCGATCGCTTGTCCCGGCGCAGCAGCTATACCCTCAGCAATTAGCGTCCGTTCCAGCGGCTTCAGGGGGAGGGTTCTCCCTTGCGGCTCCGGCAGGCACTGTCCCCACCACACTTGGGTCTGACTGCGATGCCAAACCCACAGATGAGAGGATGCCCCCCGACAGGCCTGCTGCAACTGTTGCTCTTGCACCGGCGTCAGATCAATCCCCCTCGGTGGTAAGGGAATTCCTTGATGGGGCAGAGCCACACCGCCGGCGATCGCCCGAAACGTTGGATCAGTGCCTATCCACCAGCCGGAGGCCACAATGGAACTCAAGGGGTAAAGCAGAATCGCCACCTTGATTTGACAAAAATCCCACCCCTGCTGCCAGTAGAGATACAGATTCTTGGCTCGCACAAGGGCGGCAAAAGTCTTTTCAATGGCTTGATGACACAGGGGCAAACTGGGGTATCTTAAAACCGTTCCACTGCCACTGCTCCAAGGCAAGTCCTGCGTTTCTTGCCAAAGATAGCTAGTGAGAACAAGATGAGACTCCCCCCCCTGTTGTTGCCAAAAGTGATGACACGCAGCAAAAACCGTTTCTAACTCCCCCAAATCCAAGGGTGGCAATTGATGGGTCATCTGCAGCGCCAGTGCCTTGAGATCTGATGCATTGGGGGGCATCTCTTGCCAGCGATCGCAGGCGGCTTGCCACAGGGGGATCACCCCAGAGCACAATTGATCCCAAACCTGGGGGCAAATCAACCACACCGGATGGGGAGGTGGCAGGATTTTTTGCGTCGCTTGCAGGGCAACTAATGTCGGGGAAAGGTCTTCTGGGGGATACTGTTGGAGGGGTTCCAGAAGGAGTAATGTCACAAATGCTCTTCCTTAATCGGGGGTCACCGAGCAGACAATCACACCTAGGAAGAACTCACTTCCGTTTGCTGACGGCGGCGAATGTTGAGGACATCAGTGATTTTTCTAATCTGCGCCAAGATATGCTCCAACTGCTTTGCATTCACAATATCAATACACAAATCAATAATCGCCGTGCGCCCCGGATCCGTGTGGACATTGGCTCGCCGCACGTTGATTTGATTATCGGTTAAACGGGTCAAAATATCCTTGAGAATACCGACTCGATCAATCACCTCAATTTGCACATCCACGGGGTAAGTTTGGGGACGGCGTTGATTGAGGTTGGTATTCCAACTTACTGGAATCAGGCGATCGCTGGATACAGCCTCTAGGTTGCTACAGCCTTGACGGTGAATGGAAATGCCGCGACTTCCTAGGGTCACCACCCCAATAATCGGTTCATCGGGCACAGGACAGCAGCAGCCGGCAATGTGATAGACCAGCCCCTCTACCCCCAGAATGGGAGAATCACTGGGTTTTGTGGTGGCGGGGACACGGTTAACGGAGGCAGATTCCGCAGGCAATTCGGGGGGAGTTGTCTCTGAACGCGCTAGGGTAATTGCCCGCAGCCGATTCACCACCAGATTCAGCGTAATCTCACCATAGCCAAGCGCCGCCAGCAAATCATCCACACTTTGATAATTGCTGCGCTCTGCTACCTGCTGCATTTGGGGTGATTTGAGAAGCGCCTCCAAACCGGCTTTACCCAATTCCTTCTCTAGGAGTTCCCGCCCCCGCTGCAGGTTTTCATTGCGGCGCGATCGCTTGTACCACTGGCGAATGCGGTTCCGAGCCGTTGTGGTTTTAACAAAATTCAACCAATCTAAACTGGGGTGGGCAGTTTTCTGGGTAATAATCTCCACAATGTCGCCATTGCGCAAGGGCGTGTCCAAAGGTACCATCCGGCCATTAATTCGTGCGCCGGCACAGTGATTCCCCACATCCGTATGAATCCGGTAGGCAAAGTCGAGGGGAGTGGCCCCGTGGGGCAAGGCAAGCACATCCCCCTGGGGCGTAAAGACATAGACCTCCTTATCAAAGAGATCCTCCCGAATGCTGTCGAGGTATTCCTGGGCATCCTTGAGATCATTTTGCCAATCCAACAGTTGCCGTAGCCAAGTGAATTTTTGATCCTGGGCACTCCAGTGCTGCGGCAGGGAATTCCCCGTTTCTTTGTACTTCCAGTGGGCAGCAATCCCATACTCCGCGACATGGTGCATTTCCAGCGTGCGAATTTGCACCTCTAGGGGGCGTCCTCCTAGGCCAATCACCACGGTATGCAGGGACTGATACTGGTTGGGTTTAGGCAGACTAATGTAGTCCTTAAAGCGCCCTGGCACCGAAAGAAAACAGTCATGGACAACCGCTAGGGCACGATAGCACTCATCCTTGGTGGCCACGAGGATGCGAATACCCGCCACATCATAGATTTCGTGGAATTCTTTTTGCTGCCGCATCATTTTTTGGTAGATGCTGTAGAGGTGTTTGGGGCGGCCACTAATTTCTAGGTAGCCAAAGCCCATCCCCGATAATCGTTCGTAAAGAATTTGAATCGCCTGCTGGAGTTGTGCTTCGCGATTGGCACGCTTTTCAGCCACCAGTTCCTGAATGCGACGGTAGGCCTCTGGCTCCAAATACTTAAAGGCCAAATCCTCCAGTTCCCACTTAATTCGCCAAATCCCCAAGCGGTTGGCCAAAGGGGCAAAGACATCGCGGGTTTCCTGGGCAATGGCACGGCGGCGGTCCTCAGGCAGATACTCAAGCGTGCGCATATTGTGCAGGCGATCGGCCAGCTTAACCACAATGACGCGAATATCTTGCGCCATTGCCAAAAACATCCGTCGGAAACTTTCCGCTTGCCGCTCCGTCTTACTGGAAAAGTTAAACTTCGAGAGCTTGGTGACCCCCTCCACCAGTCGCCGCACCTCAGCCCCAAAATTTGCTTCCAACTCCTCCGCCGTCACAGCCGTGTCCTCAATCACGTCGTGGAGAAGCCCCGCCGCCAAAAGTGCTGGCCCACCCCCCAAATCCCGTAAAATGCTGGCGACAGCTACAGGGTGGGCAATATAGGGTTCGCCGGAGGCGCGCTGTTGTCCTTTGTGTAAGTCATAGGCAAATTGAAACGCCCGACAGACTAAACCATCTCCATTGTCGGAATCTGGATTTTGCAGGCACGTCGCTAACCAATCGGGTAATTCAATATCAGTTGGCAAGCTAGGTGCAAAAGCGTTCATGGCGGCAGGCAATCGGCAGGGCAGCACAGTGGATTTGAGTACGTATATTCTAGTTTAATTTCCGACCGATAGCCCAATTTACCCAGAGGTTATCCGCTCAATACTGTGAAACTTTTATACTTTTATAGATTTATAGTATAGATTTATAGATATTCCATCTCTCTCCACAGATACCGATATTGCAGAAAAGGATTGACGCTCCCTTCTAACATGGGAAGTAGTGTGCTCATGAAGGGGGGAAGGTAATCATGGCGTCTTTGCTCACACCAATGACGCGCTATTATATTCTGCGTTTATTCAATCGGGAAAGGGATATTTTTGCCCTAGCAGGTCAAAGTTTAGAACAAGCAGTGGGCGATCGCGAGAACGACATTCTAAATCGCCTAGAATCCCTTGCCCCCTCAGAATTGGCAGCACTGGAGATGATTGTTCGCCTCCACCGCTCCCTCAGCAA
The DNA here is from genome assembly GCF_938074695.1 of uncultured Thermosynechococcus sp. GTDB lineage: Bacteria > Cyanobacteriota > Cyanobacteriia > Thermosynechococcales > Thermosynechococcaceae > Thermosynechococcus. The sequence continues at coordinate 126,425 of NZ_CALJEM010000020.1, forward strand.
TAGGGGTGAAGAGGACACTTATCAATCGTTGTACTTAAAAAGCCTCGAAGAAAAACTATGGCGGATTTTGGGGATGAACTTCCCTGCCGAGAGTCCTCCAGGTGTTTCCGGGGAGCAAGTCCTCCCTGTCGAAGGGCGACCCTCTTTAACGGTAGCTCAAGCCCTCGAGCACTTGAACCGAGTTAGTGAATTAGCCCAAAAATACCTTGGCAATGTCATCGTTGCGAATTATTGGCGAGGCTCTCGCCCTTCCACCGGTTGGCTGGCTGATTTTGTAGTTACGGATAATGGTTACATCACCTACCACGGGTCTTTGGCGGCTAGGAAGACTGTTGTGAACCCAAACCAACAGCAGCAATTGGAAACATGGCTGGTGAGTTTTGTCGATCAATGTCGCCACATTCTCCCCCTCTTTAGACATGATCTGCAAAAGGCAAGACTCTCGGGTTCTTCCCTAGAACCTGAATCAGGGATCACTGCTGTTGTAGATAAGCCCTAGCCCCCAGGGTTTGCAGTTTTTCATTCTTGGCAGCTACAGTGGCAGCCAACTCTTGACGATAGGCAATCACTTGCTCCAATAGCCCTAGATCATGACTAGCCAGCAGCTGGACGGCCAAAAGGCCCGCATTTTGGGCATTGCCAATGGCAACCGTCGCTACGGGAATCCCGGCGGGCATCTGCACAATTGAGTAGAGGGAGTCCAGCCCCTGCAAATGGCGGCTCGGCACGGGTACACCAATCACGGGTAGGGGGGTTAGGGAAGCAATCATGCCCGGCAAGTGGGCAGCTCCCCCCGCACCGGCAATAATAACTTTCAGACCCCGCTGATGGGCATTTTGGGCAAACTCTACCATCGCAAGGGGAGTGCGGTGAGCCGAGAGGATAGCCACTTCGTGGGGGATGCCAAAGCGTTCACAGATGGCGATCGCCCCCTGCATGGTGGGCAAATCGGAATCACTGCCCATGACAATGGCAACCAGTGGTGTCTCTGACATTCCTCTTCCTTACCCCCTTAGGAAACGGTGCAAACTCATCCTACAGCCCTTTTCACCGGCGCAAGATATCATTTCTCTATGGTCACTTCTGCTGCGATCAAGGCATTTGCCCATCAGTTGGGGTTTCATCGGGTGGGAATTGTGGATTTGCGCACCTATAGCCCTGACCATCCTTCTGGGGTGGCTGCCCTGCGGCGCTGGTTAGCCCAAGGGTTCCAAGGAGGGATGGCGTGGATGGCCAACCCGCGGCGACAGGAGATTCAATCCGTCCTGCCCGGAGCACAATCGCTGATTTCCGTTGCCCTCAATTATTATCAGCCCGATCCGGAGCCGCCCCCCAGGGTGAAAATTGCCCGTTACGCTTGGGGGCGAGATTACCACCGAGTCCTAGGAAAACGCTTGCAAGCCCTAGGGAAGTGGCTTCAGTCCCAGGTACCGGAGATGCACTACCGTTGGTATGTGGATACAGGCCCTGTGCAGGACAAAGTTTGGGCAGAGCAAGCCGGAATTGGTTGGATTGGCAAGCACAGCAATGTGATTTCGCGGCAGTATGGCTCGTGGATTCTCTTGGGAGAATTAATCACCACGTTGGAGTTGCCGGGCGATCGCCCCCACACCAATCACTGCGGCACCTGTACCCGTTGCTTGGCCGCCTGTCCTACGGGAGCGATTGTGGAACCCTACGTGGTGGATGCCAACCGCTGCATTGCGTACCACACGATTGAAAGCCGCGCCCCTAAGCTACCCCCTGCGATTGCCGCTAACTTGCAGGGGTGGGTTGCAGGCTGTGACATCTGCCAAGAGGTGTGCCCTTGGAATCAACGCTTTGCTCAACCCACCGATGTGGCGGACTTTGCCCCGCGATCGCCCCTCTTGAAGACGTCCCTAGAGGAACTGGCCACCCTCAGCGATGAAGCATGGGATGAACTCACCCGTGGTTCCGCCCTACGGCGAATTAAACCAGAACAATGGCGTCGCAATGCCCAAGCGGTGCTGTCGAGCAGTCGGTATGATTGAACTGTGATTCAATGCGGAGGCTCACCTATGGTTCGACGACGCTCCATCCCCTGGATTCATCGTTGGTCGCGGTGGTTAATTGGCGGAGTTGCCCTCGCTGGCATGGGAGTGACCGCTTACCTAACGATTGCCAAGCTCACCAATCGGGAGGTGACCTGCCCCACCGATGGCTGCGATATTGTTCTCAATAGCCCTTGGGCAACGGTCTTTGGGGTTCCCCTCTCCCTCATTGGGTTTGTTGCCTACACGGGGATGCTGTCGTTGGCGGCCTTGCCCCTGTTGTTCAACCAGCCGCAGCAAAAAGAACTCCGCCGCAATGCTGAAAACACCACTTGGCTCTTGCTCTTTCTTGGGGCAACGGCCATGGCCAGCTTCAGCAGTTACTTGATGTATATCTTGGCAACTGAGATTAAAGCCACTTGTCCTTATTGCATTGCCTCAGCCGTCTTTAGCTTTACATTTTTGATCTTGACCATCATTGGTCGGGAATGGAGCGATCGCGGTCAGCTCTTTTTCAACGGCATCATCACTGCTGTGGTGACGTTGGTGGCGGTCTTTGGTATCTACAACACTCACCTGGCCAATGCCGAGGGGCCGGGCATTCCCATCGTCAATACCTCAGGCCCAGCAGAAATTGCCCTGGCTCGCCATTTAACCCAAGTGGGAGCCGTCATGTATGGTGCCTACTGGTGTAGCCATTGCCACGATCAAAAGGAACTCTTTGGCAAGCAGGCAGTACGGGAACTCAATTATGTTGAGTGCGACCCCAATGGTGCCAATCCCCAAGTGGAGCGCTGCCGTGCCAAGGGAATTCAGGGCTATCCCACATGGGAAATCAATGATCAGCTCTACTCCGGCACCAGATCGCTGAGGGAACTTAGTCAATTGAGCCAATACACAGGTCCAATGAACTTTAAGAACCAGTAGAGGCAATAAATTGACATCCTCCCCGCCCTGTTGGCTTGCGCCCGCGGAGCGGTAGGCCGAAGATTCCTACGGCACTCAAGCCCAGCCTAAGTCGCTTTGGTAGGTTCCTAGGCCGAGGGCCTATCCGCTGCTTGTATCTCCCCAGGCGTCACTTCCGCCATGCCCTGCCGTAGGTCGGCGTGGTTGTGGCCGACAGCAAAATCATAGAACGGCTGCGCCGTTGGCGTTGCCCTTCCCCCTCGTTCAGGGCGGGGCTTGCCGCGCACCGGGTCAGTGATAGAATGAAGCCAGCTGGGCACTACGCAGGTTTTTTATGCTCTCCACTGATACAGTTGCCGAACCAGCCAAGGCTCCTTTTGCCACACCACCTGCCCTTGCCAACATTTTAGTTATTGAAGATGAAGACCTGATTCGCGAGACCCTTGTCCTTGCTTTGCAGGAGGAGGGCTACCACACCCTCGTGGCCAGTGATGGCTATGAAGCATTGAATCTCATTAATACCCATCTATTAACGGACGTTAGCTTTGAGACTCCAGAAATCCATTTGATTATCCTTGATGTCATGCTGCCGGGTGTCAATGGATTGGATCTATGCCGCCTAATTCGCCGTGAAGGGTGCACTGTCCCCATTCTCATGATCAGTGCCAAAGGTAGTGAAATTGATCGAGTGGTTGGCCTTGAAATTGGTGCCGATGATTACTTGGCCAAGCCCTTTGGCATGCGGGAGATGCTGGCCCGCTGTCGTGCTCTATTACGGCGAACACAAATTCAACAGGGTAGGGTGCCCTCCGTTTTGCGCTTCCGCGATCTCTGCCTCTATCCCCAAGAATGCCGCGTAACCCTGCGCGGGGAGGAGATCAATCTCTCGCCTAAAGAATACAAACTGCTTGAGCTGTTTATGCGTCATCCCCGCCGTGTTTGGCCACGGGAGCAGTTACTGGATCAGGTGTGGGGGCATGACTTTATCGGCGATAGTAAAACCGTTGATGTCCACATTCGCTGGCTGCGGGAGAAAATTGAAACCGATCCCAGTCATCCCCAATACATTCTCACGGTGCGGGGTTTTGGCTATCGCTTTGGCTGAGCTTGATCAGGAGAATCGCCATTAACAGTGCAGGGCTAACCACCAATAGCAGAATGACACCCAGATGAGGCGGCAAGGGATAGAGGGGGGCTATCAGTTTAATCCCCAAGGCAATCAGCAGTGACACCCCAAAAACCGCAAATAACCACATCAGTTCTGCCAGCCAAGGTGCCATGTGACTATTCTGTCCCAAGGGCAGTTTCAAGGGCAGTGGCCATGATGGCAGTGGGCGCGGGTTGGCCAATCCAGTACTCTAGAGCTGCCGCCCCCTGATGAAGAAGCATGGCCAGACCATCCAAGGTTTGCAGTCCTCGCGCCATCGCCAGTTGCAAAAGGAGGGTGGGACGCGGCTTGTAGATGAGGTCATAGACAATAGCGGTGTCGGGTAATCGGGCTAAATCCTCACCTGTTAGGGGAGTAGCGTCCCGATGGGGACTCATGCCAATCGGGGTCGTATTCACCACAAGGCTGACTTTTTCTAAACACGTGGCGCGCTCTGACCATGCTAGGGGATAGAGGGTTCTCCAGGGCCAACTCGTCACAAAGGCCTCCAGGCGTTCCCCTTGCCGACCACTGATATAGATCTGCCGACAGCCCAAATTGTAACAGGCAGTAACCACTGCGCGTGCGGCACCCCCATAGCCCAAAACTAAAACGGCAATCTCTGACCACGGGTAGGTCTGCTGTTGCAACGGCGCTAAAAAGCCATGCACATCGGTGTTGGTCCCCACCCAACCTTTTTCACTGCGATAGACAGTGTTGACGGCCCCCACTTGCTGGGCAAGGTCGCTAACATCGGCCAAATAGGGAAGGATGGCTTCCTTATGGGGAATGGTGACATTAAAACCCACAACGTTCAGGGCATCCAGGCCGGCGATCGCCCCCGCCAACTGCTGCGGTTTGACCCAAAAGGGCACATAGATATAGTTCAAGCCCAAATACTCTAGGGCTGCATTGTGCATTTCTGGGGAGAGTGTGTGCTCAATGGGATCCCCAATCACTCCCAGAAGCTGGGTTTGACCAGAAATTTTTGGCATTGGCGTTTAGACCGCTTCGTGATCTTTTTCTCCTGTGCGGATGCGAATGACCTGTTCTACAGGAGTCACAAAAATCTTGCCGTCGCCAATTTCGCCGGTGCGGGCAGCTTCAACAATTTTGGCCACCACCATGTCCACCTGACTATCTTCGACAACAATCTCGACTTTTAGCTTTTGTAAAAATTCCACCGTGTACTCAGACCCCCGATATCGTTCCGTTTGCCCCTTTTGCCGCCCAAAGCCCCGCACCTCCGAGACGGTCATGCCGACAATCCCGGCATTGACAAGGGCAATCTTCACTTCATCCAATTTGAAGGGGCGAATGATGGCCTCTACTTTTTTCAATGTCAAACTCCTTCTCTATGGCAACGGGCTAATCTTTATTTAGCATTGGCAAAAGAGTATAGCCTGTAGCAATAACTACATTATATTATCCCCAATCATCGAGCGATCGCCCAAGGGGACGCTCTCGCACTGGCTCCAGAAAATAAGCTCTAATAGGAAAGGTGATTGAGAGGGAGTCAAACATGGGGTGGCAGCGACCCGATGGCCGTCAACCACTGGAATTGCGATCGCACCGCTTTCAGCGGTATTTCACCCGATTTGCCTTGGGATCGGTGCTTGCCCAAGCGGGGCAAACTCAAGTGCTGTGTACCGTCAGTCTTAAAGAGGGGGTGCCCAAGTTTTTGGAAGGCACAGGCCAAGGGTGGCTCACCGCAGAGTACCGCATGCTACCCAGCGCCACACAGCCAAGACAGGAACGGGAATTTCTCAAACTGTCTGGGCGCACCCAAGAAATCCAGCGCCTGATTGGTCGCAGCTTACGCTCGGCCTTGGATTTGTCCCTCCTGGGGGAACGCACGCTAATTGTGGATGCCGATGTCCTCCAAGCCGATGCCGGCACGCGATCGCTGGCCATTACAGGGGGCTACATTGCCCTTGTAGATGCCCTCAGTACTCTACTTCAGCAAGGGGTACTCAGCGCCTCTCCCCTGTGTCATCAAGTGGCGGCAGTTTCCGTGGGTTTGATTGATGGCGAACCCTATCTGGATTTAAGCTACGCTGAGGATGTCGCCGCTAGTGTGGACTTCAATGTGGTAATGACGGCCAGTGGTCAATTCATTGAGGTTCAAGGCACAGCAGAGATGGGTTCCTTTGATCGGCCAACCCTTGATTGTCTTCTGGACGTCGCCACCCAAGGTATTCAAGAGTTAATTGAGATCCAACAGCAAGTCTTAGCTGCAAGCCATGAGTGAGCAGGCCATTTACCTCGGACACATCGTCAAGTCCAACTCCCACTGGGATTATGTGGCGCAACTGGTGGATCAGTGGGATGTAGCCCATCCCCCTGCCCCCGAAGACTATGGCTTTGGTCGTTTTGTCAAACTGGAGGATGAGCAGCGCCACTGGGCAGTGGGAGTGATTTACAACTCTCAACTGTTGAATCCCCAGTTCCATCAGATTAGCCCTCGCCTCACCACCAATGCCGACACAGTTCTCAGTCCCGATTTAGTCAGCGAAACCCGCACTCTCCTCTGGATTGCCCTCATTGGTCATTTAGTGACTGTGGAGGGTCAGCCCTACGGCCAGCAGGGGATGCCCACCCTTGTGGTACCGGTGAATACACCGGTGTGGCAATTGACAACCGCCGAGGTGCTGGCCTTTCATCGCAATGCCCAAGGTCAAGCCCAGTTTCGCTACTATGCCCATTTGTTGCGCTCAACGGGGAACTATGCAGCACCGCTATTGGCGCGAATTCTGGAAACAATTACGCCCCTCTTCAGTGGTGCCGAGCAGCGATCGCTGGAAATTATCAACAAAGAGTTGGCTTGGCGGCATACCTTGGGCAGCCTACGCTAAGGGCAGATGCAGAAATTGTAGTTTTGCAAACAAACTTCATGAAAAATCCTATGCAATGGTGACAAATCTAGGATGTTTCTGCTAAGGTCATTAAGGGTGTGAGGAGCGAACCAGTTAAGGGCACCGAGACGAAACACGGCCAGTCGTCGGTGCTCTTTCTGACTTTTAGACTATGCTGGCGCGGGTTTGGAGTGCTGCGGTTTTAGGCATTGACGCGATTCCCGTTGGCGTCGAGGTGGATGTTTCCGGCGGCTTGCCGGGTATTGTGGTGGTCGGTCTGCCCGATGCGGGTGTTCAGGAGGCCCGCGAGCGGGTTAAGGCGGCGATTCGCAACGCCGGTTTTAGCTTCCCGATGCGGCGCATTGTCGTCAATCTCACCCCCGCCGATTTACGTAAGGAAGGACCTAGTTTTGATCTCCCCATTAGTGTCGGTATTCTGGCGGCCTCAGGACAGGTTGCCACGGATTTACTGGGGGATCATCTCTTTCTCGGTGAAGTATCCCTCGATGGCACCTTACAGGCGGTGGCCGGGGTACTGGCAATTGCCGCTGCGGCGCAAGCCCAAGGAATGACCGGTTTAGTGGTGCCCGCAGCCAATGTTACGGAGGCAGCGTTGGTGCGGGGGCTAAAGGTCTATGGTTGCCATACCCTCGCTGAAGTGGCAGCCTTTTTGAATGACCCTAGCTCGCGATCGCCCGCGGTTAGTTGTCCGCAACCTCTAGAATCCAATCCTGTTTCCTCTCCTGTTGACCTCAAAGATGTGAAAGGCCAGTATCAAGCGCGGCGTGCCCTAGAAATTGCCGCGGCGGGGGGGCACAATCTCATTTTTGTCGGGCCACCGGGGAGTGGCAAAACAATGTTGGCGCGGCGCTTACCCACAATCTTGCCCCCCTTAACCTTTGAAGAAGCCCTTGAAGTCACGAAAATTTATTCCGTTGCTGGCTTGCTGAAAGAACGCGGTCAATTGATCCAAACCCCGCCCTTTCGCAGTCCTCACCATTCTGCCTCTGGACCTGCCCTTGTCGGCGGTGGCAGCTACCCGCGACCGGGGGAGATTTCCCTTGCCCATCGGGGCGTGCTCTTTCTTGACGAATTGACGGAATTCAAGCGGGACGTTTTGGAGTTTTTGCGCCAGCCCCTTGAGGATGGCCAAGTCACCATTGCCCGCGCCCGCCAATCCGTGGTTTTTCCGGCGCAATTTACCTTGGTGGCCAGCACAAATCCCTGTCCCTGCGGCTATTATGGCGATCCGGTGCAACCCTGTACCTGCTCCCCGCGCCAGCGAGAACAGTATTGGGCAAAGCTCTCTGGCCCCCTATTAGATCGCATTGATCTGCAAGTGAGTGTCAGCCGTCTCAAGCCAGAGGAAATGACTCGCCAAACGCTGGGGGAAGATTCCGCCACAGTACGCCAGCGGGTCTTGGCGGCGCGATCGCGAGCACGGCGGCGGTTTGCCGCAGAACCCAACCTCCATTGCAATGCCCAAATGCAAAGCCGCCATTTGCGTCAGTGGTGTCAATTGGACGAAGCTTCAACACAGCTTCTAGAAAGGGCGATCGCCAAACTCGGCCTGTCGGGGCGAGCCACAGATCGTATCCTAAAGGTAGCCCGTACCATTGCCGATCTGGCTGACTGTGAAACGATTGCCGCTGCCCATGTGGCCGAAGCCATTCAATACCGCACGATTGATCGTTTGCAATAGACGGGGGTGGTTCGCGCTCCTCCTGGGTTTCCTAGCCCTGCTGCTGATTGGCTGCACCACAGCAACCCAAGCAGAGAAGCCCATTGAACTTGTCTTTTGGCATGGGGTCAACCCTCCGGCCAATCGCGTGGTGCTCCAGCGTCTGGTGGATCGCTTCAATGCTCGTCATCCCCAGATTCACGTCCAAGCCCTCTATGTGGGCCAGCCCGACCAACAGTTGCCCAAAATTCTCGCAGCGGTGGTGGGCAATGCTGCACCGGATTTGCTCTGGTATAACCCCACGATGACCGGCCAGTTTGTCGATCTGGGTGCCCTACGTGCCCTCGATGATTGGTGGCAAGGCTCCCCCTACCGTGACCAAGTGAACCCGGCGCTTATTCCCACGATGCGCTACGGCAACCATTACTGGTCAATTCCCTTTGCCACCAACAACATTGGAATTTTTTATCGCCCTAGCTTACTGGCTGCGGCCGGCATTGACAAGCTGCCCACCACATGGGCGGAGCTAGAGCAAGTCAGCCAAACCCTAAAGGCGCAGGGCATTACCCCCCTGCTCCTTGCCCTGGGCCAAGGCGAATTTGCGGTCTTTACGTGGTTGCCCTTCTTTTGGAGCGCCGGTGGTAGCTTTGGAGATACCCCTGAGACTGCCCACATTGACACACCGCCCGCGATCGCCGCTCTTGACTTTTGGCAACGCCTGCGACAGAAGGGCTTAGCAATTCTCTCGGCTCCCGAACGGGGCTATGAACTGGATCAATTTATCCGTGGTGAGGTGGCCATGCAGATTACAGGGCCTTGGACCTTGGCGCAACTCCAACAGTCGGGAGTAGATTTTGGCGTCCTCCCCATGCCCGCCCTCCAGACCCCTGCAACTGCCCTAGGGGGTGAGAATCTCTTTGTCTTTCGCTCAACGCCCGAACGGGAACAGGCGGCTCTAGCGTTTTTGGACTATGTCCTCAGTGAAGAATTCCAAACAGAATGGGCGGTGGGTACCGGGTATTTGCCTGTGAATGAACGGGTGTGCACCAATGAACGCTATCAGAGCTTTGTGGCACAGCAGCCCACCCTGCGGGTCTTTCTAGAGCAGATGGCTACTGCTAGGGCGCGCCCCAACTTTCGTGGCTATGCTCGTTTTTCTCAAACCCTTGGGCGAGCGATCGAAAGCGTTCTTCTAGGAAAATTAACGCCCAAAGCCGCTGTGGAAGCCGCCGAACAGCGCTGGCAACTCATGCGTCCGCGCTAGAACAAACTGCTTGCTGCTTTAACCATATTGGCCGGATTAAAGGCATCCATGGCAGCAGTGGCCTCATAGCCACAGTGCACCATGCAGTCACGGCACTTGGGATTGCCGCTTTTGTGACCATACTTCTCCCAATCGGTATTTTCAATCAGTTCCTTCCAAGTCTTGTAGTGCCCCTCATTGAGGAGATAGCAGGGTTTTTGCCAGCCCAACACACTGTAGCTGGGCATACCCCAAGGGGTGCACTCGTAATCCTTTTCACCGACAAGGAAATCAAGGAAGAGGGGATTGTGGTTAAAGTTCCACTTCTTCTGGCCTGCGCGGTAGGGGGCGAGGATTTCGCGGAACAGAGCGCGGGTTTGCTCCCGTTTAAGAAAGTGCTCCTGATCCGGTGCCCACTCGTAGGCATAGCCCGGCGAGATCATCATGCCGTCCACTCCTAGGGAACTGACAAAGTCAAAGAATTCCTGCATTTCTTTGGGATCTGCCCCCTCAAAAATTGTTGTGTTGGTGGTAACACGGAAGCCCTTGGCTTTAGCTGCTTTAATGGCTTTCACAGCCGTGTCAAAGACCCCCTTGCGGTTCACACATTTGTCGTGCCACTCCCGCAGCCCATCCAGGTGAACACTGAAGCTAAAGTAGGGAGAGGGCTTGAATTTATGCAGATTTTCCTCTAAAAGGACTCCGTTCGTACACAGATAAACAAACTTGCGCCGCGCCACCAAGCCCTGCACAATCTCATCAATTTGCGGGTGGAGTAGGGGTTCTCCACCGGGAATAGCCACAATCGGCGCACCGCATTCTTCAACAGCGCGGAAGCACTCCTCCGGCGTGAGATACTTGCGCAGGACTTCAAGGGGGTGCTGGATTTTACCGCAGCCCGAACAGGCTAGATTACAGCGAAAGAGAGGCTCAAGCATCAAGGTGAGGGGAAAGCGCTTTTTGCCCTGTAGGCGTTGTGAGATGATATAGACGGCAACTTCCACTGCCTGCTTGATGTGGACTCCCATGGGCAACTCTCCTCAGTGTGGCTAATTTTCTAGCCAAAACGCTTAATAGATGCTTATAGTTGTAGCAGCTTCGTAGGCGATCGCCAAAGTGTCCTATCAGGTTTGCAAAGTGGCACACTATCCCTGTGGCCAACACAGCAGTGACGACCACCGTAAAAAATATTGCAAAATGCCCGACGCAGTCTTGACAGATGTACGTCCAATCAGAGACGATTGAAAGTACTGTAGAAACATCCCTTTTGCTTAACCTCCATAGCCCAAGAGACCAAAGGTTAGGCATAGATTTTCATTAGGGCTGGCATGGGGTGACATCTTTCCCTTCTGCAAGTCGTGCAGAGCTTTTTAGGTATCACCACAGTTGCGTTCTGCGTTCCAATGCCAAGCCGCCTCTACAGGAACCTTTTTCCCAACCATCTTAAAGCCAAACTTGCACGAGTCCCTTACAGGGGCAAGAAGGGCTAGGCACTGTGCTAGATACCTTTAGCCAATTCATGCTGACGTTTATTTTGTTAAGAGATTCTAAGGATAATGAATGCCTAAGCAGATTATTATTGCCGAGGAACATCGGATAGCGGCGGTCTTTGCCGAAGATCAAATTCAGGAATTGATTGTGGCCACGGGTACCCATCAGGTGGGGGATATCTACCTTGGCGTGGTAGAAAATGTCCTGCCGGGTATTGATGCTGCCTTTGTCAACATAGGGGATACCTCCCGCAATGGCTTTATCCACGTCAGTGACCTTGGCCCACTGCGCCTCAAGCGAACTGCTGGGGCAATTACCGAATTACTAGCACCACAGCAAAAAGTGCTGGTTCAGGTGATGAAGGAACCCACAGGCAACAAAGGGCCGCGGCTAACGGGGAATATTTCTCTCCCAGGACGCTATCTGGTGCTAATGCCCTATGGTCGGGGGGTGAATCTATCGCGACGGATTACCAATGAAGCGGAACGACATCGGCTACGTGCCTTGGGCATTTTGGTCAAGCCCGCTGGCATGGGGCTATTGGTGCGCACAGAGGCCGAGGGTGTCTCCGAAGAGGCAATTCTTGAGGATCTGGAGTTCCTGCAACGGCAGTGGGAAACAATTCAACAGCAGGCAGCCTCCAGCCGTCCTCCCCAGCTGCTAGGGCGCGATGATGACTTTATCCAAAAAGTGCTGCGGGATGTCTATAGCAGTGATGTCAATCGCATTGTCGTGGATACCCCGGAGGGGGTTAAGCGGGTAAAACAGCACCTGAAAAACTGGAATGCCAATAGGCCGGTGGGGGTTCTCATTGACTATCACCAAGAACCCATTCCCATTTTGGA
>NZ_CALJEM010000021.1 GCF_938074695.1 uncultured Thermosynechococcus sp.
AGCGGCTGTTGACCCCTGCTATCGTGACCTGCTAGCGCACTATCAAATCAAGGCCAATTTAGTCGTCCCCATTGTGGTGGAAGCGCGGCTTTGGGGATTGCTGCTCTGTCACCAATGTGATCATCCCCGCGACTGGCAAGATAGCGAAATTGAATTGATTAAGCAAATTTCAACCCAGTTGGCGATCGCCATTTTGCAAGCAGAACTGTATCAAAAAGCGCAAGCGGAAATTCAAGAGCGCAAAGCAATGGAAGCTCAACTCCTCTACCAAGCCCGCCATGACCACCTGACGCATTTACCCAACCGTTGGCTTTTTGAGGAATACTTGCGCACAACCCTCCGCCATGCCGCAGCACATCCCGACTATTGCTACGCTGTTCTCTGTTTAGACTTGGATCGCTTCAAGACCCTCAACGACTGTCTAGGATACTCGATTGGCGATTTGTTCCTGCAAGCATTTGCCAAGCGGCTCAGCGGTTGCGTCAGTCCTCAAGATGTGGTGGCCCGTTTAGGGGGGGATGAATTTGCCGTATTGCTCAACGACATTCAGGGCGTAGAACAGGCTCAAGTCATTGCCCAAAGCCTGCGGGAGCGCCTCAGTCACCCCTTTGAAATTGATCACTACACCCTCTACAGCACCGTGAGTATTGGCCTGGTGATGGGAGATGCCCATTACACCAGCAGTGAAGAACTCCTACGCGATGCCAACATGGCTATGTACCATGCCAAAACAAAGGGACACAATCGCATCGGTACGTTTAACCCAGCCCTGCTACAACAGGTGCGCGATCGCCTGTATTTAGAAGTGGAACTGCGGCAAGCCCTTGAACGGGGTGACTTTTTCTTGCACTACCAGCCAATTGTCAATCTCCGCAGTCAATCGCTGCGGGGGTTTGAGGCCCTACTCCGCTGGCAAAAGGGGGATACCCTCATTTCCCCTACAGTCTTTATTCCTCTTGCCGAAGAAACGGGACTAATTTTTGAACTCTCCCGCTGGGTTTTGCACAATGCCTGTGAGCAGTTGCAGCAGTGGCAGCAAAAGTACCCCAAACTCCAGTCCATGGGCTTTACAATGAGTGTTAATCTTTCTGCCAATCAATTTTCTTTGCCCACCCTTGTGGCTGAAATTCAACAAACTCTTGAGCATCGTCACTTGAGGGGGCAGTTTCTCAAGATCGAAATCACTGAAAGTGTGCTGATGCAGCACCTAGACTCTGCTTGCGAAATCCTTGCTGAGCTGAAGGAGATGGGCGTGCGCATTAACATTGATGACTTTGGCACCGGGTATTCCTCCCTGAGCTATTTGCGCAATCTCCCTCTGGATGGCATTAAAATTGATCGCTCCTTCATTTCCCAAATGGATCGCAGCCAAGAAGACCTAGAGCTGGTACACACAATTTTGGTTCTGGCGCGCAACCTGCACCTTGATTGCATTGCTGAGGGCATTGAAAACAAGACTCAACTGCAACTGTTGCGATCGCTCCGTTGTCCCTATGGCCAAGGCTATCTTTTTGCCCCGCCGCTGACCCCCGACAAGGCCGAGCTTTACCTCCAAGAGCACATCCTCTAAAGTACTTCAAATCAAGTTCAAGTTTAAGAAAACAAATCAAATTGTCATTCTTCTCATGCTCTGCAATCAAGTGATCAATCAAGGGGGGAAATTGTACTAATAGAGGGGTCTAATAGTATTAGTCTAGATTATAGATTCCATAATAAAATTAACTCCAGTTTATAGTATAGGCCTATATCTTTTTGGCGAGCTGGAGTGATAGGTTATTTTCAATCCAAATTTCGGTCTTTCGCCACCGCTAATTGGAAAACCCATCCCGGCCTATGAGTCTGGGAATCTGATTTTTTTGTCAACTATTTACTGTTCTCGGTATAGGTCACGCTATGTCTCAATTATCGCGTCGTCATTTTTTAATGACTGCCACTGCTACCGCCATGGGGGCGATCGCCCTCAAGGGATGTGCTCCCGCAGAAACTCCCCAAGGACAACAGCAGGGAGGGGGGACTACCACTACGAGTGCAGTGGAAACGGACACGATTAAATTAGGTTTTATGCCCATTGTGGAATCAGCCCCCTGATTATTGCCAAAGAAAAAGGCTTCTTTGCCAAGCATGGTCTCACCAATGCTGAAGTCTCCAAGCAGGCCAACTGGGCCAGTGGTCGGGACAATGTGGTGATTGGCTCCGCTGCCGGCGGGATTGATGGTGGTCAGTGGCAGATGCCCATGCCCTACTTGATCAGTGAAGGCATTATCACCCTCAACAATCAAAAAGTGCCAATGTACGTTTTGGCACAGTTAAATACCCAAGGGAATGGAATTGCCATCTCCGGCGCCAACAAGGGCAAGGGCTTACACCTCAAAATCGCTGATCCCGACTACATCAAAGCCTTTGCTGCCAATAACGGCCGCAAGTTCAAAGCCGCCTATACCTTTCCCCATGCCAACCAAGACCTGTGGATTCGCTACTGGTTTGCGGCCAATGGTATTAACCCTGATTCCGACATTGAACTCTTAGCCGTTCCTCCCGCTGAAACGGTTGCCGGTATGCGCAATGGTACGATGGATGCCTTCAGTACCGGTGATCCTTGGCCCTTTCGTATTGTCAGTGATGATATTGGCTTTATGGCTACCCTAACGGCACAGATGTGGCCCTACCACCCCGAAGAGTATCTAGCCGTGCGGGCTGACTGGGTCGATAAACACCCCAACGCCACCAAAGCCCTCTTGAAAGCGGTGATGGAAGCTCAGCAGTGGTGCGATGACAAGGCCAACCGCTCTGAACTCATTCAAATTTGTAGCCGCCGCGAGTATTTCAACGTTCCCGGCAACATCCTCACTCCTCCCTACGAAGGCACCTACACCATGGGGGATGGTCAACCAAATTTCAACGACTTTAACATAGGACCCCTGTACTGGCGCGATCCCAATGGCAACAGTATTTCCTACCCCTACAAGAGTCACGACCTCTGGTTCTTGACTGAAAACCTGCGCTGGGGCTTCAACGCCGATAAACTCAAGGACTTTGACAATATCAAGCAAATGATTGGTCGGGTCAACCGCAGCGATCTCTGGCAAGAGGCCGCCAAAGAGTTAGGGGTGCCAGCAGCTGAAATTCCCACCACCGACTCACGGGGTGTTGAGACCTTCTTTGATGGCATCAAGTTTGATCCCGATAACCCTCAAGCCTATCTGGACAGCCTCAAAATCAAGGTCAAGTCCTAGTCATTTCGTTGCTACTCAATAGGAGACTTCTATGGCTGTTGCATCTGTTCGCCGTAATGGCAATGCCAATCCCCTCCTGAAGTTTCTGCGCCAGCAGGGGGCGGATTTTTACCTACCGATTATTGGTGTGATTGGGTTTCTGGTGGTTTGGCAGATTCTCTCTTCGATCAAAATTCTCTCCCTCCCCGGTCCGATTCAAGTGTTTGCTGATGAGCGCAGTCGCTATCTGATCTTTCATCCCTTTTACTACAACAGCCCCCTTGATCAGGGGTTGGCACGACAAACCCTAATTAGCTTGACCCGCGTTGCCCAAGGCTATGGGTTGGCAGCCATTGTCGGAATCACTCTGGGGATTTTGGTAGGTACCAGTAAGGCTCTGAATAAGTCCCTCGACCCCATCTTTCAATTTCTGCGCATGGTGGCACCCTTAGCGTGGGTACCCATCTCCCTTGCGGCGTTGCGCCAAAATGAACCCGCCGCGATCTTTGTAATTTTCATTACCTCCATTTGGCCGATTCTCATCAATACTGCCGTGGGTGTACGGGAAATTCCCCAGGATTACAAAAATGTGTCGCGGGTGCTGCGGCTGTCAAAGAAAACGTTCTTTTTGAAAATTCTCTTGCCCTCGGCACTGCCCTACATTTTCACAGGCTTGCGGATTGCCATTGGCTTGGCATGGCTGGCGATTATTGCTGCTGAAATCGTCATGTCGGGGGTGGCGGGCATTGGCTTCTTCATTTGGGATGCCTACCAGCAAAACTACGTCACGGAAATTATTGTGGCGGTGGTCTATATCGGTGCTATTGGCCTGATTTTGGATCGCTTGGTGGGCTTCCTGCAAAGCAAGATTGCACCAGCAAATCGCTAGGAGGAAATCATGGGCGCTTTTGTGGCTTTGGATCAAGTGGAGAAGGTCTTTGACCTGACGAATGGGGGGCAGTATCTCGCCCTCAAAGGAATTGACCTGACAATTCAAAAGGGGGAGTTTATCTCGCTGATTGGTCACTCCGGCTGTGGCAAGTCCACGTTACTAAATATGATTGCCGGCTTAGACCTGCCCACCTCAGGGGTGGTGACGTTGGAGGGACAGCGGGTGCGCCAACCGGGGCCCGATCGCATGGTGGTCTTTCAAAACTACTCGCTGCTGCCGTGGCTTTCGGTACGCGAGAACATTGCCCTAGCGGTGGATGAAGTGCTCGATCACCTGACTCCGGCTGAACGGCGGCAAATTGTCGAGTCTCATATTGACCTCGTGGGGTTGCGCCCCCATGCCCACAAGCCACCCACAATGCTCTCTGGCGGCCAAAAACAACGGGTGGCGATCGCCCGTGCCCTTGCAATTCAGCCGAAGCTGCTGCTGCTAGATGAACCCTTTGGTGCCCTAGATGCCCTAACACGGGGCAATTTGCAGGAACAATTGATGAAGATCTGCGAAGCCCAGCAGGTGACGACGGTGATGGTCACCCATGATGTGGATGAGGCGGTGCTGCTCTCGGATCGGATTGTGATGCTCACCAATGGCCCCGGCTCCAAAATTGGCGGCATTCTTGAGGTAGATATTCCCCGTCCCCGGCAGCGGATGGCCGTTGTCGAACACCCCAGTTACTACAGTCTGCGCAGTGAGATCATCTATTTCCTCAACCAGCAAAAACGGGTGAAACAGTTGCAGGCACGTCGCAAACCGGCCATTGCCCGCCACGGTCTCGAAAAAACGAATCTGGAAATTGGCTTTGTGCCCTTGACCGCCTGCGCTCCCATTGCCGTTGCCTACGAAAAGGGGTTCTTTACCCACCATGGTCTAGAGGAAGTGTCCCTTGTGCGCGAGAGCAGTTGGCGGGGCATTGTGGATGGGATTGCCGCAGGCTATCTCGATGCCGCTCAGATGCCGGCAGGGATGCCCGTGTGGTTTACCTGTGGTGGTCATGAAGACCAGCCGCTTCCTGTGGTCAGTGCTCTGACCCTAAGCCGTAATGGCAATGGCATCACGCTGAAAAAGGAATTTGCTGAGCAGGGGATTCGTACCCTTGGTGACTTTCACCGCTACTTGCTGCAAACGCGCGATCGCCCCCACCGTTTTGGGATAGTGCATCCCTCGTCCATGCATAATCTCCTATTGCGCTACTGGCTGGCGGCAGCGGGCATTCACCCCGATCACGATGTCTATCTACAAACGATTCCACCGGCACAAATGGTTGCGGCTCTGCGCTCTGGCAGTATTGATGGCTACTGCGTAGGTGATCCTTGGAATCTGCGGGCGGCCAAAGAGGGGGTGGGCTTTACTATTGCCAGCGACATTGACATTTGGGCAGGGCATCCGGGGAAAGTGCTGGGTGTGCGCGAAGATTGGGCGACGGCCTATCCCAATACCCACATTGCCCTAGTCAAAGCCCTACTGGATGCCTGTCGTTACTGTGCCGACCCCGCTCACAGCGAGGAAATTAAGCAAATCCTCAGCCGCAAGGCCTACGTGGCCACCACCCCTGAGTACATAGAACTGGGGGTAGATCAAAATGGCGGGCCAGTACATCATCTGTTCTTTGGCGACGGCGTGAATCGTCCCAGCCGCACTGAGCACCTGTGGATGATGACCCAGCTTGCCCGTTGGGGCACTCTCCCCTTCCCTCGCAACTGGGTGGAAATTCTCGAACGGGTGTGTCGAGTGAGTGTCTTTAGTACAGCGGCCCGGGAGTTGGGACTCTTGGATATTAAGTATCGCACTGGACCAATCCAACTCTTTGACGGCACCACGTTTAATGCCGATGACCCCATTAGCTACCTCAATAGCCTAGAAATCAAACACGAGGTCTATATGGCAGAAATTCCTTTGAATTTGCCCTTGCCCCGTGCTGCTTAAGCCCAGATGTCAGACGATTGGAGTTACCCATGATTAGCCAAGGAAACCAAGCCATGACTACCCCTGCTGCTGTAGTTTCCGCTGAATCCTTTTTGCGCCTAGAGCAGGTGAGCAAAGTCTATCCCACCAAGAAAGGCCCCTTTACCGTGCTGACGGATATTACCCTCGATATTCAAGCGGGAGAGTTTATCTGTGTCATTGGTCACTCTGGCTGCGGCAAAACCACCTTACTCAATATGGTCTCAGGCTTTGTGCGTCCCACCACGGGAGAAGTGCGCCTCAAGGGTCAGCCTATCAAGGAGCCGGGACCCGATCGCATGGTGGTGTTTCAGAACTATGCCCTCTTGCCGTGGTTAACTGCTGCTGAGAATGTTTATCTTGCCGTGGATGCCGTCTGGCCAAAGAAATCCCGCCCGCAAAAGATGGCGATTGTCCGCGAACATTTGGCAATGGTGGGTCTAGCGGAGGCCGCAAATAGATATCCGGCACAGTTGTCAGGAGGGATGAAACAACGGGTGGCGATCGCTCGTGCCCTTGCGATTCGGCCAGAAATCCTGATTCTCGATGAACCCTTTGGCGCCCTCGATGCCATCACCAAGGAGGAACTGCAAGAGGAACTGCTCAGCATTTGGCAGAAACATCGCTGCACCGTGCTAATGATTACCCACGACATTGACGAGGCACTCTTTTTAGCTGATCGCCTAGTGATGATGACCAATGGGCCTGCTGCCAAAATTGGTGAAATCATGACAATTCCTTTCCCACGTCCGCGTGATCGCGAGCGTATCCTTGAAGATCCCACCTACTACCAACTGCGCAACGATGCCCTTGACTTTCTCTATCGTCGTTATCATCTTGACGAAGAAGCAGAGTAGCTGGTTAATGCTCTTTTCTGCCTTCATTGCAGAAGGGGAAAAACCAAAGTCCACAGGGTGTGCCCATCGGATTTAGGAGAGTGGCAGTGCTCTTGGATGTTTCAGATGGTCCGCTTATTTAGCCAAAACTGCATTATACTAATCGCACCCGCGCCCTCTTCAAAGAACTGAAACGCAATCTCGATCCTACTCGTAACCCAGAGGAAGCCTAGCCCATGGTTTAGGGAATGAGTTCTCAAGTGTGCATTTTGGAAGTTGAGTCCCTCAGTGTCCACTACGGGGGTATTTGCGCTCTGCGAGACGTGAGTTTGTCCATTGAAGCCGGAGAGTGCATTACCCTTGTGGGTGCCAATGGTGCCGGCAAAACCACCCTCCTGCGTGCCATCTCTAAACTCGTTCCCAGTGACGGTATCATTCGCTTTGCCGGTCAATCCATCGCACGGCGATCGCCCCACGAATTAGTAAGGTTAGGCATTGCCCATTGTCCAGAGGGGCGTCAGGTTCTTGCACGCCAAACCGTTCGCGACAATCTCCTTCTTGGTGCCTACTGCCGTCGAGATAAAGCACAGATTAAACAAGACCTCGAAGAGCAACTCAAGCGTTTTCCCAGACTGCGGGAACGACAACACCAACTGGCAGGAACCCTCAGTGGTGGTGAGCAACAAATGCTGGCGATCGCCCGTGCTCTGATGAGCCGTCCTCGCTTACTGCTCCTTGATGAACCCAGTTTAGGCTTAGCGCCCAATCTAGTACGAGAAATTTTTGCTATTTTGGCGCAACTGCGGGAACAGGGGATGACAATGCTACTGGTGGAGCAAAATGCTCACCTTGCCCTACAATTGGGCGATCGCGGTTATGTCCTTGAAGCGGGTCAAATGACCCTGAGCGGTAGTGCTGTGGATCTCCTAAATGATCCACGGGTTCAGCAAGCCTACCTTGGTTAATGCTATGATGAGAGCACTGGACGTGTAGCTCAGTGGATAGAGCATCAGATTCCGGTTCTGAGGGTCGGGGGTTCAAATCCCTCCACGTCCGTTCCTCAAGCCTCAGAATGATCAGAATGATGACTGAATCCGTTAGCCGTTCCGAGTTGAGCCAAGTCTTGGATGCGATCCAAGGAATGCAAAGCCATTTGCAGACAATGCAAGCTGCCATCCAAGGCATGGAGAAAAAGCTCGATATTCACATCGCCACTAGTAACGAGAAATTCCAAAGGCTTGAAGACAAGATTGATAGCACAGAGGCCAAACTGGAGCAGCGCATCAATGCCGTCGAAGCCAAACTTGAACAACAGATTAGCGCTGTAGAGACCAAACTGGAGCAGCGCGTCAATGCTGTCGAAGCCAAGCTGGAACAGCAGATTAATGCCGTAGAGGCAAAGCTAGAGCAGCGCATCAATGCCGTCGAAGCCAAGCTAGAACAGCAGATTAATGCTGTAGAGACCAACCTTGATCAACGGCTCAATTCCGCAGAGGCACAGTTAGGGCAGCGGATTGATACTGTAGAGTCCACTTTACAGGATATTTCTAAGCGACAGGCAGGCACAGATGCACGGCTGTGGGGATTCCTGGTGACGCTGTTGGTGGCTACCGTTGGATTACTGACTAAACTGCTCTTCTTTGATTTACCGCGTCCCTAGGTGGCGATCGCCCCTCTAGGGGTTACGCTACCTTAAAATTGGCTTTGTCTTTCTTAGCCCCTATGTTTCTCAACCTCAAAGACATCATTTTGCTATTGCATCCCATCTTGGCCTGCACCTTTGTCTTTCCCGTACTGGGGATCACTGCCTTCTTTGCCCTGCAGACGCGGCAGCGGCGCCTCAAAGGAACCACCACGATTCCTGCTACCGTGGGCAGTCTGCACGTGAGATTGGGCAATCTTTTGGCTGCTGGTGTGGTTGGCATCACATTGGTGGCCTTGGCCTACTCAGTGGTGTTTGGGTTTCAGGGCTTCTTGATGCAGGCGGAGAACAACACGCTGCAACCGCTCTCTGTTGTCCTAGTGGCGCTGATGTTTGTGGTGACTATTGCAGCAACGGTGCTTCTGTATCGCGCTCAATCCAAGCGATGGCGTGCTGTCTTTGCTACGCTCTCAGGGATGGGGGTAATCATTCTGGCCTTTCAGCCGGGGGTCTTTCGTCGTGATGATGAGTGGTGGGTTTCCCACTTTTACTTTGGCTTGGCGGCTGTGATGCTGATGATTTTTTCTGTGGCCATTGTGCGGGAGATTTACCAAGATCGATCGCTCACGTGGCGGCGGATTCATATTGGCTTGAATTCCCTTGCCCTTGTTCTTTTCCTTTTGCAGGGAATTACGGGTACCCGTGACCTTTTGGAGATTCCCCTGAGTTGGCAAGCACCCGTGGTCTATCAGTGCAACTTTGACTCGCGATCGCCCCAATTCAAGACCTGTCCCTAAAAGCGAGTCAGGATATACAGCAGTGTGAAGAGAATAATCCAGATGACATCCACAAAGTGCCAGTAGATTTCTGCCATGGTCACTCCCGTATGCTTCTGGGCGCTGTAGTGCCCCGGACGGCGCGATCGCCAAATCACCCCCAAAATCAGCAAAATACCCACAAAAACATGGAGGCCGTGGAAGCCTGTCATTACATAGAAGCAGTTGGCAAAGACATTCGTGCGCAGGCCGTAGCCAAGGGTGAGATACTCATAGACTTGGCCCCCTAGAAACACCGCCCCCATGGCTGCCGTGATCCAGTACCACTTGCGCATACTGCGCACATCATCCCTCTTGATGGCAACATCGCCGTAGTGGATGACAAAGCTACTGGAGAGGAGAAGGAGCGTGTTAATGGTGGGCACAAGAAGTTCCACCTCGGTGCCTTCAGGTGGCCATTGTGCATGCATGCCCCGCAGGAGCAAATAGGCGGCAAAGAGGCCGCCAAACATCAGGGATTCAGAAATGAGAAAAACTAGCAACCCTAAAACCCGAAAATCAGGGTGCTCATGGCCATGATCAGCAGTTATGGCGGTGGTCTGAGAATCAATCGTCCCTTGCATGGCGATCGCTCCTAGAATGTCCTACTCTTCCTCATTTTCATTCGTACTTCCCTTGCGCTGCTCAATGCCGTAGTCATAGGGACCTTTGGTGACCACGGGCAGCACTTCCCAGTTTTCAATGGGCGGCGGTGAACTAGTTGTCCACTCTAGGCTGAGACCACCCCAGGGATTGTCGCCCGCAATTTTACCCTTGTTCCAACTCCAGAGGACGTTAATCAAGAAAGGAATAATTGAGAAAGCCAAGACAAAAGCACCAATTGTGCAAATGAAATTAATTGGCTCAAATTGCGGATCGTACATTGCTACCCGCCGTGGCATCCCTTTCAGTCCCAACTCGTGCATCGGCAAAAAGGTCAGGTTGGTGCCAATGAAGGTGAGGACAAAGTGAAGAATTCCCAATCGCTCATCTAAAAGCCGCCCCGTGATTTTCGGAAACCAGTGGTAAATCCCGGCATAGAGACCAAATACCGATCCCCCAAAAAGCACGTAGTGAAAGTGGGCCACCACATAGTAGGTGTCGTGGACGTGAATATCCACGGGGGCAGTCCCTAAGGTGACACCGCTGAGACCCCCCAAGACAAACATGGATAGGAGGCCAATGGCAAAGAGCATGGCACTGTTGAGGCGAATTTTGCCCCCCCAGAGGGTGGCCACCCAACTAAAGATTTTCACGCCTGTGGGCACAGCCACAATCAGCGTCGAAATGGTAAAGAACATCCGCATCCAAGGGGGAGTGCCGCTGGTGAACATGTGGTGCACCCAAACAAAAAGCCCCACACAGCAGATGGCCAAACTGGAGTAGGCGATCGCCTGATAACCAAAGATCGGCTTACGGGCATGAACTGGAATCACCTCAGACATGATGCCAAAAATTGGCAGAATCATCAGGTACACTGCCGGATGGGAGTAAAACCAAAACAGGTGTTGATAAATGATGACATTTCCTCCCGCATCGGGCCTATAAAACGAGGTGCCAAAGTTAATGTCAAACAGCAGCAAAATCAGACCCACCGCCAGCACAGGTGTTGACACCAGCGCTAGAAGGGAGGTAGCCAGCATTGCCCAGCAAAAGAGGGGCAGTTGATTCCAGCGCATACTGGGCACCTTCATTTTCCAGATGGTAACGATGAAGTTCACCGCCCCCAAAATCGAGGAGGTGCCCACCAGGACAATCGCCAGAATCCACATACTCTGGGCAGTTGTCGCTGTAATCGTACTCAAGGGGGGATAGGCCGTCCAACCCGCTTGGGCACCCCCAAAGAGAAAACTGGCCAAAAGGAGCGCCCCCGCTGGCGGATTGAGCCAAAAGGCCAGGGCATTAAGGCGAGGGAAGGCCATGTCCCGTGCCCCTATCATCAAGGGCACCAAGTAGTTGCCAAAGCCCCCAATGGCTGCTGGCACAACCCAAAAGAAAATCATGATTGTGCCGTGGTTGGTCATGAAGGCATTGTAGAGATTGGGATTCAAAAAATCGGAATCAGCCGTTGCCAGCTCCGTGCGCATAGCCACCGCCATTAGGCCACCAATCAGGTAAAAGATAAAGGCAGTGACCAAGTATTGAATGCCGATGACCTTGTGATCCACATTGAAGGTGAAATAGTCATACCACTTCCACGCCTTGGGATGCCCAGGGAGTGACAGGGGGGTCTCTAGCGGCAGTTGTGCTTGCGCCATAACTCTCTCAAGAATACGACAGTAGGTAGAATGCTAAAGCTTGTCAGGAGAATGGTGGTGGGTCATTGCTTCCACCTGCGCCACCAATTGTGGGGTAACTCCTATTTCCTCGATATGGCGATCGCTCAGAGAGGAGATCACAGGAGCCGTTGCCGTTACTTGGTTTTGAGTGCGCCACGCTTCAAAATCCTCTGGGGTATGCACAATCACCTGCGTGCGCATGGCACCATGGTAGCCACCACACAGCTCCGCACAGATGACCGGATATGTCCCCACTTTGGTTGCCTTAAATCGCAATTCGGTGGGTACACCGGGAATTGCATCCTGCTTTAAGCGAAACTGGGGCACCCAAAAGGAATGGATGACATCGCGGGCAGAAAGGTTTAACTGCACATCCTTGCCCACCGGAATATGCAACTCCCCAGAGACAATGCCACTGTCGGGGTAAGTAAAAATCCATGCATATTGCATACCCGTCACATCCACCACGACGTCCGGAGCTTTGCCTTGAACATCGGGACTAGCCCCAATGCCAATTTCTGGAGTTGGCGCCGCTGCCAAGAGGGCAGTTGCATCACTGGTGGTTTTGGAGGGAGCCTCAGCAACCACTGCAACCGCTTGCTCAGGGGTATGCATTGTGTGCAGGGTGTGATCCCCCGGATTCAGCCCCCCCATCCGTTGAAAAATATCCACACTGTAGATACCAAGGAAAATCACAATGAGGGCGGGAATGGCAGTCCAGAAGACTTCTAGGGGTAAGTTTTCCTCAATGGGCAGGCCATCCCCCTCATCACCGGGGCGGCGGCGATAGCGAATCACAAAAAGAAGAATGGCACCCTGCACAACCAAAAAGAGGGCAGTACCAATTGTGAGCATAATGTTGAAGAAGTTGTCCACCAGGGGAGCTTGCTCAGAAGCTTGTTCCGGCAGAAGACCATGGTGCTGTCCAACCCAGAAACTAATCAGGGTTACAACAATGCCGGCGGTCAGTGTCCAGATTGGGGCGGGTATTTGTTCCATGGTGCCAAAGCGTCCAGAAAATCCCATCCCGATCCTAGGCAGATTCCCTAAGGATGTGGGTTAAAAGAATCTAAAGATTTATGTTGATTTATTGCTTATGCTGGAAGCAGATTGGGGCAGAATCCTCTGGTTTTGCGTTCTAAGCTAGGGATAGTTCACCAAACCTGACGGCTTTGCTGGAGGAAGACAAATGCTGAGTGTGCTGCCGGGGCTAGGCGTTTCGTTGGCCACTCTCCAGTACGCAATCCACAGAATAGATCAAACGCAGGTGTACATGGTGGCAGCTCCAATGGCAGATTATCGGGTGGTGATGACCGAACCCACCCCCAGTGGTGAGGACACTTACTTAGAGACGACAGCGGCTTTTGCGCGGCGCACGGGAGCTGTGGTAGCCATGAATACGAATTTTTTCCGTTGGTTGAATGCTCAATCCCTGC
Organism: uncultured Thermosynechococcus sp.; assembly: GCF_938074695.1. GTDB lineage: Bacteria > Cyanobacteriota > Cyanobacteriia > Thermosynechococcales > Thermosynechococcaceae > Thermosynechococcus. The sequence continues at coordinate 13,114 of NZ_CALJEM010000021.1, forward strand.
GTTCTTTTCAGGACTATCAAAAATGGATCATGGGGGAATTGGCGCCCGCTGGCATTGGCTACGCGGCACTGCGGCAGACTTGCTTAACGGGCCGAGGGCAGATTCCTGCAGGCGTTCTCGGAGCTTACATTGTGAATGGCCGTGGGGTGCGCCCCTACGAGGGTGGCTATGCAGCAATGGTGCACTTTCCTGCCCAAGGGGGAGTCGAGTTTTATCGCGGCAAGTTGCCAGAGCAGCCGTTTAATTTGGTGAGTGGCTCGCAGCAGTTGTTAGAGGCAGGCAAGAAACTGCCCGTGGATGGGAGCGATCGCACGTCTCCCAAGGCGATTCTCGGCAAGCGCGGTAATGAGTATATTTTTGTGGTTAGCGATGGGCGGGGCAATGGTGGTTCAAAGGGGGTGTCCTTTCCGCAGCTTCAAACCTTTTTGCTAGAGCAGGGGGTGACGGATGCCACTGCTGTGGATGGGGGAGAATCGGCAACCTTGGTAGTGAAAGGGGAAGTGAAAAATCATCCCCGCGATCGCTATTGCGAACTGGCGCGTTGGATCCCTGCTCCCACCCTCACATTTCTAAATCCTGAAGAGGAAGCGCGTGAAGCGGCCATGGCCATGGGGCGATCGCTCAGACCCGTGGGTGCCAACCTTGGCTTAGTGCCCCGGCATTCTCCCCAAGCAGGCCTTCCATTTGCTTTCTGGCAGAATATCCGAGAACGGTTGATCGCGCGGCTACGGGCTTGGCGCGATGCAGTGTGGCGCCATTCAGTCTAGTCGTTGCCTTCCTTAGCAGCAAGGCCGAGTTTTGTTAAAATTCTAGTGTTCACTTTGACCTGCAAAAAACAGCCATGATTCACGCTGCATACCCTCTACTATTAACGATTACCCCTTCCCTCAAGGGCTTCTTTATTGGTTTGGTTTCAGGAGCCGTCGTTTTAGGTCTCACCTTTATTGCTCTCATTGCTATTAGCCAAATTGATAAAGTGCAGCGTTCTTCTTAGGCCCTAGGCCAACGAGTAGATTTGCCAATTGCCGTTAGAATAGGGTCATGGCCCCAGGGCTATGGCTTCTCCTTCTATGTTGCCCCTTCAGTCAATGGGTTAAATGACTTATCTTTTCTTTTCCCCTCTCCTTGGTCAAATTGTTAATGTCGGACTAGGACCTGCTGGCATCTTGGGGATTGCTCTAGCGGTAGCAGGTGCCCTCCTCTATTTTCTGCGCTCGATTCAGCCAGAGCTGGCGCGGGATCACGATATTTTCTTTGCGGCAGTGGCTCTCCTGTGCGGTGGGATTCTCTTTTTTCAAGGGTGGCGTCTGGATCCCATTCTTCTCTTTGGCCAGTTTCTGCTCACGGGCACGGCTGCATTTTTTGCTTACGAAAGTATTCGTTTGCGGCGCGTAGCCACAGAACAGGCGCGGCGGAATACCCCCATTGTGGATGAAGAGCGCCCCGTCAGCCGCAGCTACACCTATCGTGCAGAAATAGAGGAACTTGAACCCTACGAGGACGAGGAAGAAGAGGAGGAGGACTATCCACCGCTGCGGCGCATTCGGGGTAGCCGTGATGTCTCGCGATCGCGCTATGAAGACGAGGATGTGGGGGATACTCCCCCAGTAGGACGTTTACCCTCGCGGCGCAGTACGCCGCCCGGAACTGAACCTCCCAGCCGTCCCAGTGTCCGTCGTCCCCCCTCCCGTCGTCCTCGACCGACCACACCGGCCGCAGAGGAGATTGTGGATGAACCCTATCGCCCGCCGACACCAACGCCCCGCCCCACCCGCCGTCCCCCACCGCCTACGACAGAAACAGCAACAGTGAGCGATCGCCCGCTGCGTCGCCGCCCTCCCCGTCCGCGCCCGGAAAACACCACCGATGGCAGTGAATATGTGCCCTATCAACCGTTGGATCGTCCCCCCACTGACGAGCAGGATAACTCCGCCAACTTTGATGATCATGAATAGACCCTAACAGCAAAGGCAATTCACAATGCGGCGATACGTTCTGGTTTCGATTCTGGGTTTAGCAGTGACCTGTGGCGGCATCCCGCAGTGGACTTGGGCTGCGCCCCTAGGGCAGGCAACTTCTGTTCCGCTGCCGAAATCTGTACAAGCGGTAATCAGTGGTTTGGATGCGGCGGCCAGTCAAAAGGACTTAGAGGGGGTGTTGACCTTCTATGATCCTGACTTCAAAACTGCCGACGGCTTGACCCTTGAGATATTGCGCAAACGGTTGCCCATCTTTTGGCAGCCCTACCGCGATATTCGCTATCGGACGACGGTGAATCGTTGGCAACAGCAGGGCAATGACTGGATTTTAGAGATTAGCACCACGATTGAAGGGACGGGGGGCACCAGCGATCGCCCACAACGGATGCGCGGCAGCCTCCAAGCCACTCAAGTCGTCCGCAACGGCAAAATTGTCCGCCAAGACATTACCCAAGAAAAAACCACGATCACCATTGGTGCCACACCCCCCACCGTGGAATTCTCGCTTCCCCAAACGGTGCGCCCCGGTGAAGAGTTTAGTTTAGATGCGATTGTTCAAGAACCCATTGGCAACGCAATTCTCCTTGGTGCTGCCAGTGATCAACCCATCAATACTCAAACCTACGCCAATCCCAGCCCCGTGAAATTAGAACTTCTCTCTGCGGGTGGCATTTTTAAGGTGGGACGTGCCCCCCAACAGCCCGGTAACCGCTGGGTCTCGGTGGCCTTAATTCGGGATACCGGCATAGTCTTGATTACGCAGCGACTACGGGTGAAAAAAACATGAGTGAGGCACAGACACCCTCCCTAGAGGAATCTGTTACGGAAAGCACTGAAGAGGGGGATGAGGTTGAATCAGCCGAAATACCTATCAATGGTCTTGTTCTAGAACATTGTGAAGGACGCTGCCGATTCATATTGCCTGCTGACCTCGATTGGATTGACCTGTGGCCACAACTACAAGTGTATCTCGCAGGTCAAGAACATCTTTGGTCAGAAACCTTACCCGTGGACTGTGTCTGTGGGCAGCGGCTTTTAGATCAATCCCAGCTGCAACAGTTGGCAGACGCTCTTAGTGAGCATCAGTTGCGACTGGACAAAATTATTACTGAACGCCGCCAGACGGCGATCGCTGCTGCCACCCTTGGTTACAGTGTCCAACAAAGGGAACTGCCTCCGCTACTTGTAAAAGAAGCCGATAGGGAGGCCAACGCAGCAGCTAACCCCCTTTACTTGAAAACAACCCTGCGCTCTGGCATGGAAATTCGCCACGAGGCCAGTGTAGTCATTGTCGGCGATGTCAATGCGGGCGCCAGCGTTATTGCTGCAGGGGATATTATTGTTTGGGGCCGGTTGCGGGGTGTGGCTCACGCCGGCGCTAAGGGCAACTTAGGGGCCCGAATTATGACCCTAGAAATGGCGGCCACACAGTTGCGGATTGCTAATTTTGTCGCGCGTACTCCCGATCCCCCCAAGCCTCCCTATCCAGAGGTGGCCTATGCCACGCCGCAGGGCATTCAGATTGCCCCAGCCGATGCTTGGGCAGGTTCTCTCGCCGTATCCGAAGCACCTTAAGATAATCTATTTTAGTAAGCCAATTCCTAGGGAGTTCAATGGGGCGCACGATTGTCATTACCTCGGGTAAAGGGGGTGTGGGGAAAACAACCGCCAGTGCCAATATTGGTGTCGCTTTGGCAAAGTTGGGGCGATCGGTGGTGCTCATTGATGCGGACTTCGGCTTGCGCAACCTTGACCTATTGCTTGGCTTGGAAAATCGGGTTGTTTACACTGCGATTGATGTGCTGACCGGGCAGTGTCGCTTGGATCAGGCCCTTGTGCGCGATAAGCGTCTAAATAAATTGGTGTTACTACCAGCCGCCCAAAACCGCAATAAAGATGCCATCACGCCGGAGCAAATGCGGCAGTTGGCCTCAGCCCTAAGTAAACACTACGATTATGTGCTCATTGATTGTCCAGCGGGAATTGAGGCAGGGTTTCGCAACGCCATTGCCCCAGCTCAGGAGGCGTTGGTAGTGACAACGCCGGAAATCGCCGCAGTACGGGATGCCGATCGCGTGATTGGCCTTCTGGAGGCCTACCGCATTCGCAACAGCCATCTGATCTTAAATCGCCTACGCCCCGCAATGGTTGCAGCCAACGACATGATGTCTGTCGAGGATGTCCAAGAAATTCTTTCAATTCCGCTCATTGGGATTGTTCCTGAGGATGAGAAGGTGATTGTTTCCACCAACAAGGGGGAGCCGCTGGTTTTGGCCGAGTCTCCATCTTTGGCTGGGCGAGCCTTTATGAACATTGCCCGCCGCCTGGAGGGGGAAAAAGTTGAGTTTCTTGACTTAGAGGCGGCAAGCGGTGGGTTATTTAGTCGCATTCGACGCTTGTTTGGGGCAAAGGGATGATCAGTGAACTTCTGGAGCGGCTGTTTACCCGCACTCCCCCCAGTCGCACCACTGCCAAAGAGCGCTTGAAGCTTGTCTTGGCGCACGATCGCACAGCGCTGACACCTGAAATTTTAGATAATCTACGGCGCGATATTTTAGAGGTGGTCTCCCGCTATGTGGAGCTAGAAACGGAGGGACTAGCGGTTTCCCTAGAATCGGATCAGCGGACAACAGCCTTGATTGCCAATTTGCCGATTAAACGGCTCAAGCTGTCCCCGACGGAGGCGCCGCCACCAGAGAATTCCCCATCCAACAGCGAGGCAGGAGAAAGTTGAGTACCGTTGCCGTGGTATTGGCAGCGATCGCCAGCGCTGCAATTGTTGCCCAAGCCCCTTGGGCAGCTATTTTAGTGGCTCGCCTAGGGGCAGGTTGGCGACGTCCTGCTCCCTTGACCCCCCAGCCCTCTCGCCCGGAGAACTTAGCTAAAGTCTCCATCATTGTCCCCACCCTCAATGAGGCACGGCGGTTGCAACCCTGCCTAGAGGGGCTAATGCGCCAAGGCTACGAGGTGCGGGAAATTCTGGTTGTGGATAGTCACTCCCAAGATGGCACAGCCGAGATCGTGCGGGCAGCCCAGGATCGAGAACCTCGCCTTCGTCTTGAATTTGATCCCCCCTTGCCCCCTAGTTGGGTAGGGCGACCCTGGGCATTGCAGACGGGGTTTTGTCGCGCCCATCCGCAGAGTGAGTGGATTTTGGGGATTGATGCCGATACGCAACCGCAACCTGGCCTTGTGGCGAGTCTCCTGGAGACTGCCCAGCGGGAGGAATTGGATCTCATTTCCCTCTCACCCCGCTTTGTCCTCAAAACAGGGGGGGAATGGTGGCTGCAACCGGCGTTGCTTTTAACATTGATCTATCGTTTTGGTGCAGCTCGCAGCGTGGAAACTCAGCCGGAGCGGATCCTAGCCAATGGTCAGTGCCTGCTCATTCGGCGATCGCGCCTTGAGGCAATGGGGGGCTACCAAGTGGCTGCTTCCTCCTTTTGTGATGATGTGACATTGGTGCGGGCGGCAGCGGCGGCAGGTGCCCGGGTGGCTTTTCGCGATGGGTCAAAGGTGCTTAAGGTGCGAATGTATGAAGGGATAGCAGAAACCTGGCGAGAGTGGGGGCGATCGCTTGACCTCAAGGACGCCACCCCAGCGGCACAGGTTTGGGGCGATGTCTATTTTCTCTGGGCAGTGCAGGGACTCCCCTTGCCCCTCTTTGGTCTAGGGCTGATTGCCCTAGCAGTCACTTCTCCCACCCTCCCGCTAGAGATGGCAACATTCCTCAATGGCTTGCTGGTGCTAATTCGCTGGGGCATGACCCTAGCGATCGCCCCCGCCTACGATTGGCAAACAGGTCAAGGGCGCTGGCTCTTTTGGCTTTCCCCCCTTGCGGATCCTCTAGCGGCTCTGCGGATTACCCTCTCCTGTTGCCAGCGTCCTAAGCAGTGGCGGGGACGGACCTATCCTGCCAAAACTCAACCTTTGGTTTAGATAGAGATACTACAGCCTTTACTCAATCCTTGGTCTCAACGTGAAAACGCCACTTTTAACGGCTGCCCAAGCAGCCCTGACATCCACCTTTGCGGAAATTGATGGCCGTGTCAAAGAAAATTTAGATCGGGTGCTTAGCGCCTTCCGTCGGCAGCGGCTGGGGGTGCACCACTTTAGTAGCATGACCGGCTATGGCCACGGGGATCTGGGGCGCGAGGTGCTCGATTGCGTTTTTGCAGAGGTGATGGGGGCAGAGGCTGCCCTAGTGCGGGTGCAATTTGTCTCTGGTACCCACGCGATCGCCACGGCCCTCTTTGGCGTGCTTCGCCCCGGCGATGAATTGGTTTCCCTGACCGGTTCTCCCTACGACACCCTAGAAGAGGTGATTGGCCTGCGGGGTCACGGCCAAGGCTCCCTCAAGGAGTTTGGCATTCACTATCGCGAGATTCCCCTCCTAAAGAATGGCGAACCCGATTGGGGGGCGATCGCCACCTGTGTCGAGCCGCAGACTCGCATGGTGCTGATTCAACGCTCCTGTGGCTATACTTGGCGCCCCAGCCTTAGCCTTGAGGACATTGGCAAAATGGTCCAACTGATTAAGGGGCAGAACCCCAATGTGGTCTGTTTTGTGGATAATTGCTATGGCGAATTTGTCGAGACCCAAGAACCCCCCCATGTGGGCGCCGATTTAGTTGCAGGCTCCCTGATTAAAAATCCCGGCGGCACCATTGCCACGGCGGGGGGCTATTTAGCGGGACGCGCCGATCTCATTGAGCAAGCCAGTTACCGGCTGACGGCACCGGGAATTGGCCATGCAGGGGGAGCCACGTTTGATCAACACCGTCTGCTCTTTCAAGGACTGTTCTTAGCGCCGCAGATGGTCGGCGAAGCCCTCAAGTGTGCCCATCTTTTAGCCTATGTTTTCGATCAATTGGGCTATCCTGTCAACCCCGCCCCCCTCGCCCGCCGCCGCGATGTCATTCAGGCCATTCAATTGGGCAGTCCAGAGAAGCTCATTGCCTTTTGCCGCACGTTGCAGCGCTACTCGCCGGTAGGCTCTTACTTAGACCCAGTGCCCGCGCCAATGCCCGGCTATGCCGATAATCTGGTAATGGCTGGGGGCACATTTATTGATGGCAGTACGTCGGAACTGTCTGCCGATGGCCCCTTGCGTCCGCCCTATATTGTCTTTTGCCAGGGGGGGACTCACTGGACTCACATGGCCTTGATTTTAGAGGCTCTTTTAGAAGATCAGGCGTTTTGAGGCCAGCCATAGGCTTGGGCAACCACTTCCCCTTGGCACAAAATGCTCTGCTCAAAGGCTTCCTGCCCCGTGGGGCACGTCGCTTAAGTGGTCTGGGGTGGCTGTGCCCCCATCTGCTGGCGGTAGGGGGCATCTTCTAGAAGCGGGGTAATGGTGGCTGCCCAATCTTGGAGGTCGCGACTGTAAACCACGATCCCATCCTCCCCTGAAGCTTGCACAGAAGCTTGCACATATTTACGTCCGCCTCAAACCCAGAAATGACGACGGGTAACCCCGCTGCCCGTGTCTCCACCACCACATTGGGCCAGTTTCCAACTCTGAGGGAAAGGCAAACAGATCACTGCTGGCATAAATTGCCGCCAATGGTTCTTGATCCCCCTTCCCTGGGAGAGTGACGCGATCGCCCGAAAGTTTCTTGACAATTGCAGCCTGTTTAGGACATGGAACGCCTTCCCTGGGTTCACTAGCGCTTGAGCTGCCTGCGTCAACAGAAGCACATTTTTACTGGCATCCACCCGACCGACAAAAAGAATGACCGGCACTGCTGGTAGGCAATACTCTTCCCGCAGCCATTGGAGATTGCGAAGGCGAGGATGAAAGCGATCGCGACCAATCCCCCGCTGAAACCACACCACCCGCTCAGGAGGCAAAAACCTGAGGAGCCAATCCGCGATCGCTCGCCCGCATAAGGTCTGCCAATTTGCGTTCGGCGCGGCAACCAAGCCACTGATCCCCTTGTTATTTCTCCAGCTATAGCCAGCGCCAAAAGTCTCGCCCCCAACTGCGGCCACTCATGGGCCAAAGAATTTCCCGTGAATAGGTGCGGGTCAGCAACGGCAAATCAGTGTCAATAGTGCTGCAATGCGCAATGCAAGGGAGCCACGTCGGTCATGCCCGCCCCTTGGCACATCATTTCCAGTGAATGCGTGCTGAACTGCGGTGGTAGCAATTGGTAGCGAACATTGGCCGCCACCTCTAGGGTTTGCCGTTTTTCACCAAGGAAATAAATTGTTAAGTCAACGCGGTCTGGGTAGTGGCTAGCGGCTTCCGCAAAGCGTTCCCACCATTTGACCTCTCGCCCAGCAGTGGGTTGCCGTTCAAGGCAAATAAAGACAGCAACAGATAGCGGCTGGGGCAAACCAAACTCGTAAAGGCTCCGCTGATAAGCGGCTTCCCAATCCTGTTACCAGAGAGGGAGGCGGCATTCTCGCCTACTGCCGGGAACTTTTGCCTTTGCAGCAACCCAGGTCATTTCTGCCTGGGGGTTTTGGGTTGAAGTGGTTCATGCCAACTTCTCGCCTGTTCCCTACGTTTATAAATCGGGTAATGTCAGGACTTACAGGTTCAGTTGTACCTTGCCAAGCAGGCCTTATATCTGCCCGGATCCCCAGAAGTCTTTCCGGCGGGCAATAGTGCCATACTTGGCTAGAAAAACCATATCATATTCGCCGCTAACTAGGGAATGACGCTTCCCCTTCATTCGTAGGATGCGCGGCGGCATTGCTCAAGCTTGCATTCTGATAAATTTAAAAATAAAGATTACCTAAAATTTTTAATAAATAAACTAAAATTTTTAATAAATAAAAATAAATAAAGATTACCTAAAAAATATCCCATTGTAGGGTCATTTGCCGCTGTCAATGATGAGCTACCGTCATCGTGCGATCGCTATCCTTTTAGCCTTGGCCGGTATCTTTCTCCCCGGTCTCCATAAGTTTTATTTGCGTCAACCTCTGTGGGGTGGCGTTTATCTCCTGCTGGGGCTACTCTTTTCAACGGTGCCCTATGGTTCTCTGGGTAGTATTGCTCGCATTGCCTGTGTAATTGAGGCAGTATGGTATTTGTTCCAGGGAGCCGATGCCTTTGATGGCACTTTTAACCCTGAGATTAGTGCCGTTGTTCCGAAGCTCTCCGCGTCTCCTTTTGAAGAATCAACCTAATACCGCCAATAGCGACGACCTTGCCAGAAAATCCCCACGGCTGTGCCAATCAAGAACACATCGGTCAAGGGAAAAAAGAGGGGTTGTAGTCCCAAAGTGCCGCCAAAAAAGCTGAAGAATACACTGCCCATTAGGACGCACAGAAATAACGCCCAGAGGGTACCGCTGGAGATAGGCGCTGGGTTAAACCACACCTCCAGACAAATTACTGCCACCATACCCAGGCCAATACTCAGACCAAGGCGGACTAATAAAACCAAGGGAGACCGAAGCAGGAGGATTAGTGCCTCGCGCACTGCCGTAATGGTGGCGGCAATATAGTAAAGACCAGTATCAAATAGCGCTGCAATCAAGGCAATCAACAGACCTGTGGGCACCAGCGATCGCCAAGGCAGTGCCTTAAACTGTTGCCAAGGATTAGACACAAGCAACACTCGCATTAAATTAATTTATCTTGGCAGAACTTAGGGAGTGGGTAGATCGCCAAGGCTCATTTCCAGTTCCATGCGCTGTTCCATCTGGCGCAGGAAATATCCCGTCATCATTGCTGAGGCCAATAACCCCGCAAGATTGTCGCGATCGGTAGCAATTTGCACATTAAACTCCTCCGAGGGAAGGCCCCCCACGAGACCTTGGACATTTTGGCTGATAATTTGGCGAATTTCTGGACTGACGGAACGGGCAATGCGGCTTAAAACTTCTGGCGATTGACTTTGCAGGTACTTTAGGAGCAGATTGGGCTGTCCATCATCTGTAGAAGACTGGTAGAAATTAGCGTTTCCGGGATCAAAAACCATAGGCAGTGCTCGTTAGGTATGTTAACTATATGTTACCAAAACAAAATGCGCTACTAAAACCAAGGCAACTGTGCTGCCTGCTCTAACTGTAGAATAGACCTTAGCACTCGGTGAGACTGAATACCCAAGGATTCCTGCATGACCGCCCTCGATCAGCTTCAGCCTGCCAACCCCCGCGAAGTGAATATCTTTGCCCCCTATATGCGTGCTGAGAAACGTCCTCTGCTGCCCTTGGGCATTGCCCTCTACCGTTTGGGGAAGTTGGAGGGACAACGGGGGATTGAAGGCGGTAACAATGTTGATTTTGTTGCCACATGGACAATTGCCAATTTGCCGGCGGATTTATCCCGCTGTACGGTAACCTTTGATAACTCTCCTGATCTACAGTACGAAATGTCGATCACTACATTTGAACTCGTGGACTATCTCATTGACGTGATCATTAACTACAAAAAGCATCGTATTGCTGATTTTTCTAAACCGTTTTATCGTAAGCTGTTACGGCTGGAGTAACACTCGCGTGTTTAGGGCTGGGGTCATGGGAGGAGTAACTCAACGGTGGCAAAGCATTTATTGATTGGTTCAATGGTGCCCTATAGCGGCAAGTCTGCAACGGTTTTAGGTTTGGCCAAGCTCTGTCGCGATCGCCACCTCCGCATTGCCTACGGCAAGCCCTTAGGTACATACCAGCCCGCCGCCGACAGCGAAGAAACCGAAGCCGACGTCAGTTTTATCCAGGAAACCCTCAATCTCGAGAATGTGCGACCCACATTGCTCACTCTCACTCCAGAAGCCATCAAGGCAAGGCTCACAGGCACAGATCAGCAGGATTATCGCCAAGCCCTAGCAGCCTATCACCATATCAACCGCGAAGACTTGGTGCTCCTCGAAGGGCCAGCCACATTAGCAGAGGGGAGGCTGTTTGATTTGGGGTTAGCCCAGATGGCAGCGGTGTTGGATGCACCGATTTTAATGGTAGTGCGCTATGAGTCCCCCTTGGTGGTGGAATCGCTACTCCTAGCCAAGTCGGAATTGAGCGATCGCCTGCTGGGGGTCATCATCAACGATATTCCCCAACCCGAGACTCAACCTTTATCCGCCGTTCGCCAATATCTGGAGGCACACCAAATTCCAGTTTTTGGCATGTTGCCCCGCAGTCAGTTGCTGCGCAGTGTCAGTGTCAAGGAATTAGTACGCCAGTTAAATGCCGAAGTTCTGTGCCGTCCCGATCGCTTGGATTTGCTGGTGGAAGAACTCACCATTGGAGCCATGAATGTCAGTGCCGCCCTGAAGTATTTCCGTAAAGCAAACAATATGGCGGTGATTACGGGGGGCGATCGCACCGATATTCAGTGGGCGGCTCTGGAGACCTCTACCCATTGCCTGATTCTCACGGGGCATTTGCCCCCTTCCCCGGCTATTCTTGCCCGCGCCGAGGAGTTAGAAATTCCGGTCCTCTCGGTGGACTTAGACACCCTGACCGCTGTGGAAATTGTGGATCGGGCTTTCGGGCAGGTGCGGCTCCATGAAGTCGCCAAGGTCAAATGTGTCGAGCAACTGATGCAGGAGCACGTGGATGGCGATCGCTTGCTGGCTCAGTTGGGACTCTTGACCGTTGAAGCCTAGCGTTTAGTACTCAAGGCAAAAATCAGTACTTGGGTCGGCGTTTTGCCATCAAAGTTGTTATCGCCGATGAGATAGAGCGATCGCGCCCCATCCGCCAAAGGAGGACCAAAACTCATCCCCTCCAAGTTAGTGAGGGGAATCCCCAGGGTGTTCAAATCTAGGACTAAGCGTTTTTGCACAGGGCGGATGGCGCGTAAATCAACTGGTAAGGTGGCCATGCCCAAGGTATCCGTTGCCCCGCCAAGGGAAACCTCAAAGAGCTTAATGCCATACCCCTCCCTTGGGCTATAGCTGCGCTCTAGGCTCAGAAAATGGCCGCCGTTATCGAGGGCGAGCAGCTCCACAAGGCCATTAAACATGGCTCCTGCGTTCTCTAGGGGATAGAGATGCTCCGCCAACAACACAGGGGCAACCTCCCCCCGCAGGTAGTGGAGCAGACGACAGTAAAGGGGGATATTGGGGCGGACATCCTGGGCAAGGGCAGATTCCACGCCCACAAATAGGCGATCGCCCGCCGGGGAAAGCGTCAGAGCCTCAAAACCAAGATTATTGCGAATGCCCTGCTGCCCCTCAGGGAGATAGTACTGGGGAAGGGGTAGAGCTTCAATGGTTCGCCCATTCTCGCGCTCAAAGGTCTTAATCCAAGGGGGACTAGCTGTGGCTGTTACCCCTTCACTGCTAATTACAAGGTGTCCCTCCGGCGTTAGGGCAATCCCCTCAGGGTCAGCAGTGTTGGCGGGATACCCCTCCCCATTGGGCTGCCGAAGAAAAGTCACGCCCTTGGGGACAATGGTTTCGGGCGTGATTTCGAGGGTGTAAAACCGAGGCTGCTGGCGATCGTCACTAATGGCATAGAAGTGCCGTTGGCGCGGATCGTACGTCAAACCCGACAGCCCCCCCACCTCCGTACCCTGCCACTGACTGCCAACGGGCAGTTGGACTTCGCCGCGAAATTCCACCCCCACATTCAGAAATAGGCGCTCCTCAGCTCGCACTTCGGGCAGGGTACATCCCCACAGTAAACCAAGGAGAAGTATTCCCGTCAGGAAGCGTGGCCAGTGCATGGGGGTATCTTAGCGCTTGCGATTGGTGCCTTGATTGCTCCCTGTACCCCCCCCTTGTTGATTTGGGCGTTGGGGAGCAGCGGGTTGATTGGCCGGACTAGGTCGCTGGGCATTGTTGCCACCGCTTTGTTGCAGCGCGAACTGAATGGCCTCAGGGGTTTGGACTAGTTGAATTTGACCCGCCACAGGATCGTTGGTGCTCAACATGGTTGTCACCAGATTATCCAGCATAACAACGCGAATACCGGTGTCTTTAGCGAGTTCAGGACGCTGTTGGCGGGCTTGATCCACCTCCCGTTGAAGTTGCGCCTTGTCAAAGTAAAAAGGAATAAACCGCTGGGTTCGAGTTTGGCCGTTTTCGCGCATTTGTGCTTCTATGGCGATGGGGTTGCCTGTTTTGCTATCCGCCAGGAAGAACAGGGGGGTGCCGCCCATGAAAGGTTGACCATCTTTGGTTAGAATTTTGCCATCCCGTTCTACGAGATCGCCACTTTGCTTGAGTAGGTTCACGGCTGCTTCCAGCTGCGGTTTTGAGGGGACAATGTCCACACCGATGGCAGGATTTTTCTGACTTTCGAGGGCAATTTTCACGGCACCACTGAGGGCGGCGGCGGAGACCCGAGCGACGCGACCCACCTCCGGCTGCTGCGTTTTAATCCCGTTCAGTGCAGTTTGAGCATCCTGCTGATTGACAAAGAAGGTAAAGACCTGAATTTTCTTGTTGCGATCTTTAGGGTTGGGTATCTCAACGGTCAGCGGTTCCCCTTTATCATTGGTGATCATAAAAATGGGTACATTGCTGAGAATCCGCAGCACTTGTTCTTCGGGCAAGGCGGTGGCAATATCATGGCGACTGAGGGCGGGTGCTAGCCACAGGCTACTCACTAACCCTGCCAAAACACCCAAGTGTGCCAATCGTTTCATATAGTCTCCTAAATGAATGCTCTATTGCAGTAGGTGAACTCTCCAAAGTTAGTCCCTTGATTGTGGAGAGGGGTGGCGATCGCAATTTATTACCTAACTCACACCAAAACTTATGCACCACGTGCAGCCCTTTTCTTAAGTATGGAATGCATAAGGGAGATGGGATCTTTTTCCATACTGGCTTTCACGGTTTTAAGTGTGTGCCATTCTTGGGAAAAAGGCTGCAAATGAGTATTCTACACATAAAGTACTTCCTTTGCTTTCCCAGCCTAAGCCAATTTGACGCAATGTACGAGGGGCAAGTTTCCATACCCTTCCAGGAACTAGTGTTGAGTGTCCAGAGATTCCAAGCGGGTGGTGCTCTTGAACCAACCTTTGCACCAGAAAAAGAAAAACAAACTGACCGCGACGGCGAGCATGATTGCCCAGTAGGCCGAATAGCCCCAATACCGGTTCAGTTCTGGCATGTCCCAAGGGGAGGCCTCAGGATCAAAGTTCATACCATAGATACCCACAATAAACGTTAGTGGAATGAAAATCGTCCAGATAATTGTTAGAGGCTTCGCAATCTCGTTCATTTTGTTGCCGATAGCAGAAAGATAGTGCTGAGGTAGGAGCCACATTCTTCAGGAGTTTCTAAGATGCGACGGCTGGCCTGATCTGGCTGATAGTTAATGAGAATGAGTGTTGGTGGCGGAGCATTAGCCTTGATGCTGAGGAATAGACAGAGTACAGACCAGCGACCGGAGGCGTAGGCCAACATGAGCCGCCCTGCTCCAAACCCCTCTGAAAAGTTAAGATTGTCAAGTGTAGTGGCATTCGCGGTGGGATCGTGTGGTGAATCCTCAAGTCTCAACAACCTCAGTGCCCACTTGGGTCGCGATCGCCCAACTCCTGCGCTGGCACAAACCGGCGGGGCGTTTGATTCTCCTGATTCCGGCGCTGTGGTCATTGACATTGGCTAGCGGGGGCTTTCCCTCGTTGAAGCTGCTCCTGATTATCACCGTGGGGGCGATCGCCACCAGTGCAGCGGGCTGCATTGTGAATGACTGTTGGGATCGGAACATTGACCCTTATGTGCAGCGGACGCAAAACCGCCCCCTTGCCAGCCGGCGACTCTCCTTGGGTGTGGCCTTGGGTCTAATGATAATTGCTCTGCTCTGTGCTTGGGGATTGACCTTTTACCTCACTCCCTTGGGATATTGGCTAGCGGTGGCTGCTGTGCCGGTGATTCTCCTCTATCCTTTGGCGAAGCGGGTCTTTCCCGTTCCGCAGCTTGTGTTGGCAATAGCTTGGGGGTTTGCTGTGCTGATTCCTTGGGCAGCGGTACAGGGGCGCTTAACCTTGACTACCGCGTGGTTGTGGGCGGCAGTGGTGGTGTGGACACTGGCCTTTGATACGGTCTATGCCATGCCCGATCGCCCCGATGATCGCCGACTGGGGGTCAATTCTAGTGCCTTATTTTTTGGTGCCTATGCGCCCTTGGCGATCGCCCTATTTTATGGGCTGACGGTGGTGTTTCTAATCATTGTTGGTTTCAGGGCGGGACTCACTTGGCGATTTTGGCTGGCTTTGACAGTCACCACCTACTTTTGGCTGCGCCAATCCCTGCAAATCTATACCCACGAACGCCGTGCGCCGCAAACCACAACGCTTTCCCTTCAGACCTATGCGCGTTACTTCAATGAAAATGTCTGGTTGGGCTTTTTGCTCTGGGTGGGGATGTGGTCTCCTACGCCTTAGTCAAGAGCTTGGGGGAAACCTGCCACGGCACAATTGCCAGAATATCCACTTGGGCACAGTATTTGAGATCGGCTTCATTGCCGAGGTGGAGGAGGCGCTGCCCGTGGCTGGAATGGTGAAAGAGGGTCAATAGATCATCTTGATAGTAGCGGTACAGCGCGGTGGCGGCGATGGTTTCATCATTGCCGGCAAGGGTTTCCAAGGGAGCCTCCTGCCGACCCCACAGGTAGTGAATCAGTGCTCCAGCACAAACGGTATCTTCGAGGGAATAACTCCCTTCCCAACCAGAACCCACAATCCAAACAGTTTCTGGTTGATGTTTTTGCACAAACTCGGCAACCGCCGCACGATTCACCAAGGCGGCGGCCAGAACGAGGGGACTGGCCTGAATGCGCTCCAAAGAACGGGTGCCATTCGTCGTACTCATAAAGAGACGACACCCTTTAACGCGCTCGGGAACACACTCCGCGGGGGAGTTGCCCATGTCAAAACCAGCAACTTTTTTCCCTCCCCGCTCACCAACGCGAATTCGTTTGGCTGCCGGCCACTGCTGACTGACTTGCTCTAATTCTGCCAGATCACTAAAGACTTGAACTGCCTCCGCACCCGCAGCAAGAGCCGTGGCGATCGTCGTGGTTGCTCGCAGAACATCAACAGCAATAGCACAGTCAGGCTGCCAGTCGGCTGGTACACGCTCTGGTGTGTGGTAAGTATAGATTTTCATAAATAGAAGAAGGGTTTGGCTACGATGATCCTTGATACATAAAGTATGTCACCATTGGGATCACCGTAGCGGCGATTAACAGGGCAACGACAATAATTGTGGCGGAGCGATCGTCGGTTTCCTCTTTGCTCTTGTAGGTTTTCTCGACAACAGCTTCTCGCACCAGCGGTGGCCCCGGATCGGGTTCACCTTTGAGGACTTTGGCAAGGCGATCGACGGTGTCAAGCACCGATTGATTGTAGTTGCCGTCCCGCAGGGGCACCCGCATCGTTTCTTGGACAATACTTTCAGCCGTCTCAGGATTCAAGCGTTCAGCCACAGCCTCACCATAATGAATTGCTGTGCCATTGGTAACAGTATCGAGGGCAATGATCACCTGATTGGCTTGGGACTCCGCATCGGGAAACCACTGCCTAAAGAGGTTGTCCACAAAGCTCTGGGGGGTTTCACCATAGTCAAGGCGGTGCAGTGTAACAATATGAACATTGATGCCCGTTGCCTCGGCGAGATCTTGGAGCGATCGCCCGACACTGCCTTCGGTGACTGCACTGAGAACATTGCCTTCATCAATGACACCAGTTGCTGTTCCCGGAAAGGGAATATCGATCGCGCTGGTTGCCCAAAGGGGGGTGACCCACAACGTACTAGCGAGTAGTGCCAGCAAAAGAGAGCGAATGGTGTTCTTCCAAGCCACTTGCCAATGCATCTGTGCTTAACCCTGTGTGTTTCTCTGCAATTTTCTCAGATGTTGATCGCAAAAATAAATTTTCTTTTCATAAATCTTAATTTTCCACTGCTGACCATGAATAAATGAGATGAGGCTGCCACTCCCTAGGCGGCTGTTGCGTATAGGCTTGGCGATCCAGATGCATAGGTAGGTTAAGCATCGGATCACCGCCTGTAGCCACAAGAAATTCAAACCCCTTCAGCCTTGGCCATTGACAAAATTGCCGCAGCAGGGTTTGCACCGCAAGCACATAGGGATGTTCTGGCTGCTGGTACCAGTGGCGGTCAGCTAAATGGGGTTGATCAAAGCCAAAGTGAACAATCAGGTTAGGATGCCCAAAGATGGCCTGAGCCACAGGTCGAGCTTCTTCCCGCACTAGCAAATGGACGCCTGCAGCCAAATGACGCAGTTTTTCCAGCCGCTCATAGCGATCGCCCGGATTGAGTTGCGACTCTTGCCAGCGAAAGGCCACGGTAATTAGGTAAGTTTGTAGCAGCAGATGCCCCAGTTTCTGGGCCTTGGTGGTTAAGTAGGGGGTGTTGTAGGGGGTCGCTTCAATCAACAACGGCACCCGATCCACCACTTCAAGGCCATAGCCCTTAAGGCCAGCAATTTTGCGGGGGTTATTGGTAATCAGGCGAATTTGCTTCACCCCTAGGTCATTTAGGATTTGTGCCCCAACCCCATAGTCACGTAAATCTGCTGGAAATCCAAGTTTTTCATTTGCTTCCACCGTGTCAAAGCCCAAGTCTTGGAGGGAATAGGCGCGCAGTTTATTCACTAGGCCAATCCCCCGTCCCTCCTGACGTAGATAAACCACCACGCCGCGACCGGCAGTGTTAATCATCTTCAGTGCCGCTTGCAGTTGCATCCGACAATCGCAGCGCAGGGAACCAAGGGCATCGCCGGTCAGGCACTCGGAATGAACCCGCACCAGCACGGGTTGTTCGCTAAACGTGGCGGGATCCCCTTTGACAATGGCGACATGCTCCGATTGATCGAGGGAGTTGCGATAGCCATAGATTTGGAATTCACCGAACTCCGTCGGTAGCTTGGCCACAGCCTCGCGACGGACAAAACGCTCATGCTGGAGACGATAGCTAATCAAATCAGCAATGCTTATGATTTTGAGCTGGTGGGTACGGGCATATTCCAAGAGTTGGGGCAGCCGTGACATGGTGCCGTCGGGATTTTGAATTTCGCAAATGACACCCGCCGGGTAGAGTCCCGCCAAGCGGGTTAGATCGACGGCTGCCTCTGTGTGGCCAGCACGCTTGAGAACGCCGCCAGGACGCGATCGCAGGGGAAAGACATGGCCGGGGCGACGCAAATCTTGAGGCTGGGTAGTGGGGTCAATGAGCGCTTGAATGGTGCGGGCACGGTCTTCGGCGGAAATGCCGGTGGTGACCCCCCACCGCGGACCGGCATCCACACTCACCGTAAAGGCCGTTTGATTGCTGTCGGTATTTGTTGTCACCATTAAGGGCAGATCTAATTCATCGAGGCGATCGCCCTCCATGGCAAGGCAAATTAGTCCCCGTGCATGAACCGCCATAAAGTTAATCATCGCGGGGGTTACCCGCTCGGCGGCACCAATGAGATCCCCTTCATTTTCGCGATTCTCATCATCCACCACCACAATGACTTCGCCCCGCCGCAGGGCATCCAACGCAGATTCAATCGAGTCAAACACAGGCACGTCCGCCAAGGCAGTTACTTCCAAAACTCTTAAGGGTTCTTAATTACTAAGTTACAGCGTTTTTCACGGGGAGTGGGTGCCTGCAACACTGGTAAGCAGGATTGTACCAATTTTTTAGGATAAATCGTGTTCATGGTGTTCCTGCAGGAAACCCCATCTACGGCTCTGTGCCTTGTGAAAATGCTGAAAATCTCGTCATCATAGTGAAAGGTTTAGCCAACCAATCCGCTGCATGTCTCATCTATTACTCATACTCGTTATCGCTGTTAGCGCCTTAGTCGTCGTGGGGTTAGCGCTTTACCTATTGTTTCCCCGCAAGTACGAGTCTGCCCGCTCTGTTGCCAAGTCCTATGACGAGTGGACTAATGATGGCATTCTTGAGTTTTACTGGGGTGAGCATATTCACCTTGGCCACTATGGTTCGCCCCCCCGTCCCAAAGACTTTCGCCAAGCGAAGGTAGATTTTGTCCATGAAATGGTGCGCTGGGCCGGTCTTGATCGCCTGCCGGCCGGCACCACTGTTTTGGATGTGGGCTGTGGCATTGGCGGCAGCAGCCGCATCTTGGCGCGCGATTACGGTTTCCATGTAACAGGGATTACAATTAGCCCCGAACAGGTGCGGCGGGCGCGGGAACTGACGCCTCCTGATCTGAATGTGCAGTTTCAAGTGGATGACGCCTTAGCCCTGTCATTTCCAGACGCAAGTTTTGACGTGGTTTGGTCAATTGAAGCAGGCCCCCACATGCCTGATAAGCAGCAATTTGCCAAAGAGTTACTCCGTGTCCTGAAGCCGGGGGGGATTCTTGTGGTTGCTGATTGGAACCAGCGAGACGATCGCCAGCGCCCCTTAAGCTTCTGGGAGCGGCTAATTATGCGCCAACTCCTAGATCAATGGGCACACCCTGCCTTTGCCAGTATTGAAGGCTTTACCGAAGCCCTGAAAGCAACCGGTTTAGTGGCAGGAGAGGTAATCACCGCCGACTGGACCCAAGAAACGCTCCCCTCGTGGTTAGATTCAATTTGGCAGGGCATTGTGCGACCCGAAGGGCTGATTCGCTTTGGCCTACCGGGACTGGTAAAATCCTTGCGGGAAGTGCCCACTTTCCTGCTGATGCGGATTGCCTTTGGCATGGGACTGTGCCGCTTTGGCATGTTTCGCGCCGTGCGTGCAGAAGTTCCTGCCCTCTCCCTGAGCCAAACAACTTAGGCCAGTTGCTCGCGAATAAGGGGCAACATCATGCCCCAGATGGCCGGCTGTACCTCCTTGAGGGCGTGATCGCTGTCCAATTCCACCCGACTCACCCAAGGGCGGCCTTCACAGTAGCGACGACTGGCTTCGATGGGAATCACCTCATCCTGAAGGCCATGGAAAATGAGGGTCGGCACAGGCCGCTGTAGCTGGCGATCGTCATAGGCCAGTAAATCCTTAGCAAAGTCGTAGCTCAAGGGCAGCAGGCGTTCTGCGGTGTGGTGATAGACTTCCAAAACCCCTGTTTCTTGCCAGCGATGGTATTGATTGCCTAAACGGGGCAGCCAATGGCTGGCGAACTCAAAGGCAGGGGCAAGGAGAAAGAGTTGCACCACTTGGGGATGTTTTTCTGCTAGCCAGGCGGCAGTTAATCCGCCAAAACTTGAGCCAATTATCGTCACGGGTTCCTCAGGAGAAAGCAGCGCCGCTACCTGGGCAATTTGGCGACTCAGCGTTAAGTGAAAAAAATCTCCTTGATTCAGATCAGGAATGAGGAGTGACTGACCGAGTTCCTCAAAGCGATCGCGAAAATACTGAGCTTTACCCGAGCGTGGGGACGAGGCAAATCCATGGAGGTAGAGATATTGCATTGATCAATCATCCCCTGTGAGGAGCGGACATATTTTTGTTGTACTTTATCAATAATCTTAACAAATTTGCCCTTTAGCTATAGGTTTTTTAAGGGTGATCATTGCCAATAGTTCAGAATCAGGATCAAGTAGCCCAATAACGACGAGTCATCGTGAACGAACTGTTACAGTTTCTCACAACTTGCCGCAAGATAGCGGTTTCAGTGCTACGATGCCGTTGAATCTGGCTACAGCCCTTTTCGCAAGATGGAGAGAATTACCTCCTCTTTGTGTATCCCATATGCAAGAAAAGGGTTGTATCTAGCCGATCTTAAGGATAAAAACGTGAGCGATTGAGGATCGAACGCATGACAACACTCACTGGGCAACCCCCGCTCTACGGTGGCAGCACCGGCGGCCTCCTCAGCAAAGCGGATACCGAAGAGAAATACGCCATCACGTGGACAAGCCCCAAAGAGCAAGTTTTTGAAATGCCGACGGCTGGGGCTGCGGTGATGCGTGAAGGCGAAAATCTCGTTTACCTTGCCCGCAAGGAGCAGTGCCTTGCCCTCGCTACCCAACAACTGCGTCCCCGCAAAATTAACGACTATAAAATCTATCGCATTTTCCCCGATGGGGAAACGGTGTTGATCCATCCTAAGGATGGGGTTTTCCCTGAGAAAGTGAACCAAGGGCGTGAAGCCGTCAACAGTGTGCCGCGCTCCATTGGCCAAAATCCCAACCCCTCTCAACTCAAGTTCACGGGCAAAAAGCCCTACGATCCATAGATTGGCCCTGAACAGCCTCTTGAGTGCCCCCTGTGGACCAGCCACGGGGGGGATTTGTTTTAGCTATGGTTGAGCAGGCCTTCCAGACTATCCTATTTGACCGCTGTGCCTGATGATAAGGAAGACAGAGTCAGGTGACGCCCATGAGTCGTACCCCCCTAATCGAACGCCTAGCGGCTGAAATTGGCCGTGATATTTACATTGATGTGGCCAAATGGCATCTCTACCTTGGGGATGCAAAACTGGCAACCCCCCTTGCTGAGGCCTTTTTGCCCCTCTTGGAACAGGGGGAGATCAATGCGGCGCAGGTCACCAGCATCTTGCAGGAGGTTTCAGTTCCCCTTGGCGGGGGTCAGCACTCCCTTTCCCTCGATCGCCTGATTCCCAAGGCCAACCAAGCGTTGCTGGTAGAACTGCTCAACCGCTTCCGCCAAGAGGAGCTGGAGTTCTAGTGCACCGTGCCCCACTCCTGTTGGGCATTGACCGGGGGCAAAAGATAAATGCGCAGAAGATGACCTGCGATCGCCAGTTGATGGGGAAGCTTCCGCAAGGCCTTCAGCCACTGCGGTTGATTGCTGGCTTCTATGGCTTGGAGTTTTTCGTTAATCTCAACACAGCGTTGCAGACGCGGATAAAACTCAGGGTGGTCAACATTGAGCACCACAGAGAAGGTGCGCGCCGCTGTTTCATTCGTTTTGGCAATCACTTCGCGATCAAATTCCGTGGCATTGAGGCCAAGGGCTTCATAGAATTTGGCACGCTCATGCACCGTCAGGGTATGGGTGGCAAACACCGCTAGCAGGAAGAAACGCATCCAGAGTTTAGCGCCCCAGCCTTGAATCAATTGCGGCTGGGAGTGGATTAGAGCCTTAAAAATATCGCCGTGGCGATTCTCATCCTGGCACCAACTTTCAAAGTAATTAAACAGAGGATAGAAGGAATGTTCAGGGTGCTTTTCAAGGTGACGGTAGATAATGATGTAGCGCCAGTAACCGATTTTCTCCGATAGATAGACAGTGTAGAGCACCCAGGGCAGGGGGAAAAAGGTGTACTTGCGCGCCTTGGACAGATAGCCCAAGTCCATGGCATGGCCAAAATCCATCATTGCCTTGTTGAGAAACCCTGCGTGCCGCGCCTCATCCCGTGCCATGAGGTGAAAGATTTCCGCCAAAAGGGGGTTGCGATTCTTGAGCTTGCGCGAGAGTTCCTTAAAGAGCAAAAACCCTGAAAACTCAGAGACACAGGAACGCTCAAGATAGTCAATAAAGGCTTTGCGGGTCTCTGCATCCAAGGTGTCCCATGTGCCTTTGAAGGAGTCGTCGCGGACAAAGTGATGGCGGTTGTAGTCTGCCCGCATTTCCGCCAACATTGCTTCGAGTTGTTCCCGCTGGCGACTGAGGTCAAGTTTTGCTGCCTGTTCAAAATCTGTTGTGTAAAAGCGGGGCGTTAAAAGGTTTTCACGAATGGTTTTAACAGTCTGGCCTGAATCAGGGTGGGGGGCGATCGCCACCATAAGCCTTTCACTCCTATAGAACTAAGCCTATGTTTGTCATACCGTTTTACTATACTATATCCCTTAGAATGGTCAAGAATTGTCTTGACGTTTTTGCAAAAGTAAGCAGTTTTGTAATGTTTTTTGAAGTTTCGCTTGACAGCCATATGGTCAAAAAGTAATACTCACCTGTAGCTTGCCGTTCTGCCCCTATCTAGCCCACGGCCATTCCCCGTTGGCAGGCCAACCTTTGCCTCAAAAAAATGTTGAAAATAAATTTCAGGAGCTTTCAGGAGCCACCGCTATGACTGTGCTCTCCCTTGCGCTGCGTGAAGGAACTGCCGAGGCTCACACCTTGGCCGAACGCACTGCCTTCATGAAGTGTTTTGTCCAGGGATTCATTACTCCCAGCCTCTTTCGCCAGTTTCTGGCCAATCTCTATTTCGTTTACACTGCGCTTGAATCGGCTTTGGCCAATACCAAGGGGGCTTCCCTGCGGGCAATGTACTTCCCTGAACTCAACCGCAGCGGTCAATTGGCTGAAGATTTGGCCTTCTACTATGGCGACAATTGGCGGGATCAGATTACGCCCCTCACGGCTACGCGGGTTTACCTCAGTCGCATTCATGATGTGGCTCAGAATGATCCTCTGCTGCTCATTGCCCATTCCTACACCCGCTATATGGGGGATCTCTCTGGGGGACAGGCTCTCGGTAAAATTGTTCGCTCCCACTTGGCGCTGCCCGAAGGTAAAGGCACGGCCTTTTACGAGTTTCCAGCGCTGCCGACCCCAGAGGACAAGAAAGCCTTTAAGCAGCGGTATCGAGAAACCTTAGATGGCCTTGGCCTCGATGAAGGGGCGATCGCCCGCATTGTCAAGGAAGCCAACTTTGCTTTTGCCCTCAACTGCAATCTCATGCACGCCCTTGAGCCTGAGTTAAAAGCCAGCGTTGGCGATCGGGTGTGGCAGTCGGTTGTCATCGAGAACCAGCCCAGTCGGCGAGAGCACCGCCGTCCTGAAGCTGTTGCCGTCTAAGACCCCCTGTTATCTTGTGAGGAGCTTGCAAAAACCCATGAGTGTGGTTCAGCCAATTCAATTTGAGGGGGCACTGCTGCAAAAATACGATCGCCCCCTGCCCCGCTATACGAGTTACCCTACAGCAGCCGAATTTACTGCCGATTTTGATCGCCATTGTTTCCAGCGGGAACTGCTGCGGAGCAACGCAGCGCACTTGCCCCTCTCCTTGTACGTGCATATTCCCTTTTGCCAGAGTGCCTGCTATTTTTGCGGCTGCAACGTGATTATCACCCAAAGCCAAACCATTGCCAAAACCTACTTGGACGCTTTGGCTGAGGAAATTGCCCTAGTTGCTGCACGGCTGGATCGCACTCGTCCAGTAATTCAAATGCACTGGGGCGGCGGTACCCCTAACTACCTCACTATTGACCAGGTGGAATCCCTGTGGCGCACCCTCACCCACCACTTTGAATTTGCCAAGGACGCCGAAATTTCAATTGAGGTGAATCCCCGCTATGTCAACCGCGAGTACCTCTTTCGTCTGCGGGAGCTGGGTTTCAATCGCATCAGCTTTGGCCTGCAGGACTTTGACCCTCAGGTGCAGCTGGCGGTAAATCGCATCCAGCCTGAAGCCTGGCTGTTCCAGGTAATGGAGTGGATTCGCGCTGCTGAGTTTACAAGTGTCAACATTGACCTCATTTATGGCTTGCCCTACCAAACCGTTCAATCCTTTGAAACCACCATTGCCAAGACGCTCCGCCTAAATCCAGATCGCATTGCTGTCTTTAACTTTGCCTATCTGCCCAATCTCAAACCAATTCAAAAGCGTATTGATCCAGCGACGCTACCCGATGGCTCGACCAAGTTGGCCATTTTGCAGCGGGTGATTGAACTGCTGACGAGCCACGGCTATCGGTACATTGGCATGGATCACTTTGCTAAGCCCACGGATGAGCTGGCGATCGCCCAAGAGGCGGGGACGCTCAAGCGCAACTTTCAGGGCTATACAACGCTGCCCCCGGCCGACCTCATTGGCTTTGGTCTGACCTCGATTAGCATGTTGCAGGAGGCCTATGCTCAAAATCAAAAACATTTGGCCACCTACTTCAGTGAGATTGCAGCAGGTCAACTGGCCACAGAGCGCGGTATTCAACTGCGGGATGAGGATTTGCTGCGCCGCGCCATTATCATGGAATTGATGTGCCAGTTTAGCCTCGACAAGGGGGCGATCGCCCGCCAGTTTAATCTCGATTTTGATACCCACTTTGCCCCAGAGTTAGCCGCACTGGAGGAATTGGCCGCCGATGGACTCCTCAAGTTGGGGCGCGATCGCCTAGAGGTCACCCCCGTGGGACGGCTCCTCATCCGCAATATTGCTGCCGCCTTTGATACCTACCTGCAACAAAAATCTGGTAGGACATTTTCCAGGGCCATTTAGTCCCAGATTGGCTTTAGGATTCTCTTGTGGTGCAAGTTCTCGCCATCTAAACTCGCGTCTAAACTTGTAAACGGTGTTGAGGAGTGCCTATGTCATCATCCTTGGAATTGCAACCCCAGACCACCCGCTTCAATTGGGGGTTTGTCCTCTTTTTGGGAGTTATTCATCTTTTAGCAGGAGTTGCCTTTTTCTTTTTCTCTTGGTCTGCGCTGGCAGTCACCCTCTTTCTCCACTGGCTCTTTGGGAGTATCGGCATCTGCTTGGGATACCATCGCCTCTTGAGCCACCGCAGTTTCCAAGTCCCGCAGTGGCTAGAGTATGGCATTGCCCTTTTGGGTGCTTTAGCCATGCAGGGAGGTCCTATTTTTTGGGTCGCTGGCCACCGCTTGCACCATGCCCATACGGAGGATGAAGTGAAAGACCCCTACTCAGCGCGGCGGGGTTTTTGGTGGAGCCACATGCTCTGGCTTGTCTATCCCCAGCCTCAATTCTTTAATGCAGAGGAGTATGCCCGCTTTGCGCCGGACTTGACGCGGCAGGCTTTCTACCGCTGGCTTGATCGCTACTTCTTGCTACTGCAAGTGCCCCTTGCGTTGCTGCTCTATAGCCTCGGCGGTTGGTCTTGGCTACTGTGGGGAGTGTTTGTGCGGGCGGTCTTCCTGTGGCATAGCACTTGGCTAATCAACTCTGCGACTCACAAGTGGGGCTACCGCCGTTTCGACACAGCGGACAACTCCCGTAACCTTTGGTGGGCGGCGCTCCTCACCTACGGCGAAGGTTGGCACAACAACCACCATGCCTATCCCCACGTGGCCAAGGCTGGCTGGTATTGGTGGGAAGTGGATCCCACATGGTGGGTAATTCGCATCCTCCAGGGACTGGGTCTGGCTTCCAAGGTACAGTTGCCTCCGCCCACAGCGTTGTCCTAATTGCCTCGACTATCTTGGGCGATCGCTAGTTTACTCAGCCGATGGAGATCAACCCCCTCGGCGGTCATTAGCTCTCTCCAGAGAGTATTAATTTTAGGGTTATTGGGCTGCGCCTGTCGCAGTTTCACCAAAGCATCGAGGGCATCATACCAAAGGCCATTGATAGCCAACAACTCATACCGTTGTAGAGGATTGGCTTGGCGGAGTTGTTGTTCCAGGGTCTTCGGTAGAGCGATCCGTTGCACCCAGCCTTCCACAAAGCGAATCTGGGAGGGATCGGGGTCACTAGGGTTACAAATAAGGCTGACAGTCCAGCGGTAATCTACACCCTCCTGCAGGGGCGGCACGTCATCCGCCAACATAATACTGTCTAGGCGCGGCCGATTGGCCGTGGGAAACTGTTGTTTGTAAATTGGCACCTGTGTCCCGTCGGCAAGGGTCTGAAAGAGCGCAAACTCCAGAGCTTGGTAATTGTTGGCGGGTAAATACCAATAAAACGTCGGGCGAGTTGCTGCCGTCAAACCAATGTTACTCGCCGGTACCAATGTGGTTAAATCAGGTTCATTCGCTAGGGTTTGCACTTTACAGATGCCACGGGTGGCCGCCCCCTCACGATTTCCTGGACGGGATAGGTTTTTGGGGGGAATAAATCCAGCCCAACTAAGACCTGCATTGAGGATGAGTACGGTCAAGCTCCAAGGAATGAAATATCGCAGTGACTTGAAAATAGAGCGTTTCATAGGTCAAGATCCTCAGTGAAAAGCGGTCGTGGGGAGTGTTAAGGGATTTTAGGCTTCAGTTTTTGGTCGTTTCCCTATCTGCCACACTCTCAGCATAGGAGTTAGTTGTGGGCTGTGGGGTGATAACTCCAACGTAATTGTGATGATTTCCAGCACGTACCTGTATTGTCTTGGCTCACAACTGAGGTAACTCTCAAGACGAGGGCAGTAGGCTAGCAGTTCCAAGGTGGTGCTGGCATCCTTTGAGCAATGCCGCCGCGCATCCTACGAATGAACGGGAAGCGTCATTCGCTAGTTAGCAGCGGATGTGATATGATTCTCCTCCTCAAGTATGTCAAGTATGTCAAGCATGGCACTATTGCCCGCCAGAAAAGACTTCTGGGGACTCGGGCAGATATAAGACCTGCTTGGCAAGGTACAACTGAACCTGTAAGTCCTGGCATCACCCGATTTATAAACGTAGGGAACAGGCCAGAAGTTGGCATGAACAACTTCAACCCAAAACCCACAGTCGGAAATGATCTGGGGTGCTGCAAAGGCAAAAGTTCTCGGCAGTAGGCGAGAATGCCGCCTCCCTCTCTGGTAACAGGATTGGGAAGTCGCTTATCAGCGGAGCATTCACCAATGGGTCTAAGGCATATTTTTAGGGAAACGCTGAACAATTCCTTGTAAGTCCGTCTCGAAGCCCGCATGAGGGAGTTGGACGCGACTCCGAGACAGCATTCTTCCACAAAGATGCCCCAGTGGGCCGTTTTTTCCGCGTTTTACCGAAATTTTCCTCTTTTTTACGGTACTACGGGCGCAATACCCCCATCAGATACCCCCAACCACCTGCGCGCCAGCACCAGATTCGCCAAGCCAAACAGGGTCAACAACTGCTTGCCGTTCTTCTGCAACCCACGGTAGCGTGTCTTCTTATGGCCAAACAGGTTCTTCACCACATGGAAAGCATGCTCGGCTTTGGCACGAATGCTTGCCTTGGTCTGCTCCACTCTCTCCATCAGCTCACCCAAGGCGTGGCAGGCAAGGCACGACGCTTGCCAGGTCTCATCGCCACATGCCAATTCACATTGGGGTGACGCTGCTGGACTTCGTCGCGTTTGTCCACCCCCTGGTAGCCGGCATCGGCAAAGACGTGGGTCTCTTGCCCGCAAGCTGCGCCTGCGCTTGGGTGACATCGGCCACATTGGCCGGGGTGGCCACAACGGTGTGGATCTGCCCAGAGCCTGCGTCCACCCCGATGTAAGCCTTCATCCCTAAGCGCCACTGACTACCCTTCTTGGCAGCGTATTCCAGGTCGGAAAAGCTTACTTGGGTCTGCATAGGGTACTCGTGTCCTCAAAATTATCCTAGGGCAGGGGGAGGGCGGCAATTAAATCAGTGTTTCTCTAGAAAAGGCCGTATCTATACTGGAAAGTGCTTATCGTGTTGTTGAACTGAGCACCGTTGCCGCGACTTTATTTAACACTTTATTTAACTTTTTTGATTGAGTTGTACTGCATAACTCTTCACTGTGACTCACTCCTCACTTAAGTGGCTGGTATTACTGCCCCTCAGTCTCATTGTGGCGGTGAGTATTTTGGGGGGTGGCTCAAGGGAACTATGGGCAGCGGAGAGAATTATTTTGCGCTATGGCCTCTTGGAGCGATCGCTCTCCATTGCCGATTTAGAACGATTTGCCGCCACTGGCCAACCTTCCCTGGAACTGGCTAGCTACCTACGATTATTGCCACCTGCCCACCGGCAGCAATTGCGATCGGCATTGCAGGAACGACTGCAACTCTCCCCTGTTGCTGTTGCTCAACTCCTGTACTCTCCCCTTGGTCAAGAATTAATGGTGCAGGCAAGTCGGCTTCTTCAGACCCAAAGTCGCCAAGAAAATGCCCGTGCCCTGCGAGGAGCCCTGATTCTTGCCGCTGCCGATCCCAAGGGCCTCACTGTGTTGAGTGTGATGCGCCACTACCCCTCCCCCAGTATCCGCTTTGACCTCAAGAAAGGACTCGCCATTCTCAAAAACTTCCAGCACACGATCCGCGTAACAGAGACCATTTTGGATGTTGTCCGTCGGCAGGCGATTGAAAATCAGACAAAATTGATCCCTACCAGTGTGCAATCACTGCTCCAACCGGGATCTGGGCAGTGGCTAGAGATGCCTTGGGCAGCAGTGGATGAATCGCCTTGGCGATTGCAGTTGACAGGACATTCCCGCCCCATTGAAGCGGATTTTTATCTACCGATTGTTCCCGCGGGACAGCAGGTTCCGGTGGTCATTGTTTCCCATGGCTTGGGGGCAAGTCGCTACAGCTATCGCTATTTGTGTCAACATTTGGCCTCCCACGGTTTTGCGGTTATTGCCCTTGAGCACGTGGGTAGCTCAACTCGGCAGCTACTCTCGTTTCCCATAGGCTATGCCAGTTCGAGGACGGCGGCTCAGGAATTTCTGGATCGTCCCCTTGATGTGACGTTTGTCCTTGATCGTTTAGGGGCATTTCCTGAGCAACTCTACCCTTGGCGAGGGCGGTTGAACTTGGAGCGGGTGGCCATCATTGGTCAGTCCTTTGGGGGCTACACGGCTCTGACCCTCGCAGGGGCACCCTTGGATTTTCAACAACTGCGGCGACATTGCACCAGAAGTGTCCTAGAGTCGTTTAATGTATCACTGCTGCTTCAATGCCAAGCCCAAGCCTTACCACCAAGGGTCTATTCTCTAAAGGATCCCCGTGTGCAAGCGGTAATTGCTGTTAACCCAATCACCAGTGCTGTCTTTAGTCCTGAGTCCCTGAGTCAGTTAAAAATTCCCGTGATGTTTGTGGCTGCAAGTGAGGATACGATCGCCCCTGCTGTCGAGGAACAGATTTATCCCTTTACGTGGCTGACGACGCCCGATCGCTACCTCGTCTTGATGGACGATGCAACCCATTTCTCAACGATTGGTGAGGCCGGTCAAAGGGAACCCGTACTGCCAGTCCCCCGGTTCCTAGTCGGTGCTGCTCCCCCGCGATCGCGTGCCTATCTGCAGGGATTGAGCTTGGCCTTTTTACGCTTGCATCTTCTAGGGGATGAGCAGGCGCGGCAATGGCTGACCCCAGCAGCAGCAAGGGCTTTGAGTTCACCCACTCATGGTCTGAGTCTAACCCAATCTCTCTCGCCAGAACTATTGCAAAGAGTACCGCGGGCGGTGAAGTATCCCTAAGCTAACCGTGAATGCTCCCCCGATGACCCTTTGCGTGCATCAGCGGCTTCCCAATCCTGTTAGCAGAGAGGGAGGCGGCTGTACCTTTATCTGTCCGGGTCTCCAGAAGTCTTTTCTGGCGGGCAATAGTGCCATACTTGATTAGAAGAATCACATCACATCCGCCGCTAACTAGGGAATGACGCTTCCCGTCCATTCGTAGGATGCGCCGCGGCGTTGCTCAACCATGGGTGCTAAAGCTCTAATGGTGGTGGGAACCACATCCCATGCGGGGAAATCGCTTCTCACAGCGGTGATTTGTCGTTGGCTGGCTCAGCAGGGCTACCGGGTCACCCCCTTTAAGGGACAGAATATGGCCTTGAATGCCTACGTCACCCGTGAGGGCGGCGAAATCGGCTATGCCCAAGCAATGCAGGCCTGGGCGGCAGGGGTGGAACCGGAAGTGGCGATGAACCCCATTCTCCTCAAGCCCCAAGGGAATATGACTTCGCAGGTGATTCTGAAGGGGCAGGTGGCGGGGGTCACCCAAGCAGCAGACTACTATCGGGATTACTTTGAGCGGGGTTGGCAGGCAATTACAGAGGCCTTGGCAAATCTCCAGCAACGCTTTGACTGGATTGTGTGTGAAGGCGCCGGCTCACCGGCGGAAATCAATCTCAAGCACCGCGACCTCACCAATATGCGGGTGGCCAAACACCTAGGGGCACCGACCATTCTCATCGCCGATATAGATCGCGGCGGTGTGTTTGCCCATATTGTAGGCACGTTGATGCTGCTAGATGCCGAGGAGCGGGCGTTGATCCAAGGAATTGTCATCAATAAATTTCGCGGCCAGCGATCGCTCCTCGACAGCGGTCTGCAATGGCTAGAGGAGACGACGGGGGTACCAGTCTTGGGCGTGATTCCATGGCTCGATCGCCACTATGCTGCCGAAGATTCCCTTGATCTATGGGATCCGCGCCCCCAACGCCAAGGGGCAGACTTAAAAATTACCGTCATTCGCCTGCCGCGGATTGCCAACTTTAGCGATGTTGATCCTTTGCTGGCAGAACCCAGCGTCTCCCTTGAGTTTTTGCCGCCCCAGCGTCCCCTAGGTCAGCCCGATGCCGTCATTTTGCCGGGCACTAAAACCACGATTGCCGATCTCCACGTCCTGCGCGAAACGGGAATGGCAGCGCAACTAAAAGCCTATGCTGCCCAAGGGGGAACCATTCTCGGCATTTGCGGTGGCTGGCAGATGTTGGGCGTCACCATCAGCGATCCTCTGGGTTTAGAGGGATACTGCGGCACCTATGAAGGACTGGGACTCATGCCCCTGCACACCCAACTGGGAGAAACCAAATGCACCCGACAACAACAAACCCAGTCCCTTTATTTCCCCTGTGCTGAGCCGATCTTGGGCTACGAAATTCACCAAGGCCAAAGTAATTACACAGGGGATCTCAAGGGTTGGCAGCCCCTTTTTGCCGCCTCAGAACTGGGTCTGGTTAACGGAGCGGGCACCCTTTGGGGGACTTATCTACATGGGCTATTGGAAAACGGCGCTTGGCGTCGCCATTGGCTGAATGTGTTGCGCTCCCGCCGCCAATTGCCACTCCTACCCACAGCAATTCCCCACTATGCCGAGCAACGGGCTGTTGCCCTAGATGAACTCACAGAAGCCGTCATGGCTCATCTGAACTTAGAGGGTATTTGTAAATTATGTTGACGTAAAAATTTCAAATTGTTAGCAAGTGTCATCACGGGCAAACGACTGCCCTAGACTGAGGAACAATGTGCTGATGACAAGGAGTTCAAAAGAATAATGGCAGTGGCTGCTTCTTGGTCAGTGGGAATCTTGATTGCCTCGGCGATCGCCGCTTTAGGTGGCTTAAGCTGGCTATTGTACACGGCTCATCAAGAGGAAAAACACTTTCCCCTGCGGGAGTGTTCCCCCCAAGAGGCCTATGGCGAAACTCTTTGGCGTATGATCTTTGTCTATTGGCTGGTCTATTGTGGTGCGCGGGGGCTACAGATCGCTGTACCATTGGAGGGCACAGAGTTGGGTCAAATGTGCAAGATCACCGCACTCCTGGCCCTTTTGCTCACCGCCTCCTCGCTGCTTTGCTTACCCCTGCACTATTGGCAAGCACGCCAAGGCCAGCAACAACTCAATTAAAGCCTAATTCTTTCCCTGCTCCTGTCAATGTGGTCTGAGCTGCTCCAACAACTCCTCGATCGCCAAGCCCTGACGCAAGAGCAGGCCGCCCAGCTCATGCAGGGATGGTTGACAGGCGAAATTCCCGATGCTCTCTCCGGAGCTATTCTCACGGCACTACAGTTCAAGGGGCTGACGGTGGAGGAACTGGCGGGGATGGCCAAGGTGTTGCTGGCTCAGTCCCCAGGGGTGTCATTGAATTTGGCCGAACCCCTCATTGATACCTGCGGCACAGGGGGCGATCGCGCCGGTACGTTTAATATTTCCACAGCAGTTGCCTTTGTGGTGGCGGCAGCAGGGGTCAAAGTCGCCAAGCATGGCAATCGTTCCGTCTCTAGCCGCGTTGGTTCAGCGGATGTTCTTGAGCACCTGGGGGTCAACCTTGCCCACGACGATCCCGCCTTTTTGCTCAAGGAAGTGGGGATCACGTTCCTCTTTGCCCCCGGTTGGCATCCCGCCATGAAAGCCGTGGCTTCCCTACGCCGTATCCTAAAAATTCGCACGGTCTTTAACTTGTTAGGTCCTTTGGTCAATCCACTTCATCCCACGGGGCAGGTGATTGGGGTTTACAGCGATCGCTATCTGGAAGCGATGGCCGGTGCCCTGCAACGTCTGGGTCGTCAACGGGGGATTGTCCTCTATGGTCGCGAAGGAGTGGATGAAGCCACCCTTGGCAATATGACTGATTTGGTGATGTTTAGCAGTCCTGAGGAGCCGCTACGCCAAGCAGTCCTCGATCCCCAAGCCTTGGGTCTAGCCAGTGCTCCCCTCAGTGAGTTGGCAGGGGGGGATGTTCAGACGAATGCCGAGATTCTGACCCAAGTTCTTCAGGGAAAAGGGACAACGGCTCAACAGGAGGTGGTGGCGCTCAATGCCGCCCTCGCCCTCTACGTGGCCGCCGCAGTTCAGGATTGGTGGGAAGGGGTAGATCGGGCAAAGGCAATTCTGGCCAGCGGTGCGGCATGGGACAAGTTGCAGGCATTGGTGGCGCTCTCCAATGAAGCCTAGGGTATCTGCCTATTTGCCGCCCTGGTGTGTCTTGGATCCTCTCCTAGATCGGTGGTTACAGGAGGACATCGGTCGGGGCGATCGCACCACCCAGGCCCTGCACCTCCACGAGCACCGAGGAAAAGCCCACATTCGGCTCAAAAGTCAGGGAGTGATTGCCGGCCTGCCCATTGTGGAGCGGGTTTTTCAACGCCTCACATCAAGCGTTGTATTTACCTATGAGCAGGCCGAAGGCGCGATTTGTGATCAGCCGACGATTGTTGCGCGGCTTGAAGCGCCTCTAGAAGCATTACTCCTTGGCGAACGGCTGGCGCTCAATTGCCTCATGCGCCTCAGTGGCATTGCCACCCTCACCCATACCTATGCCCAGCAGATTGCCGATCTGCCCACCCAATTGGTGGATACCCGTAAAACGACACCGGGACTGCGCCTGCTGGAAAAATATGCAGTTGCTGTCGGGGGCGGGGTCAACCATCGCTTTGGCCTTGACGATGCAATCCTGATTAAAGACAACCATATTGTGGCAGCGGGGGGGATCACGGCTGCGGTTGAGAAAGTGCGCCAAGCCAGTCCCTTTCCCTTGGTTATTGAAGTGGAAACCGAGACCCTCGATCAGGTGCGCGAAGCCCTCTCCCTTGGGGTGGCGGTGATTATGCTCGACAATATGCCGCTTCCAGACATGACCAAGGCAGTGGCGATGATCCGCGCCGAAGCTCCCCACATTAAAATTGAGGCCTCTGGCAATATCACTTTGGAAACCTTGCGATCCGTGGCCTTGACCGGCGTAGATTACATTTCTACGAGTGCGATGATCACGCGATCGCCTTGGCTAGATTTTAGTTTGACCATTCTTTAAGTCTTTTTTGAGTGCCTGTTTTTGGAGGTCGTGCCGTGTCTAAGTCCCTGAGCCTCCCTCGGTGGCTTCGCCTGACACCTTGGGAGTTACTGGTGTGGCTGATTGCCCTAGGGATTGCCTTGCCGATTTTTGTCATTCTCAGCCAAATTTTTGTAAATACAGGTAACACTTGGCAGCATTTGGCCGCAACGGTTTTACCTGAGTACCTATTGAACTCCCTTTGGTTGATGTTGGGTGTAGGCATTGGGGTGATTGTCATTGGTGTGAGTACGGCATGGCTGGTCACGAACTGTGAATTTTGGGGGGTGCGCTGGTGGCAGTGGCTGCTGTTGACTCCTTTAGCCGCACCGGCCTATGTGTTGGCCTACACCTATACAGAGTTTTTTGCCTTTGAGGGGCCTGTTCAGGCATGGCTGCGGCAACTGACAGGCTGGGGCTACGGTGACTACTGGTTTCCCAATATCCGTTCCCTTGGCGGGGCGATCGCCATGCTCACCCTTGTCCTTTACCCCTATGTCTATTTGTTGGCGCGGGTAGCCTTTTTGGAGCAGGGGATCTGTAGTTTGGAAGCCAGTCGCTCCCTTGGCTGCGGCCCTTGGCGGAGTTTTTGGACTGTGGCATTGCCCCTGGCGCGGCCGGCGATCGCTGCCGGTACCAGTCTTGCCCTCATGGAAACCCTGAATGATTTTGGCACTGTGCAGTACTTTGGCGTGGATACCTTCACCGTCGGCATTTACCGCACTTGGTTTGGCATGGGTGACAAGATGGCGGCGGCGCAGTTGGCTTCTGTGCTGGTGGTGATTGTTTTTGCTCTGCTGCTTGTCGAGAAATGGTTCCGGGGCAAGGCGCGCTATTACAATCGAGGGGGCGATCGCCCAGTGCCCTATCGCCTCAGGGGATGGCGAGCGGTTGCGGCTTGGTTCGTGTGTGCCCTGCCCGTCGTTTTAGGTTTATTACTGCCGGCGGGGTTGCTCCTCTATTTGGCCATTAGCTACCAACAGCTTCAGCTCAGTCGCGAATTTCTGGAACACGCCAGCCACAGCCTGATTTTGGCGACCCTTTCTGCGGTTCTAGCGGTTGGGATTGCTCTGCTGTTGGCCTATGGCCATCGTTTGCTGCCAACGGTTTGGGTTCGTTGGGGAACCCAAGTGTGTATTACCGGCTATGCAGTTCCAGGGACAGTGATTGCCGTTGGCATCCTCATGCCCTTGGGGTGGCTAGATAACGTCATTAACGATGTCAGTGAGCATCTGTGGGGGGTGGAAGTGGGCTTAATTCTCAGTGGCACAATAGTCGCATTGCTCTATGCCTACTTGGTGCGCTTTTTGGCCGTCTCCTTTAGCAGCGTTGAAGCCAGCTTAGTGAAAATTCGTCCATCCCTCGATGAGGTGGCGCGGACCCTGGGGCGATCCCCTTGGAATATTCTGCGCACGGTTCACTTGCCCCTGATGGTGCCCGGCCTTTTTACCGCAGCCCTGATGATCTTTGTGGATGTCATGAAGGAATTGCCTGCGACATTGGTCATTCGGCCCTTTAACTTTGATACCCTAGCGATACAGGTTTACCGCTTTGCCTCCGATGAGCGGCTTCCCGAAGCGGCCTTAAGTGCCTTGGCCTTGGTGGTCGTGGGTCTCATTCCGGTGATTTGGCTGGGACGGCAAACCCACTGGGCAGATTAGGAAGTTCGGTTTCCCGTTCACGGGCTTCTTAATAATTCGTTACATTAGAAACAACGTTCGCTAGGTGTGCTATGTACTTAGAATTCAAGGCCAGCCAATCTGTTTGCCTCAGTATTGAAACACCCACGGCTCCCTTGCAGCACTACCTGCGTCAGCCCCGGCGGCTTGTTTATGCTTTGACGGATCCAACCCGCGTGGAATTTCTAGGGAGCGATCGCTTTCGTCTGAAGATGCGCCCCCTCAATTTTCTCATGGTCAGCTTGCAACCCACCGTTGATCTGGCCGTTCATGCCAATAGTGATGGCTCTTTACAATTACGCTCCCTTGGCTGTGAAATTCGCGGGGTGGACTACATCAATCGCCGCTTTCACCTCGCCCTCGAAGGTTACCTGTCTCCCCAAGCTACGCCGAACGGTACGGATTTGGTTGGTCGAGCTGATTTGCAAGTGGGCGTGGATATTCCGCCGCCTTTAGATCTCACGCCGCG
Organism: uncultured Thermosynechococcus sp.; assembly: GCF_938074695.1. Classification (GTDB taxonomy): domain Bacteria; phylum Cyanobacteriota; class Cyanobacteriia; order Thermosynechococcales; family Thermosynechococcaceae; genus Thermosynechococcus. The sequence continues at coordinate 49,183 of NZ_CALJEM010000021.1, forward strand.
TCCCCTTCTCGAAGCCACCGGCAATGGGTTACTCAAGAGCGTTCTTTTAACGATTAAACAGCGCCTTAGTCAGCACCTTGTGGCCGATTATCAACGCTGGCTCACGGAGGTGGAAAGCCATGGCAGTAGCGATTGGCTCACACCTATTCCTGTGAGTTCCACCTAGAGCTGCAAGCTCCCCTACAAATAAACCTGCTTGGTACTGAGTAACTGAGCAAGGCCAAAGAGACCCCGTTGGCACCCCTGGGCAACAGCGCCAATGGCCAGTGCATCCAAGCGCTCTAGGTGGGGAGGACGATTGACAAAAACCAAGGGGGTCTGCACCTGCTGATAAAAAACACGGCAATCTCTGTAGCTGCTGGCAACAATCCCACTGGCGGCGCTGCCATACCGGTGAATCCAAGTGATTGCTGTGGTGAGATCCTCTTCGTAGTGCCACGCTAAGCGTTGATCTAGATAGGGGAGTGGCCACTCACCGGCATCTACAAGGGGAATGTGGGGATAGTTGCGGTGCAGGTACTCGTCCACCCCCTGTTTGTAGCCGGCTTGGGTGAGTTCATTGATCACAAAGGTCAAATGGGAGGGATTGACATTGCTGAGTACAATGACCTTTTCAATTGCCAGGGCGCGATCAGGGTTTGCTTGGTGGCTGTGCTGAATACAATTGAGGACACTCTCTGGCGACACAGAGCCATCCCAAACAAGGTAAGTATTACCAAGGGAAAGCGAGACTAGGGGACAGCGGGCAGCAGCGCGTTGCTCGGCCACAAAGCGGAAACGGCCATAAACAAGAGCGAGATCAACCGCAGTGGCATCCGCAAGCCAACTGGCGGGCGGGAGAGAAAGGGTCTGAATGGCCGTTTTTGGCAGACTGCTTTTGCTCAATGCAGCTTCGATGAGGCTGGCGATCGCCCCCGCCGTGTAGCGACTACTTTCAGCACTCCAGAGCACAAGGGCATTTCCCGTTTTCAGTGCCATGCCCGCCAGCATCAAACTTAAGGTGGGTAGTCCTTCATAAACCAATGCCACCACCCCTAGGGGAACTGCATACTGAAACCGCTCTGGCTGTGTAGGGCAGGGTTGCTGCCACGGATCCGCTGCATGGTAGAGGCGCTCTAGCCACTGCTGAATGCGGTGCAGGCGCTCATGGGTCAACCGCAACCAGCCAACCACAATCTGAGATACTGCCAGATCGCGGCTGGATTCGAGATCAAGAGTATTTTGTTCCAACAGCAGAGACTCTGCTGTTGCTAACTCCTCAATCAAATGCCTGAGAGCTTCCTGGCGCAGAGCATAGCCGGCTTGGCTGAGGTGTGTACTGGCGACCCGCGCCACCCTTAGGGGCTCAGGCAACATAGCCGCAGATCGCTCAACGACGGGAGAGGGCAATCCACACCAGAAATGCTGGTGTCAGGGCAATCAGCAGGGAGGCAATAATCCATAGCAGCCCTTCAGGTTTTAAGGACAATTGTAGAAGTAAGGGCAGCCACAACAGAATAGGCATCAATAAAAAGAAACTCAGGCCAATTGCGAAATACCAGTAACTTTCTGAGAACCCCCGCTGCAACTGACTCCACTGCAACCCTGTCCAATACCACGCTCGCTTGTAGGGATAGGTGGTAGCCAATTGCTCAATGGAAAAGCCATCGGGACGAACGACAAAGATTTGTTGACAGCGCCGACATCCAAAGGCTTCTGTGAGGGCAATAGGCACCAGCTCCCCCTGACGGCGACAAGGGCAGGGGTAACTTGCATCCAGATCCAGTTTCTGGGGTTTAATTGGAGCCACGGTGGCTGTCCAGAACGCAAACAATAGGTTAGGTAATGATGCGATTAAGGGCGATCGCTCGCCTACTGATACAGCATACAAAGAGAATTCTGTTTTGCCCGTAACTTATACAATTTGTTAAAGATAGACCGAAAAGCAGCACATTTTGAATTTTCTGTAATGGGGGAATGTAGGCTAGGATACAGTTCTGCCGCAACCCCTCTTGATGATGATTCCCCAGGATTTTCTCGACCAAATTAACCCCGATCGCTATATCGTCCCCGCTGGCGAGAAATTTCACTGGAAGGACTATGATCCTGCCGATACTGCTGGCCTCAAAAGCAAAGTCGAAGCCCAAGAACTCCTCGCCGCTGGTATTAAGAAGCTAGCGGCCTACCAAGATGTCCTCTATGCCCAGAATATCTATGCGCTGCTGATTATCTTCCAAGCGATGGACGCAGCGGGCAAAGACAGCACAATCAAACACGTGATGAGTGGTCTCAACCCCCAAGGCTGTCAGGTGTATAGCTTTAAGGCACCCAGTGCTGAGGAGTTGGATCACGACTTTTTGTGGCGATTTAACCGGGCATTGCCAGAGCGGGGTTGCATTGGTATTTTTAATCGCTCCTATTACGAAGAAGTCCTTGTGGTGCGGGTACACCCCGATTTACTCAATCGCCAGCAACTTCCTGCGGAAACCAAGACCAAGCACATCTGGAAAGAGCGCTTTGAGGACATTAATCACTACGAACGTTACTTGACACGTAATGGCATTCTCATCCTCAAGTTTTTCTTGAATATCTCCAAATCAGAGCAAAAAAAACGCTTTTTGGAGCGCATTAGTCGTCCAGACAAGAACTGGAAATTTTCGATTGAGGATGTGCGCGATCGCGCCCACTGGAATGACTATCGAGAAGCCTATGCCGAGGTCTTTCGCCACACCAGTACCGAATGGGCACCGTGGCACATTATTCCCGCCGATCGCAAGTGGTTTGCACGGCTGATGGTGGCTCACTTCATTTATCAAAAACTGGCAAGCCTTAACCTACACTACCCCCTTGTCACTGAAACCCACAGGCAACAACTCCTAGAGGCAAAAGCACTGCTGGAAAACGAACCCGATGAGGATTAGGCACTGCCCTCTCCTTGAGGGACTTCCTGCCAGAGGGACGTTATCTCCCGCAGGCTTCGGTAATCCCCATTTCCGAGAATCAAATGGTCAAGCACGGGAATTCCCATCACTTGTCCTGCTTGCAGAACTTGTTTTGTCAAGTCCAGATCCGCTTGACTGGGAGAGAGATTCCCTGAGGGATGGTTGTGGGCAATAATCAGGCGGCTGGCATTGCGGCGCACCGCTTCCCGGAAAATTTCGCGGGGATGGGCAAGGGTTTCGGTTGCCGTTCCCACCGTAATCACATGAGACCCCAATAGGCGATTGCGCACATCTAGCAGGAGAACGGCAAAGCGTTCCGTCGGTTGCCACATCAGATCGGCACTAAGCACAGCAGCAGCAAGGGCAGGATTGTCAATGATCGTTTGCTCCCCCGGCCGCGACTGAAAGACCCGCTTCCCCAATTCCACAGCAGCCAGAATTGTTGTGGCTTTGGCAGGGCCAACACCGGGAATCGCCATTAATTCCTCTGGGGTAATGTCGCGCAAAACACTCACCGCATCGGTACTGTCACCACTGCGCTCCCCCAACTGTTTGAGGATGAATTGTCCTAAACCTACCGCTGAGAGTTTGCCAGCCCCTTGACCGGTGCCCAATAAAATCGCCAGCAGTTCTGCGGAACTGAGGTAGCGGGCACCTTGGCTGAGCAGCTTTTCACGGGGGCGATCGCCAATGGGCAAATCAGCAACACGGAGCGAGTAGGACATGACAGCAG
>NZ_CALJEM010000022.1 GCF_938074695.1 uncultured Thermosynechococcus sp.
GTTGTTGTCTATCTTAGGGAGCTTGATGGCCCCTATCCAGAAAAGGCTCAGCAATGGGAATCGTAAAGTGGAACTCACTGCCGCGATCGCGCCCCGCCGATTCAGCCCAAATTTGCCCCCCCAAATTGGTAATAATTTGGCGACAGATGGCTAGACCCAACCCCGTACCACCCACAGAGCGCCGCAGCGCGCTTTCCTCTTGATAGAAGCGATCAAAAATCGTTTCCAAGCGATCCGGCTCGATACCCCGCCCCGTGTCGGCAACGGTCACCTCCAATAGCCCATCCGGACGAGGCTTGGCAGCAATGGAGATCTGACCGGACTGCTCGGTAAACTTACAGGCATTATCAAGCAACTTCGAGAGCACCTCCACCAACCACTCCCCATCGGCTCGGATCAAGGGCAATTCCTCAGGCAACACCGTGCGAATTGTCGGCAGTTGATCCTTCGGGGTGCGCAGACTACTGAGGGCAAGCTCTACCAGTTCTTGGAGGGGAAGGGGTTCCGGTCGCCACTGCACCCGGCCACTTTCTAACTGCGAGAGGGTGAGGAAGTCCTGAATCAGTTTCCGCATGCGCTCAGCATCGGCAAGAGCAGTACTCAACATCACCTGCCGCATTTCTGGATCCATATCAGGTTCACTGGCTAGGCTTTCCAGGCAGACTTGAATCGTTGAAAGGGGCGTGCGCAGTTCATGACCCGTAATGGCAATTAGATTGCTGCGGGTGCGATCCAAGGCCTCCAGTTGCGCATTGAGTTCCTCCAAATCTGCGTAGGCCTCCGCCTGAATCAGGGCAACCCCCACTTGGGTGGCGATCGCTTCCACCAACTCGGCATCCATATCGTGCCACGGCAGGGCTTCGCCTCGATGCAGTTCCACAATGCCCAAAAGCCGCCCTTGATAGAGCACCGGCGCCAGTAGGAGTGCCTTGACCCCGGCGGCATCAAGTGCCTTGAAACGGCTGGCTTCGTAGTGGGGATCAGCCGCTACATCATCCACCTGAATAACCTGCTGATGAGCCAGTGCCTGCTGGGTGTAGGGGTGCTCACTCACGGGCCAGTACTGGTACTGCAAGGAGGGGAGGGCACCACTGGTGTACTCATGCTCAATGCGCACCCGCGTATCGGTGCTGCGGCAGCGGTAAATCAGACAGCGATCCCCTTTGAGGGCTTCCCCCAGCTCTACCACCGCGCGAGTGAGAATTTCCGTGGGATTGAGGGAGTTGCGAATCGCCGTGGTAATTGCATTGGTGAGGCGTTCCTTGCGCTCTTGAATGGCAATTTGGCGATAGGCTTTGATTTGCTTGTACTGGCCTGCTTGAAGATAGGTCACTAGGCGATCAACAAAGGGGGCAGGATCGCTATTGCCCCCCTCCCCCTGGCGATAGGTCTCAACCCATGCCAGACCTTCCCTGAGTTTCTCCTCTAGTTCAGGGCGGTACTCGCGGATACGGTTGAGGAGGATTTCAGCGGCTGTGGCTGCCACCTGCCGATCAAAAGTCCAAATACCCTCAAAGCGACGCGCCGCATCCATTGGCGGCAACACATCCAAGCGGTTGGCGGGCGATCGCTGGACTTCGCGGCAGACCAAGCAAGTACTGTAATTTTTGCCCAAGACGGTTAGATGCCATTCTTGACTGAGGGCATCGGCAGGATCAAAGGCAACCGTTTCATAGTCCCCAGAGCAGTTGGCAAACTCGGTTTCGGGGGCGGCTAAGACGTAAACATGATGAGACTTTGTGGCAATGCGTTGATACCGATGGGCTTCTTGGCGATAAAAGCGCTCCCGCTGAAAACAGGCAATGATGATCGGCGCATCCTCATTGGCTAAAACCTGATCCTCCATTGCGTGGGAGAGCGCCGTCAGCGATGTCTTGAAGTACACTTGCGATCGCAGGCGAGGCAACCGCGCCAACAATTCCTCAAGAACAGATGTGGCAATGATCCTGTTGGCCATGGAAGGGTCTGAATAAAAAGATACCCTACGGTACCATTATCGGCAAATCTGCGCTCCAAAACCTATTGAAATTCAGCTCAAGGGGCTGCCCAATTCCTTCAACCTCCAATCTTAAACTTTTGTTAAGAATTTTATTAACTGGCAGAGCCTATATGTAGTTTTCTATACTATATTTAAGCAAACTCAAAAAGAACCACTCCTCTAGGGATGGGGATCAACGAACTCCTCACAATTGCGATAGTCAGTTACGTTGCTTCCAAACGTGCTCCGTGAAAACACCCATGGCAAGGGGAGAGGGCTGTAGTAACTTGGGTTTCAGAGAATAAGGTGAAAAAGTTGTGACTGCCCCTGTATCTGCTATCCGAAGTGCTGGTCATCGTCGTTATGATCCAGAGGCGATCGCCCGCTACTACTGGCGACACCCTTGGCAAGTAATTTGGCGGTTTTTGGACGTTTCAATATCCTTCTTAACATTCTGGCTGCTGTTGCAGTGGGACAAGTGGCTCGGTCAACAGGAAACTCAGCGTCCCCTGCGGGCGATGCAACTGCGCAAACTCCTAATTCGCCTAGGCCCAACCTTTATCAAAGTGGGTCAAGCCCTTTCCACCCGCCCCGATCTCATTTCCCCTGACTACCTCGAAGAACTCACCCTGCTGCAGGACAAACTGCCCCCCTTCGCCAATGAGATTGCCATTGCCATCATTGAGCGAGATCTGCACTTAAACTTGGGGGATATTTTTGCCGAATTCTCACCCCAACCGGTGGCGGCTGCTAGTCTCGGTCAAGTCTATCGAGCAAAACTCCACAGTGGCGAAGAGGTGGCCGTCAAGGTACAGCGCCCCAATCTCTTGCCCGTAATTACCCGTGATTTATTTTTAATTCGGCTTTTGGTGCAGTGGGTCAAACCTTGGCTCCCCATTAACCTTTGCCACGATCTGCGGGACATTGTGGATGAATTTGGCCGTAAGCTCTACGAGGAAATTGACTACCTCAATGAAGGGCGCAATGCTGAGAAATTTGCCGCTAACTTCCGCGATGATCCCACGGTCAAGGTACCGAAAATCTACTGGGAGTACACCAGTGAGCACGTGCTAACCTTGGAATGGATTCACGGCATTAAGCTCACCCGTACTGACTGCATGCTGGCGGCGGGGGTCAATCCCGATGAGCTAATTCGTATTGGCGTCATTTCGGGTCTGCGGCAACTGTTAGAATTTGGCTTTTTCCATGCAGATCCACATCCAGGGAACCTCTTTGCCATGTCCGATGGTCGGATCGCCTACATTGACTTCGGCATGATGGATCAACTGGAGGAGAGTACCAAGGAATCCCTTGTGGATGCTGTTGTGCATTTGGTGAACAAGGACTATCAAGCTTTGGCAGCGGACTTTGTTAAACTGGGCTTCCTCACTCCGGAAACGGATATTAAGCCGATTATCCCTGCCCTTGAGTCAGTGTTTGAGGAGGTGATTGGCTCCAGTGTCCGCGAATTCAACTTCAAGGCAATCACGGATCGCTTCTCTGAGTTGATGTATGCCTACCCCTTCCGGGTTCCCGCCAAGTTTGCCCTGATCATTCGCTCCCTTGTTACTCAAGAGGGCATTGCCCTGTGCCTCAACCCCAACTTCCGCATTGTGGATGTCAGCTATCCCTATGTGGCACGGCGTCTGCTCCAAGGAGAATCGCCCCAACTGCGGCGACGATTGTTGGATGTCCTCTTCAAGGATGGTCGTCTTCAGTGGCAACGACTGGAAAATCTGATTACAATTGCCCGCCAGGATGAGCACTTTAACCTAGCGCCAACGGCAACCCTAGGCTTGCAGTATCTCTTTTCGGAGGAGGGACAGTACCTGCGGCGGCAAATTGTGTTAGCGTTAACCGAAGATGACCGCCTCCACACCGAAGAGGTGCAACGCCTTTGGAATTTGGTCAAGTCTGAGCTGCGCCCCCTCTTCTTGATTGATGTGGCATGGGAAGCCCTCAAGGCCTCTGTGTCCCACACGCTAGGTAAAGAGGAAGAAAGCAATTCTTTGGCGGTGGCCAGTTAAGGCTGGAAAGTGGTTGTCAACTGTCCTTGAGCGTCTAAGAAGGATTAGGTATCCCGTGTTTGATCCACCGATTGTCTTGCTACTGGCTGGTATTTTTATGGGGTTGACCAGTGGTAAAGCTTTTGAAGCCACCCTCAAGCAGAGTGTCCAAGAATGGAACCGCAGTCGCTCCACTCGCGTTTTAAGTCAATTGCGCGGTTCCCGCCTGCAGTTGCCCTACTTGGGCATTTCCATCGGCATCTGGCTGTTCCTGATGGCGGGATTGTGGACTTACGGTTTCAGCGCCGCTGTGAGTATGGTAATTGCCTTTGTGCTGACGATCGCGACTGCCCTTTTAGTGTGGCATCAACTGGGGAAAGTGCTGACAATTTTAAGTACAGGTGGCTCCCGTGCCCTAGATCTCGATGCCCTTGAGGCTAAGGAATAGTTCTTTAATAACCTCCCAAGGAGGCGTTGTGGACTTACTCGCCCAGCTGGATGAACTCATTGCCAACGCTCCCGATGACTCCACCAAGGGGGCAGTCCAAGCGATCGCCCCTATCCTCTACGCGGAAGCCCAGCGCTACAGCCAAACCCTCTACTACGTTCTCCAAACCCGCGAGGGGCAGTGGCAGGTAATTACCCTTGAGGAACAGCGCCCGCCCCATCGGGAAAAGAACGTCATTTATGCCTATGGCAGTGAGGCAATGGCTCAAGAGGCCGGTGATACATCTCTGCTGCCGGTGCCAATGCCGATTATTCCCCTTTTGTTTCAACTGTTGGCTGCAGAGCCGGTGGACAGCCTTATTATCCTAGAAACCAATGGTCAACGGGGCTGGGAAGTGGAACGCGGGAAGCTGCTGGCTCAGGTGCAGTCCATCCTGGGGGTACCCCCCGACATTGCCTAAGCGGGTAACTTCTCACCACGACTGGCCAACTCTAGTAGCTGCATTGGGTGGTAAATGGGCACCGGGCTACTCTGCTCTCGGAGATACTGACCCAATTGCAGCGTGCAGCCCACATTTGCTGAGACAATGACATCGGGCCGAGTATTGAGAAGGTGACGCACCTTCTGGCGCCCCAATTCCGCTGCTACTTCGGGTTGGAGAATGTTGTAAACCCCCGCACTGCCACAGCACAGTGCCGCATCGAGCGGTTCGCGCAGTTGCACTTGGGGAATTTGCCGCAGGAGTTGACGCGGTTCAAGGCGGATTTTTTGACCGTGGAGCATGTGGCAGGCATCCTGATAGACCAAGGTCAGGGGGCGATCGCCCAGAGGATGTAGAGGTGTCACCAAACCCTGCTTGACCAAGAAAACTTGGACATCCTCCACCTTTTGTCTAAAGTCACGGGCGCGATCGCCGTAGTGGGGATCAGCCGCCAAAAGGCGAGGATACTCCTTGAGGGTATGGCCACAACCTGAGGCGTTGATTAAGACCGCATCCACCTGGGCGGCAGCAAAACAGTCAATCATCTGGCGAGCGAGGCTTTTTGCCTGCTCCTCCTCCCCTTGGTGGTGGGGCAGGGCACCACAGCACCCCTGTTGGGGGGGCAACACCACTTCAAAGCCATTGGCACTTAAAACGGCAATTGTGGCTTCATTCACTTCAGGTAAAAAGAGCCGTTGCACACAGCCGAGAATGACCCCCACCCGTCCGCGTTTTTTTCCTTGGGCAGGCACCACTTCAGGAAAGCGATCCCGAAATGTTTTTGCCGAAAGGGGCGGCAGCAGTTGATACATGGCTGCCAGAGATTTGGGTAGCAGGCGCTTGAGGAGTCCCAATTGCTTTTCGAGGTTGGCCAAGCCTAGTTTTTGGTAAAGCCAGAGCGGCCAAAGGAGGGCACGCAACCGCCGAGGGTGGGGCAGTGTTTGGAAAATAAACCAGCGCAGGAGGCGATCGCCCACAGGACGCTGATAATGGCGCTGTACTTGGACACGGGTGGCGGCGATCAACTTATCGTACTCCACCCCCGACGGACAAGTGGTGACACAGGCTAAGCAACCCAAGCAGGCATCAAAGTGCTGTACGACCTCCCCAAGTTGCACTTGTCCCTCATTGATGGCATCCATGAGGTAAATACGGCCACGAGGGGAGTCCATTTCAGTGCCCAGCACTCGATAACTGGGACAGGTGGCAAGGCAAAACCCGCAGTGGACACAGGCATCAATGAGTTGGGGATCGGGGGAGGGCGAGTTACCAAAACTGGTCACGGGAGAGGGAGGGGTCATGTTTTTAAGATTTTTGAGAGGGGAGGGCAACCGCGCCGAGGACTGTTTTTGAAAACTATTCCCAGGGAGCCATTGTGTCCAATTGTGGCGCAAACCTCTGCTCAGTTCAAGGTCACTGCTTTGCCAGCCCCTCTCTGTTCAACCCTGAAGGCAGATTACTGGCCGCTGGCGGGGGGTGTCTTCCCTGTCCTAGGGGTTTGCTCCCTGGGTTGAGAAAGGGCCTCCATACTGGCAAACACAGGATTAGGTGCTCCCAGAAGTTCAAGGGCTGCCGGCGATCGTCCCGCTGGTTCCACGGCAACTACTAGAATTCCCCCCGCCTTGAGCAATGCCGCCGTGCATCCTACGAATGAACGCGAAGTGTCATTCACTAGTTAGCGGCGGGCGGAGTTTACGCGGATCATCCTGATTCTGAATGTACTTCAAGAGAGTTTCAATGCTGGCTCTCAGCCCATAGGCCCGATTCCAGAAATAGGGTTTCCAGTAATAAGGACGGAGCTGTTCAGCAAACTCTTGGCGCCTCTTCCGGGCTGATACTGACTTCAAGTTTTTCACCAAGTCAGAGAGTCGAACCGTTGGATCAACCTCGCCGCCGAACTCAATCAATTCCCGGCCCCACTTCACCAGAAGGTCACGGAATAGCACCCCTAACCCAAGCATCTCTGCGGTCAGGCATTTATGCCGATACTTCATTGACAAAACCAGAGGGTAACAAAGCCTGTAAGCCCTATGATTTCTGGTTTTTAGGGTAGTAAATTCCTGCTCTATGCCCTAACATCTTGAATATGGGTAAAGCTATTGTACGCACTGACAAGTGGGGCTTAGATCCATCGCCAGAAGCGAGACTTCACCTTCTGGCAACGATTGATCAGTACCGAGCTTACTGCAAAGCGCTGAGCTATGTGGTCATGGCTCATCGGCCTAAGCTGGTAGCCGCCCCCAGTTTTTGTGCAGCAGTAGAGAAGCTAATCCATCGCACCAGTAAGAACCCGTTGCCAAAGTACCGCTACTTCGAGTCACGGTTCTACAAGTTCCCGTCTTCCCTAAGGCGGGCGGCAATTGAATTTGTGAAGGGTCAGGTTTCGTCCTACCTAACTCGATACCGGGATTGGCAAGCAGGGATGAGAAACCGCCGTGATGCAAAGCTACCTGTCTTTAACGTAGAGGCAGGGGGCTACCCGGCCCTCTACAAAGGGCAATCGGTTAAGTTCGACGACGACTTACTGGTGGCCTCCATTAAGGTATGGAACGGCTCTGATTGGGTTTGGGCTGAGGTGCCCATTGCTAGCAAGCGAGAACGGCACCTAACCGGCGCAATGAAGTCGCCCTACCTGGTGATTTCAGAGAAGCACTACCACCTGGCAGTGCCCTTTAGCATCACTCCACCGACCTTGGAGGGTGATGTGGTTTGTGGTGTGGACATAGGGATTAACACCCTAGCCACAGCTTCAATTGTTTGCCCTGACGGCACTGTATTGGCTCGGAAATTCATCCATCCGTCCTCTGACATAGACCGTTGCGACAAACAGGCCAACATCGTTCGCCAAAAGGCGAGAAAGACCAAAACGTTGCACCGTGGGTTCGCCAAGACTCCCTATCGCAAGGTGATGGGCATCAACGCCAACATTGCTCGGCAAGTGTCGCGGCAACTTGTCGGATTTGCCCTGGAGCATGGAGCCAGCACGATCGTCTTTGAAGATCTCAAGGGCTGGCGTCCCAAAGGCGGCAGAAAGCGGTCAAGCCTGAAGCAAAAGTTTCACAGTTGGCTGCACCGCCGCCTGGTGATGTTCCAAGAGGAGGGGGGCAAGGTTGTCTATGTTCTCCCCAAAGGCACATCATCTTGGGTCTATGACGGCAGTGGCAAGGTGCAACGATCTAAGACCCAGTACGAGCTAGCAACGTTTGCCAACGGCAAACAGTACAATGCCGATCTTTCCGCCAGCTACAACATCGCGGCTCGATACTTGGCCTATAAACTAAAGCTGACCCACCGAAAGGATGGGCAGGTAGCGAAAGGCAAAAGTTCCTGCGCTACACCGAGAATGCCGGTCACCCTCTCTCTGCTATGGGATCGGGAATCCGCTTATGGACGCGAAGTGTCATGAGCGGAGCATTCACGTACGCTGAGATCGTAGCGCGAGAGTATTTTTATGGATGCTTTGGCTCTTTGGCAGCATTACCAAGATTGGTTATACTACCACCCTGAATTGGAGTTCTATGTGGATGTCAGTCGCATGGGGCTGACCCCGGCGGTCGTACAGCGCCTAGAGCCGGCTTTTGAGCGTGCCTTTCAGCAAATGAAGGAATTGGAAGCGGGGGCGATCGCCAATCCCGATGAGGGTCGGATGGTGGGACACTACTGGCTGCGGGATGCGGATTTGGCCCCCACGCCGCAGTTGCGTGCAGAGATTCGCAATGCCATTGCCCAAGTGAAGCGGTTTAGCCAAGAGGTGCACAGCGGTGTCATTGCCCCACCCCAAGGGGGTCGCTTCACGGATATTCTCTCCATTGGCATTGGTGGGTCTGCCCTTGGACCGCAGTTTGTGGCGTCTGCCCTCGCTCCTGTCAATCCACCCCTGAACATTCATTTTTTGGACAACACCGATCCCGCAGGATTCGAGCGGGTCTTTGCCGAACTGGGCGATCGCCTGCGGACAACCCTGGTGCTCGTCATTTCCAAATCGGGAGGGACGCCAGAAACCCGCAATGGCATGTTGGAGACCCAAGCCCGCTTCCAACGCGCTGGTTTAGCCTTTGCCGCTCACGCCGTAGCCGTCACCATGCCCGCTAGTGGTCTTGCCCAAGTGGCGGAGTCCAACGGCTGGCTTGCCATTTTCCCGATGTTTGACTGGGTGGGGGGGCGCACTTCCGAACTTTCAACCGTGGGTCTGTTGCCCGCCGCCCTGCAAGGGATTGATATTGACGCTTTGCTCGAAGGAGCCAAGCTGATGGATCAGGCGACCCGTGTGCCGCAGATCCGTCAAAATCCCGCTGCCCTACTGGCCTTGGCTTGGCACCATGCAGGCAAGGGTCGGGGTGAAAAGGATATGGTTGTTCTCCCCTACAAAGATAGCCTGTTGTTGTTTAGCCGCTACTTGCAACAGTTGGTGATGGAATCCCTCGGCAAAGAAAAAGACCTCGACGGCAATATTGTCCACCAAGGGATTGCAGTCTATGGCAACAAAGGGACAACGGATCAGCATGCCTATGTGCAGCAGTTGCGGGATGGCCTGCCCAACTTCTTTGTCACGTTTATTGAGGTGCTGCGGGATGCTCAAGAACCCGGTATTGAGGTGGAGCCGGGAATTACCTCAGGAGATTACCTCAGTGGCCTGCTCCTAGGTACGCGCCAAGCCCTCTATGAAAAGGATCGCCCTTCCTTGACGGTGACGATCCCAGAGGTGACACCGAAAACAGTGGGTGCCCTGATTGCTCTCTACGAGCGAGCAGTGGGTCTCTATGGCTTCCTGATCAATATCAATGCCTACCATCAGCCGGGCGTAGAAGCCGGGAAGAAGGCAGCGGCGGCGAATTTGGCGCTGCAACGGCAGATTGTCAAAGTTTTAGAACAAAGTGATGATCCCCTTGACTTGGGGGCGATCGCCAAGGCTGTGAATGCCCCCGATCAACTGGAACGCATCTACCTGATCCTGCGGCACCTTGTGGCCAACGATCGCGGCATCGAGCAACTGGGAGATCCAGCTCAGCCCGCTCAACTACAGTTTCGGTGGCAACGCTAATGCAGCGGCGGCAATTTTGTCAGGGGGCATTTGCCCTTGGAGCGATCGCCCTCAGTGGGTGTCAAGGGAGTGCCAATGGCGGCCTAACCGTTCATCTCTTGCGCAAATCCTTACCGCCACAACTCATTCGCCGCTTTCGCCAACAGTCGCGGGTTGCACTGCGTTTACGTCTTCAGGAAACCCCCCAAGCGTTAGCCCACCTCCTCGCAGTAGGCAACTTGGGAACAGGGGTGTTAAGTCTGGGGGATGCTTGGTTGGCAGAGGCGATTCGCCAGCGGCAGATTGCTCCCATTCCGAAAAGACTGATTCAAACCAAGGTTGACTGGGCAGAACCTTGGCAGTCTTTTCTGCAATTCATCAGCAAAGAGGATGTCCTCTGGGGGCTTCCCTATCGCTGGGGCGCCACTGTTCTCATTTATCGCCGCGATTTTTTTGCCGAGTTGGGCTGGGAACCCAGAGATTGGCATGCCCTATGGCACCCCGCAGTTCAGGGGCACTACAGCTTGTTAAATACCCCCCGCGAAGTGATTGGCTTAACTTTGAAATCCCTAGGGCTATCCTACAATGCCCCACCCACCCACCCCCAATTGCGGGAGCGATTGTCTCAACTGCGCCAAGGTTGCCGCTTCTTTAGTTCCGATGCCTACCTACAACCCCTGATGCTGGGAAGTACACAATTGGCAGTGGGTTGGTCAACGGATGTGCTGCCGTTGCTGAAGCAGGATCCGCAAACCTATGCCGCAATATTCCCTGCCAGTGGGACAGCGTTGTGGGCGGATTTGTGGGTCTGTGGCCAAGAGCCGGATCGCGCAGCCTTGGATTGGTTAAACTACTGGTGGCAGCCAGAGGTGGCTGAGCAACTGAGTCAATTTAGTAATGCTCCCTCCCCCTTGGTGGGCAATCTAACGGATACTCTCTTTCACCGCTATATTCCCCTTGCTGCTCCCACTGCTCTTGCCCAGAGTGAGGTATTGCTGCCCCTCGATATGGCAACCCAAAAGACCTATAGCGCCCTTTGGCAAGAGATTTTTTTGACGAGATTCTAATGCCGACCCGCTTGGGTTGAACAATTCAGCAGCTGTGCCACATAGGCCAAGGCTTGGGGGCGATCGCCAACTTCTCCCCGCGCTTGCGCTGCTTCCACCGCTCGTAACAATTCACCCACCTGCGGTCCCGGCAAGACATGAAACTGTTCCACCAGGTCGGCGCCCCGCAGCAATTGAGGGGGATGGGCAACGGGATCACTGGGGTCTAACCAAGCCTTGACCAGCGGTGCCAGATGGTCTTTGGGCACACCACGGCTAAGAGCAAGGGCAACAAAGGCTGGAAAATAGCTCCCCGCGGTTCGGAATAGATAAAAGGCCTGCTCACGGTTGAGGGGCTGTTGAAGGGGAACCAACCAGTTTTGGAGGAGACGGCACAGGACTTGCACAATGCGAATTTCAGCGGTGGTGTAGGTGAGAGCCGTCAGTTCCTCGGCAGCTTGGCGATCGCTGGCATTGACAAGGCAGGTGAGTTTGGCCAAAGCCGCTAGGGTGCGCCGTTGAGGCTCACCGGGGGCAGCGGTTGCCGCAATGGATTTCGTCAGCGCCGGCCAAAGGGCAGGGAAGGGAAAATTGGCCAGGGTGGACTCAAGGGCATGGTAGTGGGTAATGCGCTCCTCGGTTACCGCAGGCAACCACACCGGCAACACCCCATCGCGAAAGGCAAGGGTCACTTGGGCTGCACCTTCAACGGCACTAAGGAGGTAACTGAGTTCCACCCGCACCCGTTCGGCTGCCACCTGCCGCAATTTAGGAGCAAGGCTTTGGATCACCTGCCGTGTTTCCGGCGTAATCGTGAATTGGAGTTGGGCAGCTTGGCGATAGGCACGCAGGAGTCGCAGAGGATCAGCAGCCAGATTTTCCGGTGCCACATAGTGAATTTGGCGGCGTTGTAAATCCAACAGACCACCGAGGGGATCCACAATGTGGTGGTGGTGAATGTCATAGGCAATGGCATTGAGGCGAAAATCGCGATCGCTCAAATCCGCTAGAAGCGTTTCTCCATGGCGCCGGGCAATATCCACAGTTGTATTGGCAAAGACCAAGCGGGCAATCTGCCGCTCTCGATCCAACACCACTAAGCCAGCCCTGTACTTGTCCGCCAGTTTTTTTGCCAGGGCGATCGCCTCCGCCGGCACAATAAAATCCAAGTCGGGGTACAACGTTGTGCGCCCTAGGAGGGCATCCCGCACCGCTCCCCCCACAAGGTAGGTGTCCGCAGGTAAATCACTGACGGCAATCGGCCAGCGACTAAAATCAAAGGGTTGAATGACGACCATTAGAGTTGGTTCAGATCGATCGTCTGACCACCAAGGGTGACCGTCAAATTTTCACCCCGCACATAAACGGGTCCTGCCGCCGTTTGGATCGTCAAGCAGTTCTTTTCAAACTTCAGCACACCGTTCCAGAGGGAGGTTGTAGGGGTGGGCACTGGGCTAGGGGTTGTCGGTGCTCCAGACCGGACACTTTCCAGCCAAGTCAGCAACGCATCCGCAGAATAGGGGCGATCGCCCGTAGGGGTTTTGATAATCACGCCCCCACTGGCCGAGGGTGAAAAGGCAATGTCGCAAATGGGTTGCCAACTTTTGCCCACCAACAGTTGTAAGGGTTCCAATTGGGACAACTCCTGCCCTGTGGCCGTGGACTTCAGAAGGAGCCACCACGCTTTCCAAAGTTGTCGTGCAGTTCCGAAACGAACTTCACTTCCCGCAGGAATCGGCACCTGCTCGTATTGCCATGCGGGTATAGGCTCAGGAATGTATTGCGTCGGCAAAAAGGAAAGGGCTTGGAGCACACTGGCCACCAAATCCGCAAAGGGAGCTTCTGAAAAAACGGTTACAGTTTCCTCGGCAACACTCGCTCCCTCCACCATAGCAACCACAGTGTCATTCGCCGTTCGCAACTGATAGCAGTGATTATCAAGATGAACCACCTTCAGGTCAGCACTTTGGCAGGAGGAGGGCAAGGGATGTTGTTGCAAAATCAGCTTTTCAATGACTTGCTCGTTGGTCCACTCCAAAACTGTGGTTTCAGTGGCGGTTGCCATTGCCGCTGTGTGCTCCACTGTCGAAGCCACGGGAATCTCTTCCAGTTCCTCTGCGTCAAAGACCACCTCACCGTTGGGCAGTGTTGCCCCCGACAGTTTAGCTTCCTCTAGATCGCGACGGCGAGCGATCGCTCCCCTTAAATCCGCCTCCGAAAGATCTGCTCCCACTACATTGACTTCGTTCAGGTTACTGTCGCGGAGAACAGCTCCCTTGAGGATAGCGCCACTGAGCACAGCCCGCTGTAGATTCGCTCGCGAGAGATAGGCACCCACTAAGATAGCGCCACTGAGCAGCGCCTCCTGCAAATTGGCATCCGTAAGATTGGCACCACTCAAATCGGCACCAATTAGGTTTGCCCCCTGCAGATTGGCATTGGCGAGATTTGCCTTGATCAGATCTGCGCCACTCCAGTTAATCCCCTGAAGATTAGCGCCCGCAAGATCCACATGGCTGAGTTGCACAAGAGGAAACATGCTCCCGGCCAAATTGACGCCACGGAAATTCCGCACCCCACGGGCAAACTCACTTAACAACGTTTCAAGGGTAATGGCTTTGCTCATAGCTGCTCCCAATCAAGGCACAACAGAAAAGTGACGAGGGCACAGTGCTATAGCTATTCTAGGTGTTGATTCAAATCCGCAGGAGCCAAGCACCCATGCCATGGTTTGTCAAAATTGAACGCGGCATTGTGGATAAGGCAACCTTTGATCAATATGTCCCCGCCCATCGCGCCTATGTCCGCTCCCTCATTGCCGCAGGGCATCAAGCCCGCACGGGATACTGGGCTGAGCGCGGGGGTGGCATGTTGCTGTTTCAGGCGGATTCCCGCAAGGCGGCCGAGGAAATCGTTGCCCGTGACCCCCTTGTCCAACACCGGTGTGTCCACTACGAACTCCACGAGTGGTGTATTGTCGAAGCCCCCGATTAGCCTTGGCGTAGTTTTTCTGCCCAGACACGGGTGGGTAGCCCCCAGACGTAGATAAAGCCCTCGGCTGCCCTGTGATCAAACTGATCCGCAGCGCCGTAGGTTGCTAACTCGGAGCTATAGAGAGAGTAGGGGGATTGCCGCCCCACCACCCGTGCAGTTCCCTTAAAGAGTTTGACGCGCACGGTACCCGTCACCCGTTTTTGGGTCTGTTGAATAAAGGCATCAAGGGCTTCCTTGAGGGGACTGTACCAGAGGCCGTTATAGACCAAGCGACTGTAGGTCTCTTCAATGCCCCGCTTGTACTGGGTAACATCCGCAGTCAGGGTCAAACTTTCCAAATCGCGGTGCGCGTCAATAAGCACCAACAGGGCAGGGGCTTCGTATATTTCGCGGGATTTAATGCCCACAAGGCGATTTTCAATCATGTCAATCCGACCAAATCCATGGCGACCGACCCGCTCATTGAGTTCACTGACGAGGGCTACAGGATCTAGGGAGCGACCATCAAGGCTGACGGGCATGCCTGCTTCAAAGCCGATCTCCACATCCTCCGGGGAGTTGGGCGTGTTTTCAATGGGTTGGGTCATCAAGTAGATTTCCTCTGAGGGTTCAATCCACGGATCCTCAAGGGGGCCTGCCTCAATACTGCGTCCCAAAAGATTGCGGTCAATACTGTAGGGGGAAGATTTTTTCACGGGGGCGGGAATGCCAAAGCGTTCGCCGTAGGCAATGGTTTCTTCACGGCTCATGCCCCATTCACGCGCCGGTGCCAAGACCTTGAGGTTGGGATTGAGGGCCGCGATCGCCACATCAAAGCGGACTTGATCATTGCCTTTCCCTGTACAGCCGTGGGCAACGGCATCAGCCCCATACTCGGCAGCCGCCTCCACCAAGAGCTTGGCAATCAGGGGGCGAGCAAGGGCAGTTGAGAGGGGATAGCGATTTTCGTAAAGGGCGTTGGCCTGAATGGCCGGAAAAGCGTAGTTGCGGATAAAGTCTTCCTTGGCATCCACCACCAACGAGGCACTGGCACCAGAATCTAGGGCTTTTTGGCGAATCGGCTCTAGTTCATCTCCCTGTCCTAAATCAGCCGCAAGGGTAATGACTTCCTGAACTCCCCATTCATGTTTGAGATAGGGAATACACACGGAAGTATCTACCCCGCCCGAATAGGCCAAAATGACTTTTTCTGCACGCCCCATGATTTTTTCCTGAAATAAACGCGATCGCTACTATAGCGGATCTGCTTGTCCGAAACGTGATGGGGATAACCGTTTAGACAAAGCCCTGCGTCTATTTGACTTCGTTTGCCAGGGGCAGACCTTGCTCAAAACAGGTCAAATTTTCAATCGTGGTCCGGGCAATATCCGTGAGGGCGTTGCGGGTAAAGAAGGCTTGGTGAGCAGTGATGACCACATTCGGGAAGGATTGCAGGAGTTGGAAGGTATCATCCTGAATAATCGTGTCCGAGAGGTCTTGGAAAAAGAGGGAACCTTCCTCTTCATAGACATCAATTCCCAAATAGCCAATTTGGCCGCTTTTAATGCCCTCGATGACGGCTTTGGTGTCCACCAGTTTGCCGCGACTGGTATTGATTAGCATTACCCCCTTTTTCATTTGTGCAATTGTGGTGGCGTTGATTAGATGTTCATTTTCTGGAACAAGGGGACAGTGGAGCGTGACAATGTCGGAGTCCGCCAGCAGGGTTTCTAGGGTTGTGTAGGTGCCTATTGCACTAAAGGTTTCATTGGGGTAAGGATCATAGCCGTACACGCGGCAGCCAAAACCATGCATAATCCGGCCAACAACGTTGCCAATTTTACCGGTGCCAATAACCCCGACCGTACAGCCATGGAGGTCAAACCCCATCAGTCCCTCCAGGGAAAAATTGTCATCCCGCACGCGGTTGTAGGCGCGGTGGAGTTTACGATTCAACATCAGGATTAGCCCCACGGTATGCTCCGCCACAGAGTAGGGAGAATAGGCGCTGACACGGGTAACCTTGATTCCCAAGCTGGCCGCTGTGGCTAAGTCCACATTGTTATAGCCAGTACAGCGCAAGGTGACCAGACGCACCCCCAATTCCGCCAGCCGTTTTAGGGTCTCTGCTCCGAGATCGTCGTTGACAAACCCACAGACAGCCCCATGCCCCTTGGCAAGAGCCACGGTTTTAGGCTGCAAGCGCACATCGTAGTAGCTTAGGTAATGGGGATAGCCTTGGGCAGCATTGGCGGCATTCAAAAACTCGCGATCGTAGGATTTGGCACTGAAAACCGCAACCTTCATAGCATCGTTCTCCGAACCCTCAACAACAGGATCGCTCTCTTCCTAGAGGCGCTGTAGCTAGCTTAGCGAGTGGGACTTTAAGGATTTGTTAAGGCAAGACAACGCCTTGGGAATTCTTTCTACAGCCGCTGAAAAAACTGACGAATGGTTGCCGCAATATACTCAATGGTGGCATCGCTTAATTCAGGCCAAATGGGGAGGCTGAGAACCTCGTTGGCGAGGCGATCGCTCACCGGATTCGGTGGAGATTGCCCCTTGTACATTGGACAGTGATCCTGGGGAATCGGGTAGTAAACCATTGAACTAATGCCAGCTGACTTCAGATAAGCCGCAAGGGCATCCCGCTGGCCATCGAGCACCCGAATCGTATATTGATGAAACACATGTCCCGGCACTATCCTAGGGGTAACTATCATTTCCAGACCTGCTAAGGCCTGATGGTAGGTTTGCGCTACCCGCCGTCGTTCTTGGTTCCAACGGTCAATATGGGGTAGTTTCACTCGCAGAATCGCTGCCTGCAGGCTGTCTAAGCGAGAGTTGTAGCCGATCATCTCGTGATGGTAGCGCTGTCGAGACCCATGTACCCGCAGCATGCGCGATCGCTCGGCGAGATCATCATCGTTGGTGGTAATCAACCCCCCATCACCATAGGCACCCAAGTTTTTTGTCGGAAAGAAGGAAAAGGCACCCATGCTCCCGATCGCCCCCGTAAATTGATTCGCTAAGGTCTGTTGAGTTGCCGCTGTACATTGACAATTTTCACAGGGCGGGCAATAGCGGGCACCAAAGGCCTGGGCACAATCTTCCAGAACAGCTAACCCATGGGCTTGAGCAACTTCAACAATGGCTCCCATGGCCGCCGGTCGTCCAAATAAATGCACAGGCAAAATAGCCTTAGTGCGGGGGGTAATGGCTGCCGTAACTTTACTGGGATCAAGGTTAAAAGAGTCCAGTTCCACATCCACAAAGACCGGGCGGGCACCCACCAAACTAACCGCCTCTGCGGTCGCAAAAAACGAAAATGGGGTAGTGATGACCTCATCTCCCGCCCCCACCCCCAAACTGCGCAGGGAAATGACCAGGGCATCGGTGCCCGAATTAACCGCCACCGCATGGCGCACCCCCAAATAGGCGGCCACCTCTTCCTCGAAGGCCTGCACCTCTGGCCCTAGAATGAACTGACCTGAGGCTAATACGCGGGCAACTGCCCGATCAATATCTGCTTGCAGGGATTGATATTGGGCTTTCAGATCTAAAATGGGAATGGTGTCCATTGATCGCCATGCCGGCATCGAGCGCAAGTCTTTTATCATCCTCTCATGGCCTTAAGGAATTAAGCTAGTCTTAGAGTGTAAAGCCGCCCGCAAGGGTGGGGTTTTAGACCTGTTTTTTTGATGAATCCCCAAGAGTTGTTAAAACGCTATGCCAGCGGTGAACGGGACTTCAATCGTGCCAGTTTGACCAATGGCGAGTTTATCAACGCGGATCTACGGGGGATTATTCTCTCCCGTGCCGACATGGAGTGGGTCAACCTGAGCGGAGCAAATCTCAGCGGTGCGGTGCTCTGTGGGTCAGAAATTGTCAATGCCATGCTCATCAAAACAGAACTGGTGGACGCCAACCTTGCCGGGGCAAACTTGAGCCGCAGTGATCTCAGTTGGGCGAACCTGACGCGCGCGAATCTCAGCCGCGCTGAACTCAGGGAAACTATACTGCGGGGAACGGTGCTTCAGGGTGCAAACCTCTCCCGCGTGGATCTGGCCAATGCGGATTTGCGGGGACTGACCCTCGAGGGCGTTAACCTTTCGGGAGCAAATTTACAGGGCGCCAACTTGCATGGTACGGATCTAAAACAGGCGAACCTGACCCGTGTGGATTTGATTCAGGCCGATGTCAGCAATGCCAATCTCAGTGGCGCCAATCTCAGCGGTGCCAACCTCAGTGGTGCAAACTTAACGGCGGCGAATCTCACGGGTGCCAATCTTAGCCGCGTTGATCTCACAGAAGTCAAACTCAGTGAAGCTAACCTTGCCAAGGCGAATCTTGTGGGTGCCGAACTGGCAAAGGCGGATTTGTCTTCCCTAGAGCTATCAGATGTGACCCTCAGTGGTGCCAATCTCGGTGGCGCGAACCTAAGTCATACCAACCTGAGCCGCGCGGATCTCAGTGGGGCGAATCTACGGGGTGCCAACCTCAGCCACGCCAAACTGGTGGGCACCAATCTGCGGGGCGCCAATCTCCAAGGGGCAAATTTGCAGGGGGCATTACTGGACAATGCGGATTTGAGTCAAACGGATCTACGCAGTGCCAATCTTAGTGGTCTAGTCTTTAATGGGGTGAAGCTGCGGGGCGCCAATCTCAGCGGTGCCAACCTCCGCGAAGTGGAGTTAGCAGAAGCTAACTTTAGCCGTGCCGATCTCGTGGAGGCAAATCTCTGCCGTGCCCGCTTGGTGGGAGCCAACCTGAGCCGTGCGACCCTCTCAGAAGCAAATCTTAGCCGTGCTACCCTGAGTGGAGCCACCCTCAGCCGCGCCACCTTTAGTGGCAGCTTACTGGCAACGGTGGATCTCAGTGGTGTTAACTTAAGTGGAGCCGACCTAGGGGATGCCAACCTCTCAGGCTCTAACCTATCACGGGCGGATTTGACGCGGGCGAACCTGACCGCTGCGGATATGAGCGGTGCGAACCTCAGTGAAGTGGACTTGCGGGGCACGATTATGCCCGATGGGCGGCGGCGAGCTTAGTGCTACTCTGCGCTGCCGCGGGATTCCGCCTCGGTTTCTACAGGCTGGGGTCTCGGTGGGGCTTGACGGCCAAAGAGATGCACCAAATGCTTCAAATGAGCCGCAAGTTCAGGGGTGAGTTGATCGGCAGTCAGCCGCCATGCCCAGTTGCCTTCGCCAGTACCGGGGAAATTCATGCGGGCATGACTATCGAGGCCGAGCAAATCTTGAACAGGAATAATGGCTTGGTTGGCAACGGTGCCTAAGGCCATACGAATCAACGCCCAGTGGGGTTCGCTGGGGGTATAGCCCAAATAGTCAATGAAGCGCTGCCGTTCCCGGTCACTCAGATTGCGGTACCAACCGACAGTTGTGTCGTTATCGTGGGTGCCCGTGTACACCACACAGTTGCGCTCTTGATTAAAGGGCAAGAAGGGGTTATCCGAGCCACCACTAAAGGCAAATTGGAGGATTTTCATCCCTGGAAATTGAAACTGATCTCGCAGGGCAATGACATCGGGGGTAATCTCCCCTAAATCTTCGGCTAAAATTGGCAATCGTCCCAAGGCAGCTTGTAGCGCCTCAAAGAAGGCGGCACCGGGGCCTGGTTGCCACTCGCCATTGACGGCTGTTTCCTCCCCTTCAGGGACTTGCCAGTAGCCTTGAAAGCCGCGAAAGTGATCAACCCGGATAATGTCCACGTAGGAGAGCAGAGCACGGAAGCGCTCAATCCACCAAGAGTAGCCATCGGCAGCAAGGGCTTTCCAGTTGTAAATGGGGTTGCCCCACAGTTGACCTGTGGCACTAAAGTAATCGGGGGGCACACCGGCCATGAGGGCGGCAGCGCCGGTTTCGGGATTAAGCTCAAAAAATTGGGGAAAAGCCCAAACATCGGCACTGTCGTGAGCCACATAGATGGGAATATCCCCAATAATTTGAATCCCCTGTTGATGGGCAGCTTCCTTGAGGGCGTGCCACTGCTGGTAAAAGAGAAATTGCTGAAACTCGTACTCAAAAATGCGCTCTTCAAGAACGACTTGAATAGCGGCAAGGGCGGTTGGCTGACGGTGCCGCAAGGGGGCGGGCCATTCATACCACGGCTGTCCCTCGTGGTGATCCTTAAGTGCCATAAAGAGGGCATAGGTGGGCAGCCAGTAGTGGGCAAGGTCTTGAAACTCACGGAAGGCTTGCCAGTCTTCTGGGGTGGCTTGACGCTGGAAGCGCTGAGCTGCAAGGCGCAGCAGGGGTAATTTTTGGCGAATGACGGCCTCGAAATCAACGCGATCGCCATTCTCAAGGGTGAGTCCTGCTAAATCAGCGGCCGTCAACCAGCCCTTTTTGACCAACTCGTCCAAACTAATGAGCAAGGGGTTGCCGGCCATGGCCGAGTAGCACATGTAGGGAGAGTTGCCAGAGCCGGTGGGTCCTAGGGGCAACACCTGCCAGTACTGCTGATCACCGGCCACTAAAAAGTCAAGAAACTTATAGGCCGCGGACCCTAAGTCACCAATGCCGTGACCACCAGGTAGGGACGTGGGATGAAGCAGTAAACCACAGGAGCGGGGAAAGTGCATGCTCAAGCTAAGGGAAACTTGAGCTAATTATCGCCTAATTCTAGATTCGCAGTCTCAGTGGATTCCGCTTGGAGTTCTGCCTCAAGGGCAGCTAATTCCTCTGGTGACAGGCGTGCTAGGCGATCGCGAATCACTGCCTCCTCATAGTCTTTGAGTTGCTGATGGTAGGTCATCCGTCCCGTAAAAACTCGCAGTAGATACGTGCAGACCCAACCCAGAACCCCCAAAACAAAAATTGCTTGGCTCCAAATTCCCGCTTGCAGCGGCTCAATTCCCACGGCCCGCAACAGACCATAGACCAAGCCGCCCGTCAAGAAAATACCAATCCCAATCCCAAGCACATCAATGCGGCGCATAGCCCCTAGGAATTGAGGGAGCGTGGTTGTGGACGGAAGTTAATAAAGGGAGCTAAGAGCAACAGTCCTGGGAAAAAGAAAGTAACGAGAAAGTACATAAACGCCCGCTCAAAGGAACTGGCCACATACCAGCGCCGATGCAAATAGACATAGACAATTGCTGGCGCCACCAGCAGATACAGCCCTGCCAAACCTACATAAGCACCCAGTACCAAAAGTTCTATTGAAACTGCCATGACTGCTCCCTCTTAATAAGAATCAAATTACTCTGAAACAGCGCTAGTTTCGCCTACAGGTTCCTCAAGGGCCGGAACTGCTATTCCCATGGCTGCAGCAAGGGCGGGGGGCGGCGCTTGGCGAGTGGGGGCACTGAGATATTGCCCTGTGAGAATGGGGGGTACGGGCTTCATCTTGTGCTTGGCAGTAAAGAGACGCTGGGTTTGGGCAAGATTGCCGCGCTCACTAATATGCTCGTTGGCAATTTTCTTACGCAGCTTGACGATCGCATCCATGAGCGCCTCTGGCCGGGGCGGACAGCCGGGCAAATACACATCCACAGGAATCAACTTGTCCACGCCGCGCACCGCAGAATAGGAGTCGGAGCTAAACATGCCCCCTGTAATTGTGCAAGCCCCCATGGCAATCACGTACTTGGGATTGGGCATTTGCTCGTAAAGACGCACCAGGGCGGGTGCCATCTTCATGGTGATGGTACCGGAGGTGATAATCAAATCCGCCTGACGGGGGCTATTGCGGGGCACTAAGCCAAAGCGGTCGAAGTCAAAGCGCGAGCCAATCATGGCGGCAAATTCAATGAAGCAACAGGCGGTGCCATACATAAGGGGCCAGAGGCTCGATAGCCGCGCCCAGTCATAGACATCGTTGAGGGAAGTAAGGATGATATTTTCAGCAAGTTCTTGGGGAACTTCAGGACGGGCAATTGGATTGAGAATGGCAGGCGAGGTCGTATTGGTCATAGGGTTCCCTCAAGGGACATCGGCCAAATGAAATGTAAAAACACTTAAGATTATAGGCGTTTGCCCCCACAGATGCACTCAATACCCTTGCCCAAGCAATAAAAAAAATTGACATCTAAGATAAAGGATTTCGACTGCCCACCTGTAGCCCCGCCGGCAATTCCAAGGTATCGCCAATGGTTGTACCATCCCAGTAGGCTGCAAGCAGCACATCGCAGGTCTTGCCCCAGGCGATCGCCCCCTGATGGTCAAGGCCAATGGCGCCAAAATCCCGTTGCCGAGTCACCGCTTCCTGAAAAGATTTTTCAAAGGCTGCCGCTAGGGGCAAGCCATCGGTTACCCGCACCACAATCCGCGCGGCCAGCGCTTCATCGAGAATATCTTCCCCAATGCCTGTACAACTGACTGCTGCTAAGCTGTTGGCATAATTGCCGGCTGGGGTTGCGGAATCACTCACGCGACCGATGCGCTCAAAGCCTTTGCCTCCGGTGGAAGTTCCTACGGCCAAGTGTCCCTGCTGATCTAAAACCACCACACCAATGGTGCCCCGCCCTGTCTCCTCGGCCACTACGCCTGCCATGGATTTTTGGAAATTGCCCTTGCGTTCCTCAAGCCACTCGTAAAGTCGCTGATCCGTGAGGGGTTGATAGACAGGAAGCTGCAATTCACGCGCTAATTCTGCTGCCCCCACATCGGAGAGAATGCGATCGGGACACTGTTGCAACCAATGGGCAAGATCAATGGGATTTTTTACCCGTGAGACATTGATGACACCGCTGAGACGCTGTTGCTGCCCATCCATCAGCGACGCACTCATGCGAATCTGACCATCCGATTGCAGCACAGAACCCGTCCCTGCATTAAAGCGGGGTTCATCCTCGAGGAGCCGACACCCCAAAACCACGGCTTCAATGGCCGTTGCCCCTTCTTTAAGGGATTGAACCACTTGGGTAACAATTGCATGCAGGGATTGACGGACGGGAATAAGACCGCCTTTGTTTTGGAGCGAACTGCCGGCGCCGCCATGGAGAATAACAGTGGGTTGGGGCATCCTCAATCCTAGAAATTAAGGGAGTTCTAGCTCCAAGATACCCCGTGGGGATGGCCTAAATCCAGCGCTTTAGGCAACGGCAGCCGTTGGCATCTCCTTATACTCTGGGGTGACTTCATCCTCTGGCGTGACTTCCTCAGCATCCAGGAGTGCTTGCAGTTCTTGGATGGCTTGCTGCGTGTCTTCCACTTGACTGAGGAGCGATCGCGCGATTTTTTCACCGGAGGCGGTAGACTGCACCACTTCGCGGATGTGATGGCGAAAATGATTGGCCATTTCCTCCACCTGCTGGTTGGCAAAAACCACTTGGTTGGCCAGTTTGTTAATGGCTTCAGTAATAAAGTCAAACCCCGCCATCTGCTGGCCGCTACGACTGGCAATTAAGCCTGCTTGTACCGCAAGGTGCTTCACCTGACGGGTAATCTCCGCAATTTGATGGGTGGCTTGGTCAATAATTTCCACATCCCGCTTCAGGCGTTCGCTGAGACGATAGACGTCCGCTGTGTGCTGCGTAATTTGGTTGACGCCGATGAAGGTTTCTTGAAAGGCTTTTTGTCCCCGTTGCGAGAGCACTTGGCTAATGGAGACGAACCGCTGGTTGAGTTGGGCAATTCGCTCTGCTTGCTCGCGCACAGACCGCTCCTGCTGCTCTAGAATCTCATTCATTTGTTGGGTGCGTATTAGCTCACTTTCGAGACGCTTTGCGTACTCTTGGTTACGCTCTTTTTCCACCTTTAACTT
Organism: uncultured Thermosynechococcus sp.; assembly: GCF_938074695.1. Lineage (GTDB taxonomy): Bacteria > Cyanobacteriota > Cyanobacteriia > Thermosynechococcales > Thermosynechococcaceae > Thermosynechococcus. The sequence goes on from NZ_CALJEM010000022.1 coordinate 23,682, forward strand.
CTCAAGAAGTTGCTGGGTGTGGAGGTGCTGCTGCTGAATGAGGAGATTTTTCTTGCTCAACACTTGAGCTTGGGCAATCAGGATTGCCCGCATATCCACCAGGACTAGTTGCTTGCCTCTACGCACCACCACGGGTTCATAGACAAAGGCCGGAGGCCGACTTAAGGCCTGTTCTACAGCTTCTTCGACGGGAGTGCGCGCCATCAGGACAAGGGGAAGCACTGTGGGCGCAGCAATTTCTGGAATCAATTTGATCGGGCGCGGCAAGTAGAGATCCCGGCCAAACTGTTGACTCATCCGTTCAAAAAACTTGACCTTGGAGATCATGCCGATGACGCGATCGCGGGCCACCACCAACACGCCGGGTAGCTCAGGGCGACGTTGAAACTCATCCGCTACTTCTTCAGAGATGGTTTCAGGGGAAACTTGATAAGAAAAATAGGGTAAATCGGCCAATGTAGCGGCTGCGGACAGTTGAACATTGACTGCCTTATTCATTTTGGTGGTCCCCCAGAATAAGAATTGTTTTGGGAAAACTTTGCTTTCGTTTTACCTCACTAAAATTATCCCGACTTAAGAGTAGGAGAAAATTATTTTTTGGTTATCTTTTGGTTAAGTTTTGTTGGTAACAGCGGCAAAATGCCTGAAATCCTCGGAGAATAACAGGCTCCCCGGCCTTGGTTGAGATTTAAGAAATGGGTGTTATCTGGGATACAGTTTTTATTTGCTCGGTCTATGAATTTGCGGCATACCACTGCTCGACCTGCTGTTGAATTGCTGCTGTTTCTGCGGGGCTAAATTTATCAATATTTTTGAGAATTACATGCATGCGTCCTTGAGAATTAAGAACTTGGCGGTGGCGGGCGAGAAAGTGCCAATAAAAGAAATTAAAAGGACAGGCGCGATCGCCCACCCGTTGCTTTGGATCATAGACACACCCTTGGCAATAATTGCTCATGCGCTGAATGTAATTGGCCGAGGCGGCATAGGGCTTAGAAGCCAGCAGCCCACCATCGGCAAACAATCCCATGCCTAAGACATTGGTTTGCATGACCCAATCGTAGGCATCAATAAAGACGCTGTGGAACCAAGTTTCCACCTCTTGGGGGCACAGACCGGCAATGAGGGCAAAGTTGGCAAGAATCATCAGCCGTTGGATGTGGTGGGCATAGCCGGTGCGCTCAATTTGCTCTAGAACGTGGCGCAGACAGTTCATCGAGGTGCGATCGCTCTGCCAAAAGAAAGCCGGCAGGGGTTGCCGATGCTGAAAGAAGTTGTGCTGAACGTACTCGGCACCAAAGTAGTGGTAGAGGCCATACATATACTCCCGCCAGCCAAGGATTTGGCGAATAAACCCCTCAACGCTATTCAAGGGCAACTGCCGTTCGCGATAGGCCTCTAGAGCAGCACTGATCACCTCCTGCGGCTGTAGGAGTCCCAAGTTCAAATAGGGGGAAAGCAAACTATGCCAAAGGGTCTCCTGCCCCACAACCATGGCATCTTGGTAGGGGCCAAACTGGGGCAAGCGGTACTCAATAAAGTTTTCCAGCGCCCGCAGGGCTTGAGTGCGAGTAACTCCCCAGTAAAAGGGTTCAATGTGACCGTAGGTGTCAAAGTTTCCTTGGCGCACAGTCTCAATCACTTCTTGCGTGATTTGATCGGGAGAAAAGTGCAGGGGCGGTGGTGGTTTGAGGTGCGTAGGCGGAGGTTGGCGATTTTCCGCATCGTAGTTCCATTTGCCCCCTACTGGCGTTTTACCCTCCATGAGAATCTGAAACCGCTGGCGACCTGCCCGGTAGAAATACTCCAAGACCAAGGTTTTGCGACCTGTGGCCCACTGCTGAAATTCTGCTTCTGACCAGAGAAAGTGATTGTTGGGCAACAACTTGATGGCACAGGGCAGGTCAAGGGTGGCAATCAGATGCCGAAAGGGGCGATCGCTGGGCTGCATGATCCTCAGCTCATGGATTCGGTGCGCTTCAACCCACTGCCGCAGTGGGGTGGCAAAGTCGGGGGCGATCGCGTAGGTCACCGGCCAACCGGCCGCTTCAAGTTCTTGGGCAAAGTGGCGCATGGCCGACCAGACAAGCACCAGTTTTTGGGCATGGTAGCGCCGCTGTTTCGCCCACCCTTGCGACTCAATGAGGATGACGGGCACAGGGCTTGCACAGCTTTGCAGGGCTGCTTGCCCCTGCCACAGTTGATCGCCTAAAACCCAAACGCCAATAGTCATCTTGACTCACGTTGTGAATAAAAACTGGGGGGAGGATGGTTTGCTACAGTCAATGTGGTTTATCTTAGTGTTCAACTGTTGCCACTGCATACGAAACTCATCATGCAAATTCGTCGGCGTCCCCCCAATCCTGTTGTGACGGTTCACAATCTCCACTACCAAGTACCGGTAGCCGATGATACCCCCCGCAATATCCTTGAAAAAATCGTTTGGCACAAGGAACAGGAGGTAGAGCAGCTGCGGGAAGTGCTGCCCTTGCCAGAGTTGCAGCGCCAAGTGCTCGATGCGCCACCCGTGCGCTCCTTTTTAGAGGCTCTGCAAGCCCCCGTCACCCAACCGGCACTGATTGCTGAGGTCAAGAAAGCGTCCCCTAGTAAAGGGATTATCCGCCCCAATTTTAATCCGGTGGCGATCGCCCAAGCCTATGTTGCTGCTGGCGCGACCTGTCTTTCCGTCCTGACGGACAGTGAATTTTTTCAAGGCAGTTTTGAGTACCTTGCCCAAATTCGCCAAGTGGTGGAGGTGCCGCTACTGTGCAAGGACTTTATCCTCTACCCCTACCAGATGTTTCTGGCAAGGTTACGGGGCGCGGATGCTGTTCTCCTGATTGCGGCCATCCTCTCTGACGACGATCTGCGCTATTTCCTGCGCATTGCCCAGGGTTTAGGACTGACGGCACTGGTGGAAGTACACACGACCGAGGAAATGGAGCGGGTTTTAGGCCTTGAAGAGGTGCGCCTTGTGGGCATCAACAATCGCAATCTGACAGACTTTAGGGTTGATCTAGCCACTACTGAAAAGCTGTTGGCTACCTACGGGGCGCAATTGCGCGATCGCAACATCCTTGTGGTCAGTGAATCCGGTATTCATCAGCGCGCCGATGTGGAACGAGTCACGCAAGCGGGCGCCGCTGCCATTTTAGTGGGAGAATCCCTAATGCGCCCCCCTGCGGAGATGGCGCACCTGAGCGAGGCTGAGCAACTGCAAAAGCGAATTCAGCAGTTATTTCCAGAGTTAGCGCGCTAGGTATGCCCCTGAAGGCAATCTTGTTGGATTTCAATGGCGTGATCCTTGACGATGAGGCGATCCATGCTGCCCTCGTTGAGGAGATTCTACTGCAAGAAAATGTGCGCCCGCAGCGGGGAGAATATGACCTCTTTTGCTTAGGAAGGAGCGATCGCGCCTGCTTAGACAACCTCCTCAGTCGCCGCGGCCGGGCTGTCACTCCCGCCTATTTGGATAAACTGGTGGCACAAAAGGCAGCCGCCTACCGGGCACGCTTGGCCAGTATGGAACCATTTCCCTTCTTTGCGGGGGCGATCGCCCTGCTGGAGAAACTCCGTGCTGCCCAATTGAAAATTGCCATTGTCACCGGTGCCCTGCGCTCCGATGTCGAGTTAGCTCTTGAGCGGGGAAACCTTACTGTGGACTGCATTATCAGTGCCGAAAGCGTGGAACGGGGTAAACCCTACCCTGACCCCTATCTCCGTGCAGTTGAAACTTTGCAAGCCCTAGGGGGTGATCTCACGGCTGCTGATTGTCTGGCGATTGAGGACACCCTCGTGGGGATTCAATCTGCCCGTGAGGCCGGTGTCAAAGTTTTGGGGGTAGCGCATACCTACCCTCTCCACATGCTCCAGCGTCGCTGCCATTGGGTACTGGATCGCCTTGATCAGTTCGACCTTGAGGAAATTGCGCCGGTGTTTGAGCGCAGTACGGCTGCCACGCCCTCCATGTCCTCCTAGAGGTGTTTGATCTCAGCAATGAGTTGATTGAGCACTTCCTTGGCATCGCCAAAAAGCATCAGTGTTTTGTCTTTGTAGAACAACTCATTGTCAATGCCGGCAAAGCCCGGATTGAGGCTGCGCTTAATCACAATTGTGTGCCGTGCCCGATCCACATCGAGAATGGGCATCCCATAGACAGGGCTACTGGGGTTGGTGCGGGCAGCGGGATTCACCACATCGTTAGCACCAATCACCAACGCCACATCCACATGCTCAAACTCTGGATTGATCTCCTCCATGTCCTTGAGTTGGGGGTAGGGGACATTGGCTTCCGCAAGCAGCACATTCATGTGGCCGGGCATGCGACCCGCAACGGGGTGAATTGCATATTTGACATCAACCCCCAGTCGCTCCAGTTGATCCGCCAGTTCTTTGACACTGTGCTGCGCTTGAGCCACCGCCATCCCATAGCCGGGGACAATGACAACGGACTTGGCGTAGCCGAGCATCATGGCACTTTCTTCAGGATCAATTGTGTGTACCGACTTCGCCGTAGCGTGGGCAGTTACCTCCCTGTTGCCAGGGGTTGCACTACCAAAGCCACTAAAGAGGACATTGGTTAAGGAGCGATTCATCGCCTTGCACATGATCTGCGTCAAAATCAGCCCCGAAGCCCCCACCAAGGCACCTGCGATAATCAGCATACTGTTGCCCACAATAAAGCCGGCGGCACTGGCAGCCAGCCCGGAAAGGGAGTTCAAGAGGGAAATCACTACGGGCATATCGGCGCCGCCAATGGGCAGGACAAAGAGTACCCCCAAACTACTGGCGATCGCCACCAAGCCCCAGAAAATCGGCAGCTGACTTGGGTCTAGCCAAACCAACCCACCGCCAACCCAAAAGGCCACCAGTAAGCCGAGGTTAATCGCCTGCTGCATCGGGAAAATGATCGGTGTCCCCGAAATCAGTCCCTGAAGTTTACCAAAGGCCACAAGGCTGCCGGTGAAGGTAACGCCCCCAATCAGCACCCCCAAGATAATTGTGACCAGTGTACCGGCGCTCAGCGGCTCACCCACGGCTACAAGGCGACAAAATTCACCAATGCTCACCAGGGCAGAGGCCGCCCCTCCGAAACCATTGAGTAACCCCACCATCTGGGGCATGGCCGTCATTTCCACTTTGTAGGCGGCAATCGCGCCAATGACACTGCCGAGGCCAATGGCTGCTAGGATGCCCGTATAACTAATAATCTGACGATCAAGGAGCGTGACCACAATCGCTATTAACATCCCCAAGGCGGCAAGGCGATTTCCTTGACGTGCCGTAGCCGGAGACCCCAGTTTTTTCAAACCGAGGATAAAAAGCGCCGCAGCGCCCAAATAGCTCAATTCTTCAGTGCGTGTTAGCCAGTCCATGGTGCCTACCGCTTAAACATCTGCAACATACGATCCGTGACCAAAAAACCGCCCACCACATTAATCGTGGCCAGCACCGTCGCAATGACTCCCAAGACCACCGTTAAGGTTGTCTGCCCACCGCCTGCCAGGAGCAGCGCCCCAATCACCGCAATGCCGGAGATAGCATTGGAGCCAGACATGAGGGGGGTATGCAGGGTGGGCGGGACTTTATGAATCACCTCAAAGCCAATGAAACTGGCCAGTACAAAAATAATCAGACCGACAAGAATGGGATCTGTCATGGAACCAACCCTCTAGGGAAATTTCTAAACTGTTTTGGCCAAGGTTTGGGCAGGATGCAGCAGTTGCAGTACCCGTGGGTTGCGTACCTGCCCTTCATGGGTGATACAAGCGGCATCAATAATGTCATCGCCAAAGTTCAACACCAATTCCCCCTTGGGGGCAAGGTACTTCAGGAGCGCTGAAATGTTTTTGGCATACATTTGACTGGCATGCATGGCCATTGTCGAGGGCAGGTTGATTGGACCAATAATGGTGACCCGCTGATGACAAATGGCGCGCCCGGGTTCGGTGCAGGCACAGTTGCCCCCCTGCTCAGCGGCTAAATCCACAATGACTGAACCGGGTTTCATGCTGGCCACCATGCGTTCTGTTACCAAAAGAGGGGCAGGTTTACCAGGGACTTGCGCGGTGGTAATGACCACATCGGCACTGTGGACGTGGGTAGCGATCGCCTCTTGGGTTTTGTGCTTCGCCACTTCAGACACCTCTTTGGCATAGCCACCGGCAGCAACGGTATCCTCCTCAAGGTTGACTTCCACAAACTTGGCACCGAGGCTTTGCACCTCTTCCTTGACCGCCGGGCGAATATCAAAGGCTTCAACCACAGCCCCCAAACGCCGGGCGGTGGCGATCGCCTGCAAGCCAGCTACCCCTGCGCCAATGACAAAGACCTTGGCCGGGGGAATTGTACCGGCCGCCGTCGTCAGCATTGGAAAAAAGCGGGGCAAATGGGACGCCGCCAACAACACCGCTGCATAGCCTGCTACCGCCGCTTGGGAGGATAGGGCATCCATACTCTGGGCACGACTTGTACGGGGAATACACTCAAGGGCAAAGGCAGTAATCTGTCGCTCTGCTAAGTGCTGCATTTGCCATGGATTCCCTAGGGGATTGAGAAAACCAATTAGCGTTGTACCGGGGCGAATCCACTCCACCTCGCGATCGCGGAGCGGGCTAACCTTGAGCAGCACATCCACACCGCCCCAGACCTCTTCAATGGAGTAACCAATTTCCGCACCTGCGGCACGGTAGTCATCATCGCTGTAGTGCGCCATATCTCCTGCGCCGGACTCCACACAGAGGTGATACCCCTGCTGCACCAGCTTGGCAACAACTTCGGGAATCAGGGCGACCCGTTGTTCACCCACTTCGCGTTCCTTAACGACCCCAACTTTCATAGGCACTCTTGGATAGGGTTTGCAGTCTTTACAGAACAATTCCTTTGGTGTGCTCATCAGGGCATTTTTTTATAACAGCCCGACACCGTCACAACACATTCACACGCTGTCCTGTACTGATCCTCAACCTACTGCGATCCCCCTAGGAATGCGAGGAAATGTCAGCATTTCGTAGGGGTTCTCCACAAGTCTTATGATCCCCGGTAATGCTTGTAACAAATCTTGACACTATCACTGAGGACTTTTACTTAATTACCCCTTTTCATCCTTTTGGATGATCGCTAAACCTGTGATTAATTTGGGATCACTGATGCAGTTTCTCAAAAGTAGCCAAAAACAGCACTTTCCTTTGCGCTTACCGCTGCAATTGTTTACAGGTGTTTTGACTGCGTCCCTGACTCTAGCTGTCAGCAGAGGGCAAATGTTGAGAGGAACTTCTTGCTGTATAGTCTCTTTCCTATTTTAGAAAAGGACTGGGCTTTGCTATGATAAGTAATCTGAAGTCCGGGCGGTTAACTCAGTTGGTAGAGTATCTCGTTTACACCGAGGATGTCGGGGGTTCGAGTCCCTCACCGCCCATGGCAAAATCAATACCTCAGGCGTCTTCGCCCTCGTTGATCTGAGATTGCCGCTGCTGGCGTAACCATGTGGCTTCGTCCAAGCTATCTTTGGCCACGACAACATACTCATTCTCCTGACGATCAATAATTAAAATTTCCTGACCGTGCTGCGGGGTGATCGTTGCCCAAGCGGGCAGAACGGCGGGCAGAATCAAGCGATTGCGATTGGCATCCAAAACACTTACTTGACCAATACCGGTACCACTGCGGGGAATATGGGCAGAGCTGACGTGGCCACTGCAACCTAGGAGGCGATCGCGACTGGTGTCTTCGCTAAACTGCGCAAAAATCTGTCCCAAAGGCCGCGAACACAGACCCCCAGTTATCAGTGCCAACAGCAGTGCGGCGATCGCAATCCCCCCCGACCACATCACCCCCGGCCAACTGCCACTGAGGGTGTAAAAGAGGACATTAAAGAACCAGCCCAGTACGCCTAACAGGCTAAAGTCCAAGGCGAGCAGAAGAATGAGCGGTGCTCTCCCCACCCCCAGCCAATGCAAAATCGTCAGAAATGAGATGCCTCCCTCCAGATCGACTTCTACTTCCAAGGGATCGGTATCCCCCTCTAACTCAACCTCTTCATCGCCCACATCGCCAAAGATCACGGTCAAAAAGAGCAAAACCCCCATACCCAAGACAATCCAGTAGGGAGTGTGAATCAAGTGAAAGAGCATTGCCTTAGTACATGAAGGGATTTTCAGGTTCAGGAATCGGCGTTATCGTCTCAGCCACTAGTACCAATTGGCGGCGGTCGTTGAGGGTTTCTGTGGCCATCCGACCTTCTACGCGAAACCAGTGATCTTGGGGATAGGCTTGGCGCGATCGCCCCAATTTCACCGGCAAGCCGACGGGGTAGGCATCGGCTGCACAGCAGGTAATGACAAAGCGGGTCAAGGTAAGATAGGTTTCCGGCAGTTGAGGACTGTGGACAGCAAATCCCTCAATGCGAGCCGGTAATCCCCTGTAGGCATCGGGTTCGGGATAGACATCAAGGGTGCGAATCCAGTCAATAAGCGAGCGCTCCTCAGGCCGTTGATTGAGGCGAAAGGGCACCGGACTATTGCGCGTCACGGTTAAGCCATCCTCAAGACCGCGATGAATCGCGGTGGCACTCTTGAAAGGACGGGGCGGAATCACCAACCCCACCACTGCTGCAAAAATTAGAATACTAAGCGCCCAACGGGCCGGTAAGAGGGCAACATGTTGTACAAGCGTCCCTTGCCCCCGCCACAACCGCCACCCTTGCCAACCACTCACAGCAACTAAAAGAAAACCAGTGGCGATCGCCAGTCCAAAGTAGTTGGGGTGAATCAGTAACCCCAGTCGCCCCTGCAACCAATATTGAAGAAACAAAATTCCCCAAAGGAGAAGTGAAACAACTGTCCACCCCTCCTGCTGGAGCCGGCGACGGCGCACCCTTCTGTGTTGGTCACGCGGGGAATAACGATTGAAGGAGCCGGAAAACATGGGGCGGTGAAAATTCGCCATCCCTAAACATTCTAGGGGGAATCCTGCCACTGCGGGCTTAGCTCACGAAAATTAAAGAGGGTGGCCTTGGGATGACACTGAGCACAGCCATCGAGGGTAACGGGTCGAGGTACCTCAACACGGGGATGCAGGATGCGAAAGAAGGGCGATCGCCCGACACGAAAAGGAATTTGGGCATCGTTAGGCAGAGGGCGAGAATAGCTGCGCAGATAGTTCCACAGCGGAACCAGCTCAGCGCGGGAAATGGGTTCGAGGGTCGCACCGTAGTGATTGGTATCTTGGATGAGCACCTGCCATGCCTGGGTGGGCAATGTTTCCGGGGGCAATGCCAGATGACAACTGCCACAGCGCTGCAGATAGAGTTGTGCCCCCACTTGGACATTCAAGGGCAAAACATCAACAGTGCCGCTAAAGTCTGGGGTGGCGATCGCTGCTAAGGCTGTCCCCACCAGGGCACAGAGCATTAAAGAAACCGCCCCTACCCCCCAGCGCCAGTGTTGTCTAATCCTAATCTTGGATATACTCAAGCCCTTCATCCAAACAAAACTGTGCCCGCATCAATTCACGACCGAGATAGGCCGCATGATCGAACATCGTCACTAATTGGCGATCCTTTTCAAAAAGTTCAATACACAACTCCTTTGCTGTTCGACCGCTGAGGACGAGATCGGGTTCCCGCGTTACTTTCCCTCTGGTGGGAATGGGGTCGCCGGTATCGGGATCCACCGCTAAGCCCTTCTCATTAATATCATTGGGATAGTGTTTCATCCAGATCAACTCCTGCTCAGGGTCAATGTAGATAATGAAATACCCTGCTGGGTCAAGATGAATAAATCGCTGTGATAGCTTGTTGTCAAGAGCCGTGCGTTCTGCTTTGCTCAATGCCTATCTTTCCTCTAACCGATGCACTCTTTATTGTACGGTGAACTCGACTGGAATTTGCTGGCCAGACCCTTGAGTTTTAGGACATTCGCGTTATAATGGGGATTGCCCAAAAATTTCGGCTCAGTAGCTCAGTGGTTAGAGCAGGGGACTCATAAGCCCAAGGTCG
>NZ_CALJEM010000023.1 GCF_938074695.1 uncultured Thermosynechococcus sp.
AGCGAGAATTCATTCCCCGTCAAGGTTCCCTTAGCCTCATTGGTATTGGGCCAGGAGCATTAGACCAACTGACCCTTGCAGCACGCTCTGCCCTTTTGGCCGCCGATATTCTTGTGGGCTACGAACTTTACCTCGAATTGCTTGCTCCCCTGCGGCGAAGCGGACAGATGGTGGCGGCCTATGGAATTACCCAAGAGCGAAAACGCGCCCAAGCAGCGATTGATCTGGCCCGCTGGGGGTTGAATGTGGCGGTGGTGTCTTCCGGAGACTGTGGCATCTACGGCATGGCGGGGCTGGTTCTGGAGCTATTGGCAGAGGCAGGGATTAACGACCTCCCAGTGGAGGTGTTTCCGGGAGTGAGTGCCGTCAATGCTGCGGCGGCTCGTCTAGGAGCGCCCCTAATGCACGATTTTTGCACCATTAGCCTCAGCGATCGCCTGACCCCTTGGGCGGTTATTGAGCAGCGCCTACGGGCAGCGGCGGCAGCGGATTTTGTAACTGCCCTCTACAACCCCCGTTCGCGCGATCGCCAGCACCAACTGGTCAAGGCCAAAGCCATTTTTCTAGAATACCGCTTGCCCCAAACCCCAGTCGCAATCGTTCGTGCCGCCTACCGCCCTGAGGAGCAGATTACCCTCACAACCCTTGGCGCCTTCCAACCGGAAACGGCGGATATGTTCAGCTTGGTGCTCATTGGCAATGCCAGCACCCGCCGCTTTCGGGATTGGCTGATTACCCCTCGCGGCTATTCAGCTACCCTACAGCAGACCTGCCTGACCGAGTAGGCTAAAGCAAACTGAATTGACGAGACTGAGGGCAATGGAGCCTAAGAGGGCACTCCAAAAGCCATTGCGTAGGGTAAACCCCTCTACAAACGCAGCGGCAAGGGCAAAAATGGCGGCATTAATAATCAGCGCAACCAAGCCAAACGTGAGAAAAATAAAAGGAAAGGCGAAGAATTTCAAAACTGCTCCCAAGGTGGCATTCAACAGGCCAAAAACAATCGCTGACCACAAGGCCGTTGCAAATTTATCAATTTCTACGCCCAGAAACGGCAGGCGCGACACAATAAACAAGCTAATACTGGTGACAATCCAAGTAATGAGTAAACCCCACATACGCAGCTCCCCACAACACTAGACAACAATCAAAACAAAAGGTAGGACTGGTATTCCAAAGGTGACACTGAACCAGTAGCCAATCAGGCTCAGGAAAAGACTCAGTGGCAGCGCGAGACACAATGCCCCCAGCAAATAGGAGATAAACTCCTGCACCCTCTGCCAAAGGAAATCAAAGGTCACGTCTAACATATAGCCATTGGCAGACACCAGTAAGGCAGCTTGGGACACCACATGCTCCTCTAGCAGCGTTTCCTTTATCTTAGGACAAAGGGGAAAGGGTAACATTTCAGACATGAATTATTGTTAAGCCCCACGCTATTAGACTCTGAGGCGATAATAGAGAGAGAGCACAATGCACCGAGGTCGGCATGGGACAAAGTTGGCAGGTGGGGCGTGTCTTTGGCATTCCCTTGTATATTGATCGCTCGTGGTTTTTCGTCATTTTGTTGTTTACATTTCTCAATGGCAGTGACTGGCAGGCCACCTATCCACAGTGGGGGGCAGGGGTATGGCTAATCGGGTTTGTGGTCTCGCTGCTGTTGTTTGCCTCGGTGCTCCTTCACGAGTTGGGACACAGCTTAGTGGCGCGCTCCCAAGGGATTACGGTGCGCTCGATTACCCTTTTTCTCTTTGGGGGCATGGCGGCTATTGAGCGAGAATCCAATACCCCCGGTCAAGCGTTTCAGGTGGCGATCGCCGGGCCGTTGGTCAGCTTTGCCCTCTTTCTCCTGTTACAGGGGACAGCCGCAACCCTGCCGCGGGAGGATCTCCTTCACGAACTATTGCACCATTTGGCCAATATCAACTTTGTCTTGGGGGTCTTTAACCTTTTGCCGGGTCTTCCCCTCGATGGGGGTCAAGTGCTCAAGGCCGCCGTTTGGAAATTAACGGACAATCGCTTTCAGGGGATGCGCTGGGCAGCGCGATCGGGACAGGTCTTGGGCTGGCTGGCCATTAGTTTTGGTCTCTTTGTCACTCTCCTTGGCAGTGGCAATGGGCTGTGGTTGGCGCTGTTGGGTTGGTTTGCCCTGCAAAATGCCACGCTTTACTATCGCCTCAGCCAGCTTCAAGAAGCACTGCTCACCCTGACGGCGGCTGATGCCATGACACGGGATTTTCGCGTTATTGAGGGAACGCTGTCGCTGCGGGAGTTTGCCGATCGCTATCTGCTGTTGGCCGATCGCCAGCCCACGGCCTACTTTGTGGCCACGGAGGGGCGCTATCGGGGCTATTTGGATCCCCACGCCCTGAACCATGTGGAGCGCAGCCACTGGGAAGTTACTCCTGTGGAGGAATTAGCCGTCCCCCTGCGGGCGATCGCTACCGTTAAAGAAGCCGATTCCCTCGCCAAGACCGTTTGTACCCTAGAGGAGCAACAGCAACGCTTTGTTACGGTTTTAACCCCTGCGGATGCGGTGGCTGGCATCATTGATCGCGGCGATATTCTACTGGCTCTGGCCAAACGGTTGCACTGGCAACTGGGGAAACAGGACATTCAACGTCTCAAGCAGGAACGGCATTATCCCCCTGAACTGCAATTGTTGGAACTGGCACGCACTGCCCTGCAGTTTCAGGGGAGCGATCGCCAGAAGCCAGTGGCTTTACCCACACAGCAAGGATAGATTAATAGATTGCCTTGATTGAGTTTAATTGAGTTTAGAGAACGCGCCCTGGAGGACTCGAACCCCCGACATCCGGTTTTGGAGACCGACGTTCTACCAACTGAACTAAGGACGCAAGGCTGTTTACAGAGGGCGATCAAACCGTGCTTTGATACGGGAGGCTTTACCCACGAGGTTGCGCAGGTAGTAGAGCTTGGCACGGCGAACTTTCCCCCGCTGGATTACTTTTATACTATCAATTCGTGGCGAATGTAGCAAAAAGACGCGCTCAATGCCCACCCCTTGAAAGACACGACGCACCGTGATTGTGCGGTTAATTCCTGTACCCCGCATGGCAATTACATCTCCTTCGTAGGGCTGAACGCGCTCTTTGCCGCCCTCTTGAATTTTAACTCCGACGCGAACGCGATCGCCCACCTGAATCACGGGCAAGTCAGTCTTCATTTGCTCCGCTTCAATCGAGCGAATAATGTCTTGGGCGTTCATGACAGTTCCTTAACTCGCAATCTCCTAGCATACCCTAAGCATTTAGACTTGTCTAGGCTAATTTTTTATTTCTCGCTTTGCAGAGCTTGAAGCGTATATCCCAAACTCAGCAGCATCCGCCGCAGTAGGGGTAGGCTCAAGCCAATCACATTACTGGGGGTACCGATAATTTTCTCGACAAAGGCACCGCCTTGGCCATCAAGGGCAAAACAGCCTGCACAGGCCAGAGGTTCACCAGAAGCGACATAGGCAGCAATTTCGGCATCGCTAATATCCGCAAAAACGACTTGGGTGGACTCCACCTCAACACAGGTGCGGCCCTGCCCCAGATCAATCAAGGCATGACCGGTGAGCAGCTCTCCTGTTTGACCGCGCATTCGCTGCCAGCGGGCGATCGCCACCTCTGCTGAGGCAGGCTTACCATAAATTTCTCCCCCCAGCACCAATACAGAGTCGCAGCCCAAAATTAAGGCCGGGGGTGGGTAGGTTTGAGCCACGGTTTCTGCTTTACACCGTGCCAGCAATCGCACGAGTTCTGTCGGCGTTGCGGCTTGAATAACCGATTCATCAAAGTCACTTGGTTGAACAATTGGGTTGAGGCCAATCTGTTGCAGCAACTGGCGTCGCGCTGGGGAGGCTGAGGCAAGGACAAAAGGCACCATAGCACTGCTTGCAAAGTCCCTAACTCCATAATCTCACATTGAAATTATTAAAGCTGCATGAGCCATGCTATTGAGGGCTTATTATCTAGGTGTTGCGTCTGGAGTCAGATGAATGACGAGTGCAGCCTACACCTACACTCCCCCTGGCGGGTTACCCCAGGATGCGCCGTTACCCGATCACTTTTTGCCCTACAAAACCCTCCAGTCGCTACCGGAAATGTGGCCCCTATTGGCGCAACGCCATGGTGATGTCGTGGCCCTTGATGCCCCCTACGAAGACCCCGCCACCCGGATTACCTACAGTGAACTCTACCAACGCATCCAACGCTTTGCCGCCGGTCTCCAAGCCCTGGGTGTTGCTGCGGGCGATCGCGTGGCCTTATTTGCTGACAATAGTCCCCGCTGGCTGATTGCCGATCAAGGGAGCATGATGGCCGGTGCCATTAATGTCGTTCGCAGTGGGACCGCTGACGCCCAAGAGCTTCTCTACATTTTGTGCGACAGTGGTTCAACCCTCCTACTGATTGAAAACTTGGCTACCCTGCGCAAACTTCAGGATGGCTTAGCAGAGACACAGGTAAAAACCGTTGTTCTGCTGAGTGCGGAAGCGCCGGAGCTTGAGCATTTTCCTCTGCGGCTTTTGAACTTTGGTCAAGTCTTTAGCGAAGGACAGTACGGCACAGTGCGGGCGGTAGCCATAACCCGCGATGACTTAGCAACACTGATGTATACCTCCGGTACCACGGGTCAACCCAAGGGCGTGATGGTGACCCATGGGGGACTGCTCAGTCAAATTGTCAATCTCTGGGCCATTGTGCAGCCGCAGGTGGGCGATCGCATCCTCAGCATCCTGCCCGTTTGGCATGCCTACGAACGGGTCGTCGAGTACTTTCTCTTTGCCTGTGGCTGTAGCCAAACCTACACCAACCTGCGCCACTTCAAGAATGACTTAAAACGCTGCAAACCCCACTACATGGTTGCAGTACCGCGCATCTGGGAAGGCTTTTATGAAGGGCTGCAAAAGCAACTGCGGGATGCCCCGCCCCTCAAACGATACCTTGCCCAGTTTTTCCTCAGTGTCGGCCAGCAATATGTCCTGCAACGGCGACTGCTCACAGGACTGAGCCTAACCAACCCCCACCCTAGTCGTTGGCAAAAATTTCTTGCCCGCCTGCAAACCTTCTTCCTGAAGCCCCTCTACGCAGTGGGGGAGAAGCGGGTCTATAGCAAAATTCGCGAAGCCACCGGCGGTGAGATTAAACAGGTGATTAGTGGCGGCGGCGCCCTCGCTCCCCATTTGGATACCTTCTACGAGGTCATTAACTTAGAGGTGCTGGTGGGCTATGGCCTCACAGAAACGGCTGTGGTGCTAACCGCTCGCCGCTCTTGGGCTAATCTACGGGGATCGGCTGGCCGACCCATTCCCGATACTGCCATTAAGATTGTAGATCCAGACACCAAAGCTCCCGTTGATTTTTGGCAAAAAGGGCTAGTGATGGCTAAAGGTCCGCAAGTGATGCGCGGCTACTATAACAAACCTGAAGCCACCACTAAAGTTCTGGATGCTGAAGGCTGGTTTGATACTGGTGACTTGGGCTACCTCACCCCCAATGGGGATCTCGTGCTGACGGGACGGCAAAAAGACACGATTGTGCTGAGCAACGGTGAAAATATTGAACCCCAACCCATTGAGGATGCCTGCGTCCGCAGTGTCTATATTGATCAAATCATGCTGGTGGGGCAAGATCAAAAGGCGCTGGGTGCACTGATTGTGCCCAATTTGGAGGCGCTGGAGCAGTGGGTCACGGCTAAGGGATACCGCTTGGCGTTGCCGCACCGACCGGCACCGGCAGGTACCGGTGAAGTAGTGACCCTGGAGAGCAAAGTGATTGTTGATCTCTACCGCCAGGAACTGCTGCGGGAAGTGCAAAATCGCCCTGGCTATCGCCCAGATGATCGCATTGCCACATTTCGCTTTGTCCTCGAACCCTTTACGATAGAAAATGGTCTTTTGACCCAAACTCTAAAAATTCGTCGTCATGTCGTGAGCGATCGCTACCGCGATATGATTAACGCCATGTTTGAGTAATCTCCATGAGAGACCCTATGGATACTAAACTGCTCCTGCGGCGCCAGATTCTGGTGAAAGCAATTGTCACTCCTGAGTGGAAAGACGATGCCCAAAGGCAGCTTCAAGCCCAACTGAATCAAGTGGATAGCCAAATTCAGCAGTTGGACTTTCAACTGCAGCAAGTGATTGACCAGCTGCGTAAAAGCAATGAAGCAGCCGATGTAATTAATGCCCGTATTCAAGACGTTCAAGGGCAAGCCAACAACCAAAAAGCAGAACTCTTACAGCAAAAAAATATGATTCTGCAACAATTGGATCAGGTGCAACGCCTAGAAATGGGGCAGGAAGTGGATCAAGGTCAAGTGGACAACTTCTTTTATGTCACCAAAGGAGACAACCTGATCCAAAAAATGCAGGTGGAAATTCTCCTGCGCAATGGTGTCATTGAAGAAATTCGCGGCACACTCTAAGTTGCATTTCCAGTGAATTTAACTCCCTCTCGATTGCCAACCAAGGATAGCAGCCTCTATGATTCGTGAACTGTTCATGCCCGCCCTCAGCTCCACCATGACCGAAGGGAAAATTGTCTCTTGGCTGAAATCTCCCGGCGATAAGGTGGCCAAAGGGGAAACCGTGCTGATTGTGGAATCCGACAAGGCCGATATGGATGTGGAGTCCTTCTACGATGGCTATTTGGCGGTGATTACCGTACCGGCCGGCGAAGTGGCACCCGTCGGCGCCACCATTGGTCTGGTGGCAGAAACAGAAGCAGAAATTGCCGAGGCTCAGGCAAAGGCCAAGTCCCTTGGGGCGGCGACAGATTCTACGGCTGCTCCTTCTGCGGCTACAAGTAACGGCTCAGGAACAACCTCTGTCGCAGTAGCTTCTCCCCCCAGTGCTCCCACTGCGCCGACTGGGCGAGTGATTGCTTCGCCTCGCGCCCGCAAATTGGCCAAGGAACACCACATTGATTTGAAGACGCTTAAGGGAACGGGTCCCCATGGTCGGATTACCGCTGCCGATGTGGAAGCCTTGATCGGTGTACCCGCACCGCCTGTTACACCAGTGGCGACGCCCCCTGCCCCTGTCCCCCCAGCATCCGCTGCCACGGCTCCAGTTGTGGCGAAAGAGGATTTGGTGCCCTTGACAACGCTACAAAATGCCGTTGTGCGGAATATGGTGGCCAGCCTTAGCATTCCTGACTTCCATGTGGCCTACACAATTACCACGGAGGCACTGGATCGGCTGTACCAGCAAATTAAGGCCAAAGGGGTGACGATGACAGCGCTCCTTGCCAAGGCGATCGCCCTGACGCTGCAAAAACACCCGATTATGAATGCCTACTACACAGAGCAGGGGATTCAATACCGCCGCGACATTAACATTGCCGTTGCTGTGGCAATGCCAGGGGGTGGTCTGATTACACCGGTGCTGAAGAATGCCGATCAAATTGACATCTATACCCTCTCGCGGACGTGGAAGGACTTGGTGGAGCGGGCACGCGCTAAGCAACTGCAACCCGAGGAGTACAGCACGGGCACCTTTAGCCTCTCCAATTTAGGCATGTTTGGCGTTGACTTTTTCGATGCCATTCTCACCCCTGGTCAAGGGGCAATTATGGCCGTGGGAGCCTCCCGTCCGACGGTAGTGGCCACAGAGGAGGGCCTACTGGGAGTGAAACGGCAGATGAAGGTGAATCTTACCTGTGATCACCGCGTGATCTATGGTGCCGATGCAGCCGCCTTCCTTCAAGATTTAGCGAAACTCATTGAAACCAATCCCCAAGCCTTGACCCTCTAAGCTGGGACTGCCCTGCTAGAAATCAGGGATGTTTGCAATTCCCTCGCTGCCTCAGGGGAGCAATCTGACGGTAGAGGTGAGCGATCGCCTTGGCATTATTGGTAACAATGGTTCTGGCAAAACAACCTTTATCCTTCTCCGTGCCGCTGTTCCCAAGCTACAGCGGGAGAGAGAACAACACAGGATGGCGATCGCCGGAAGCCTGGCCATGCCGCCCCAGTGGAGCCTTGAAGCAGACTATGTGTAGCCGAGTTCTTCCCTTCGAGGCAGGGCATCTGCGTTCCCTAGGGCTGTAGCCTATGCTGCGTCATCGCGTTTGGTTGTTGCTCATTCTCTTCTTTTGGAGTCTTTGCTGGACGATTTGGCCGATACAGGCACAACCCTCAACCCTGATTCGCGGCGTTTGGCTGACAACCAACGATTTACCGCTCCTGCGCGATCGCCCTCAGTTGGAGGCAACCCTCAATGAGCTACAGCGGCTGAACTTCAACACCCTCTATCCTGTTGTCTGGAACTCAGGCTATGTCGGTTTCCCCAGTGCCACGGCCAGAAATCTAGGCATTCAGCCCTTTGTGCTGCGGGGGATTCAAGATTACGACATTCTTGCAGAACTCACCCAGCAGGCGCACTGCCGTAACCTTTTAGTCATTCCTTGGTTTGAATTTGGCTTCATGGTGCCGGAAACCTCAGAACTCGCCCTTGCCCATCCCGACTGGCTCACCCAAGGGGTCAATGGTCAAACGACTCGCTTGACGGCAGCGGGAGAAGTAGCTTGGATGAATCCTTTTCATCCCCAAGTCCAAGAATTTCTCACCAACATTGTTCTTGAAGTATTGCGGCAGTACCCCGTGGATGGTGTGCAGTTTGATGACCACCTCAGTCTGCCCGTGGAGTTTGGCTACGATCCCTATACCCGTGCCCTCTATCAGCAGGAAACTAAAAAGCCCGTTCCCGATAATCCCCGCGATCCGGACTGGATGCGCTGGCGCGCGGACAAACTTACCGCGTTTGTGCAAAGGTTGCGGCAGCGGGTAAAGCAGGAATTTCCCAATGCCATTTTTTCCGTTGCACCGACCACATTGCCCACCGCCTACCAAACATTTCTCCAAGATTGGCCCCAGTGGATCGCCCTTGGACTCCTTGATGAAGTGATTGTGCAGGTCTATCGCTACAATCTGCCTAGCTTTGTGCAGCAGCTAACGCAACCGGAAATCCTGCATGCTCAAGCAAGAATTCCCACTGCCGTCGGTGTCCTCACGGGGCTACGTACCAATCCTGTGCCCATTGAACTGGTGGATGCTAAAGTGGAGGCTGCCCTGCGCTCAGGACTAGGAGTGTCCTTTTTCTCCTTTGAGACCCTCTGGGGGCGGGGGCCCGAACCCCGCGATCGCCGCCAGAAAGCGATTCTCTTTCATTTTCGTCAGCCGCTGCCGAGGCGATTGTTTGCTCAAGGGTGTCCAAAGGCTTAGAGTTTACTGCCACACTCCGGACAAAAGCGATGGGTAGAGATGGTTTTTGCCCCACAGTTGGCACAGTAGATCAATTCGGCAGCCTTTTCGAGCACCTTGCGTTCCGGCAAACCCAGCATTTGCGAATTGGGCTTACCAGGGGCAACCATTGGATAGCAGTTTTCGTCGCGGGTCACATGGGCATCTAGGAGCACAGGACCATCGTAGGCCAAGACCTCTTCGACAATAGCATCCAAATTATGGCGATCTGTGACCCGCAAGCCCTTGACGCCGTAAGCTTCCGCCAACTTGACAAAATCGGGCATCCCCTTGGCCATACTGGAATGGGAGTAGCGCTCCTCATAAAAGGCCTGTTGCCACTGCCGCACCATTCCCTGCCAGAAATTGTTAATAATCACAGTCTTGACGGCAATGCCGTACTGCGCCAATGTCGCCAGCTCTTGGGAATTCATCTGGAAACTGGCATCGCCACTAATACAGATCACCTGCTGATCTGGTAATGCCACCTTCACGCCCATGGCCGCCGGCATCCCAAAGCCCATCGTACCTAAGCCCGCACTGGAAATCCACCGCCGAGGGCCATTTTTCAGGAATTGTGCCGCCCACATCTGGTGCTGACCCACATCCGTGGTGTAGTAGGCATCGGGAGCGTGGCGCCCAAAGGCCACAATCACCTCTTGGGGGGAGAGTTCACCGCTAGGCTGTGGCACGACAAGGGGATAGTCCTCTTTCCAGATTCTGATCCGCTCTAGCCATGCTTGGGTGGCAGGTTCCACAGGTTCCCCGCTGTCTTCAATCTGTTTGAGGATTTGCTGAAGCACGGGTTTGACACTACCCACAATCGGCACATCGGGCACGCGGTTTTTCCCCACCTCCGCAGGATCAATGTCAATGTGAATTACCTTGGCACGGGAGGCAAATTCATCCAGTTTACCCGTCACGCGATCGTCAAACCGCGCCCCCAGGGCAATGAGCAGATCACATTCACTGACGGCAAAGTTGGCATAGGCAGTGCCATGCATTCCCAGCATGCCCACGGAAAGGGGATGGGACTCAGGAAATGCCCCCTTCCCCATCAGGGTTGTAGTCACCGGAATCTGGAATAGCTCTGCCAATTTGAGTACTTCCTCGTGGGCACCCGCTGTAATCGCGCCCCCCCCCACATAAAGTAAGGGGCGTTTGGCTTCACGAATCAGTTGAACTGCTTGGGCAACTTGACGGGCATTGCCGCGAATGGTGGGACGATAGCCCCGCAGCTTGACCTGCCCCGGCTCAAGGGGTTCGTACTCACAGACTTCTAGTCCCACATCCTTGGGAATATCCACAAGCACAGGCCCCGGACGGCCGGTGGTGGCAATATAGATTGCCTCGGTAATAATGCGTGCCATCTCCTTGGCGGCGCGCACGACGTAGGAGTGCTTGACAATGGGCAGCGTAATGCCAAAAATATCTGTTTCCTGAAAGGCATCGGTGCCAATGGCAGAGCGAGGCACTTGACCGGTGATCACCAGCAGCGGGATGGAGTCCATGTGGGCCGTGGCAATGCCTGTAACTAAATTTGTTGCCCCTGGTCCTGAAGTGCCAAAACAGACTCCCACTCGGCCTGTGGCACGAGCATAGCCATCAGCGGCATGGGCTGCCCCTTGTTCGTGGCGCACTAAAATGTGCTGAATCCTCCCTTCGGACTCAGCACGATAAAGTTCATCGTAAATCGGTAAAATTGCTCCACCAGGATAGCCAAAAATATGCTTAACGCCGTGACGGCATAGGGTATCAATAAGAATGTATGCTCCAGTTGCTTGCACAGGCCAACCTCGTCGGGCAGTGGTGGTGGATATTCCTAGATTCTAATTTTTCAATTAGGGTCTCGGCAAGAGCACAAAGGCTTGAAAGCATTGAATCATTGGCCTTAAACTCCTCAATCCTTAACATATCTTTGCAATTAGCATCTGCCTCTCTTGCTGAAAAAAAATGATATTTAGTTAGGCAAAATGCGCATTAAGGGTTGGCCATACTCAATGGGTTCAGCATTTTGCACCAGAATTTCCACCACTTGGCCATTGACTTCGGCTTCAATTTCGTTCATCAGCTTCATGGCCTCAATGATGCAAACCACTTGGCCTTTTTTGACTGTGTCCCCCACTTCCACAAAGGGGGGTTCATCGGGAGCGGGGGCACGATAAAATGTTCCCACCATTGGCGCCACAATATCCACAGTTTTGCGGTTGGCAGGGGGTGGCGTCGGCTCTGGAGCAGGGGCAGGCGTGGATGTGGTGGCCGAGGGGGGAGCTGGAGCCACAACCACAGCGGGGTTGCTGCTGATCTGCTCACGCTTGCGCAGTTGAAGTTCCAGTTCACCACTCTTAAGGTTGAGTTCGGTGACGCTGGTTTGGTCAAACATTAACAGCAGTTCGCGCACTTGGTTGAGGTCAAGCTCCACACCCATTACTCCTATTCGCGGCCAAGATACGTATCTGAGCGAGTATCAATGCGAATCCGATCACCTACGGAGATAAATAACGGTACCATGACTTGGGCACCGGTTTCGACAATGGCGGGTTTTGATCCACCGGTGGCGGTATCCCCTTTAACACCCGGATCGGTTTGCACCACTTCTAAAACCACGGAGTTGGGTAGCTCTACCTCGAGAACCTGCTCACCCCATTTAACGATATTGACTTCCATACCTTCTTTAAGGTACTTAGCGCGATCGCCGATTTGTGCAGCGGTGAGGCGAGCCTCTTCATAACTTTCCATGTCCATAAAGACATAGTCTTCACCGTCTTTATAGGTGTGCTGCATCGTGCGTTTTTCAAGGGTGGCTTGGGGAACAGTCTCGCCAGCGCGGAATGTGCGCTCAATCACGTTGCCCGTTTGCACATTCTTTAGCTTTGTACGCACAAAGGCCGAGCCTTTCCCAGGTTTGACGTGCAAAAATTCAACGACTCGCCAAACGGCACCGTCAAGCTCAATACTTACACCGGGGCGAAAATCATTACTGGAAATCATGTCCTACCGTGCAGTTCACCAAGCTAATATTGTATCCCTGAGCGTTACTGTTCCTAACACTGTTTAAGAGATTTCCCTAGAGCCAGATCCATTGGCACCCCTTGGAATTCCCAAGGGGCGATCGCCCCTCTCAATGCTAAACTAAGGAGTAATGTGAACGATATGCCAAGGACAGTAACAATGGCTGCAACCCTTGAATTGAGTCAAGAAAACGTTGAAAAAGTCCTTGATGAACTCCGCCCCTATTTGATGGCCGATGGCGGTAATGTCGAACTTGTGGAAATTGAAGGGCCGGTGGTACGGCTGCGGTTACAGGGTGCCTGCGGTTCCTGCCCCAGTTCGATGATGACGCTGCGCATGGGCATTGAGCGTAAATTAAAGGAATCCATTCCCGAAATTGCGGAAGTCCAGCAGGTTCTCTAAATAACTGGCCGCTGGGGAGAGATAGAGAGTGGCGATCGCGATCGAGTTAACACCAGATCAGATTGATCGTCTGGACTTATCTCCCCTGCACCATGTCCTTAATCCCCTGATTGCAGAACAGCGACTTTTAGCTCATCACCAAGCGCTGCGTTTTAAGATTGACTATCCCCGACCGGCGGATGAACCTGATCTAGAACTTTCGGAATTGCCGGCCGTGCGCCTCTGGTTCATTCGTGCCGATGTCTGCTACCCATGGCTACCCTACTTACTGGATTGGTCGGCGGGAGAACTCGTGCGCTATGGGGCAATGCTCGTGCCCCACGAATTTCATCCGCAGCAGGGCATTATCTTCAACCCCCAAGCCCTGGATATTTTTGTAATGACTAAAGTGTTTACCCTTTGGCAGTGGCTTCAGGGACAGGGCTATCCTGCGGCTGAAAAGGTTAAGGGGATGGCTGCCATGTTTGGTTATGAGCTGGATAGCAATCTCTTTACGCTACTGCAATAATTATCGGTATGACTACCACCTTGGGGATTGATTTTGGTACCTCAGGGGCGCGGGCGATCGCCATTGATCCTGAAGGGAACATTCTGGCCACCTCCCGTCGTCCGCTTCACCAACCCGATCAGCCCCAAGAATGGGCAGCGACGCTGCGGGCATTGACTTTGGATATTCCAAGCGCCATTCGGCAGCAAATTCAGCGGATTGCCATTGATGCCACCTCTGGCACCGTTTTCCTCTGTGATGCACAGGGGCAACCCTGCTCACCTGTTCTCCTTTACAACGACGATCGCGCCCAAGCTCATGTTCAAACGCTGCGGCAGATTTTAGCCGCGGATCACCTTGTCCTGAGTGCGACGAGTAGTCTCGCCAAGCTGTTGTGGCTCCAAAGCCACTACCCAAGCGCCAGTGCTGTTTTGGTACACCAAGCGGACTGGCTGGCCTTTTTGCTCCACGGTCAACTGGGCATTTCCGACTGGCACAATGCTCTAAAGTTGGGCTATGACGCGGCAAAGGAAGCTTACCCTGATTGGTTAAACCACCCGATGCTTGCGCCGTTACGGCCCCTCCTCCCTAAGGTCGTTCCCCCCGGTACGGTTCTGGGAAAGGTGACGGCAACGGACTTAGGCTTGTCTCCAGAGTGCCAAGTGTGTGCCGGTACCACCGATAGCATTGCTGCCTTTCTAGCCAGTGGTGCCTCTGAGGTGGGCGAAGCGGTAACATCCTTGGGATCAACCCTTGTGCTGAAGCTGTTGAGTGCCTCTAGGGTAGAGGATTTAGCAACCGGCATCTACAGTCATCGCTTGGGCGATCGCTGGCTGGTGGGGGGCGCCTCCAACTGTGGTGCAGCAATTTTGGCGCAGTTTTTTAGCCCGGAGGAATTGGAACGCCTCAGTGCCCAAATAGATGTCCATCAGCCCACCGGCTTGGACTACTATCCCCTGCTGAAGCGGGGCGAACGCTTCCCCATTAACGATCCCCACCTAGAGCCTCGCCTAGAGCCGCGCCCCGACGACCCTCGCCTCTTTCTGCAGGGACTCCTTGAAAGTCTGAGTCGCATTGAAGCCCAAGGCTATAGGCAATTACAGCGTTTGGGGGCGTCACCCTTAAAACGGGTCTGGACAGCGGGAGGGGGTGCGCGCAATCGAGCATGGTTAGCGCTGCGTCAGCAATACCTAGGGGTGCCGGTGGCCGTTGCGCCTCACACGGAGGCCGCCTATGGGGCAGCCCGTCTTGCCCAAGGAACCACTCCACTGGGGTATAACTGCTGCTGAATTTCCAGCTTCAGCCGATTGAGGATATGGCGCTGATCCAGTTGACTGAGGATTTGCTGGACAACGGTTTTGGGTCCTGCAGGCCCCCAGCCCGCACCGTTGGCAAAGTAGGTTTTGGCCACTTGCCCCACTGTGTAGGAAGACAAGCCGGCAATCCCTGCTTGGGTCATGGCCACGGAGAGGTAAGGACCCAGGGCAATGCCACCGCTCATGGGTGTAGCCAATCCCAAGAGTCCTTTGAGGGAACTCAGTCCCAAATTGACAGCAAATTCCCCTAAGCTAATGCTGCCCATGGCAAGGGCAATGGTTTGGAGCAGATCCTGGGCGCCTGCATCCGTGAGTTCAATGTCGTACAGCCGCGAGAGCAGTTGAATCGTCGTCAGGTCAATGACGGCACTGCTGACCATATCCAGCACGGTGATGGGGTTGAGGGCGATCGCCAAGGCTTTGGTCACTGCCCCTTTCCAAATCAGTTGGTTGGCCTCCTGATCTCGCAAGGCCAGCTTGTAGCGGGCCAATTCTTCACTCACCTTCTTGGCAAAGAGCATGGAATTGAGGGCAATCAGGGCTTTTCCTTCTCGCTCTAGCACTTCCAAGATCTTCCGTTTTAGGGGTTCCACCTGGGGAGCACCAACGGTCATTTTCACCTGAACCCGTCCTTGGCTATCCCGCTGCACTTGGGGCACAAGGGGGGCTGCTGCCACCATGACAATTTCTTCGGGGGAAAGGAGTGCCTTAACACGCTCATCGCGGATTTTAATATAAATCGCCTCGCGATCGGCCTCCGGATACTGATCCACTTTGTTAAAGACTAGAATCATTGGCTTTCCGGCCTGCCGCAATTCACTGAGGGCTTGGTATTCGAGACGGGTCAAGTCGCCGGCAACCACAAAGAGAATCAAATCCGCTTGGGCAGCCACCTCCCGCGCTAGTTGTTCCCGTGCTGCGCCGTTGACTTCGTCCAACCCAGGGGTATCGATCAGGCGAATAGGATTGCCCCGCTGCGCTTCAGAGATTTGCCAAAGGACACTGGCTTCTTCCTGAGTGACCCCATGAATGGGGCCTGTGGCAAAGTAGGGTTCCCCCAGCAGTGCATTTAACAGGGAGGATTTTCCCCGCCCCACCATGCCAAAGACGGCAATTTGCACCACACCATAGTGGAGCTTGTGGAGCATTTCTTCGAGATCGGCGATCGCGCGGGCGAGGGGGGCTTTTGCGGTTCCAGTCGCCTTGCATTCAAACAGTAATTTTTCCAGGGCACGCTTGGCGGCCTCATAGCTCAGGGCACTTTGATAGTCCTCAAGGTCGTCAATTGTGCCTTGAAGTTCCCTTAGGAGAGAATTCGGGGGCGATCGCTCTACCACAGATGCAAAACTAACATCAAAAAGATTTGCTTTTTATTTTAAGGGAAAGAACGGGACTGGTGCGATTTGAACGCACGGCCTAGCGCTTAGGAGGCGCTCGCTCTATCCGACTGAGCTACAGCCCCAAGGAGACACCTTCTATCCTAGCGAGTTTTGATCCCTCCTAGGCTGCTGTGGTGACTGTTGCCCTATTGGCTAAGGCATCAATTTCCTGAAACAAGCGCTCCAGGGGGGCATTGGGTTCTAGAAATGAGAAGAGATGCTTGTAGCGGAGCTTGCCTTCTTGATCAATCAGAAACTGCGCAGGTAGCGGTGCCCCCAAAGCTTGTCCGGTGCGGTACTGACGAAAGACGTGGCAACCGGGGTCATAGAGTAGAGGCATCTTTAAGCCCATCTCTGCCTTAACTTTCTCGCTTTGCTGGGCATCAGTACTAGTCACCACCAGCACGGCCACCCCTTTGCCTTGAAAGGTCTCATAGTTTTCATTCAGGGCCTTGAGATAGGGATAACACAGCGGGCAGTATTGATGCTCTGTAAAGATACGAGTAAACACCAGCAGCAGCGGCTGCTCTTGCCACACAGCCGAAAGGCGAACAGGCGCGTTTAGCCCTACAGCGGGTAATTCCCCATCTGGAACCAGCGCACCTCGCTTCAGTTGGTTTTGGGGCGGCAGTGGCCATGCATTTTGCCAAAACCGGTTACTCAAAAGGCCGCTGAAGTTTGTGGAGGTGAAGAATGGTAGTTGTACAGCCATCGCTGCCTCCCCTTGTGGCATCAAAAGTTGCAGTGCACTTCTTAGCGATCAACAGATCCCATAATCACGTCAATACTGCCAAGGATAGCCACAATATCCGCCACTTTCATCCCCTTCAGCAACTGGGGCAGCACTTGCAGGTTATTAAAATCCGGTGGCCGAATCTTCCAGCGCCAAGGGAAGACATTGTCATCCCCAATCAGGTAAATCCCTAGTTCCCCTTTCCCCGATTCAACGCGCACATAGTGCTCTCCTTTAGGAATCTTAAACGTGGGGGCAAGCTTTTTGCCAAGGTACTGGTAGTCGAAGCTATTCCACTCTGACTTGGCGCCTTCGAGCATGCGCTTGGCCTCTAGGTTTTCATAGGGGCCACCGGGAAGACCATCTAAGGCTTGGCGAATGATCTTCACCGATTCGCGCATTTCTTGAATACGGACAATATAGCGGGCAAGGCAATCGCCTTCTGTGGCCACGGGGACATCCCAGTCAAAGTCGTCATAGCACTCGTAGTGATCCACCTTGCGCAGATCCCACTTCACCCCGGAGGCACGGAGCATCGGCCCCGATAGCCCCCAATTGATGGCATCCTCACGGCTAATTTTGCCCACCCCCTGTAAGCGCCGTACAAAGATGGGGTTGTTGGTGATGAGGCGCTCGTACTCATCCACCTTGGGCAGGAAGTAATCACAGAAGTCGCGGCACTTCGTCACCCAGCCATAGGTGAGGTCGGCAGCTACCCCCCCAATGCGGAAGTAGTTGTTGTTAATGAAGCGCATCCCTGTCGCCGCTTCAAAGAGATCGTAGATGTACTCCCGCTCGCGGAAGATATAGAAAAAGGGCGTCTGGGCACCGACATCCGCCAAAAAGGGACCCAGCCACAGCAGGTGGTTGGCAATGCGGTTCAACTCCAGCATGATCACGCGGATGTAGCTGGCGCGTTTGGGTACGGGAATCCCCGCCAACTTTTCGGGAGCGTTGACAGTAACCGCCTCGTTGAACATCCCTGCGGCGTAGTCCCAACGACTCACGTAGGGAATAAACATGATGTTGGTGCGGTTTTCGGCAATTTTCTCCATCCCGCGATGGAGGTAGCCAATCACCGGCTCGCAGTCAATGACATCTTCGCCGTCCAGGGTCACCATTAACCGCAAAACCCCGTGCATGGAGGGATGATGCGGCCCCATGTTGATGACCATGGGTTCTGTGCGAGTCTCTATCGTGGGCATAGATGGAAGTTCCGCTAAAGGGGTGAATGCTCAACCTTACCTTTTGATATGCTACACAGGTTTTCCCCGCTTGCCAATTCAAACTTCCTTATGGTTTAGATAACGGTACCATCGGGAATCACGGCATTTTTCAGAATCACCACGACACCGCTGCGAATATAAAATCCCTGATCCTCACGGTTGGATTCTTCAACATGGTCTTTGTTGATGATTTTGACATCGTGGCCAATGCAGGCATTTTTATCCACAATTGCCTTGCGAATCACACTGTTGGCACCAATGCCGATGGGGATTTTGTGTTGCAGAGTCAGCTGGTGGCGCTGCGCTGAATCTTGGTAGTAGTCTGCTCCCATCAACAGGGAATGGTCAATAACACACCCCGATTCCACTCGCGATCGCACCCCCAAGACGGAACGGTGGACTTGGCATTCTTTAAGGATGCAGCCCTCACTGATAATGGATTCCGTAATTGTGCAACTCAGCATCTTACTGGGGGGTAAGTACCGCGGACGGGTGTAGATGGGCGCGTTTTCGTCGTAGAAGCTAAAGGGCGGCTGCGGTTGTTGGGTGAGGGCAAGGTTGGCTTCGTAGAAGGTTCCAATCGTCCCAATATCTTCCCAATACCCATTAAAAACGTAGGTCTGGACAAGATGAGAACGGGCAGCAGCGGGGATAATTTCCTTGCCAAAGTCAGTGGCATCGGCCATCTGTTCTAGCAAATCAATGAGTACTTGCCGCTTGAAGACATAAATCCCCATCGAGGCAATGTAGGGCTTGCGCTGGGCTTCCTCCAAACTAAGCCCGTAACGGGTTGTGTCCACCCGCATATCCCGTAGAGCATCCCCCGTGGGCTTTTCGCGGAAGTCAATGACTCGGCCTGTGCTATCTACCTTGAGCAAGCCAAAGCCAGAGGCGGCCTTTTCATCCACGGGCAACACTGAGAGGGTAATATCAGCACCCGTTTCGCGGTGACGCTGCACAAACAGCCGGTAATCCATGCGGTAGAGGTGATCTCCCGAAAGAATGAGGTACTCATCAACATCCCAATCAGCCAACAGCCACAGGTACTGTCGCACGGCATCGGCGGTGCCTTGAAACCAGTTGGGATTTTCTGGAGTTTGTTGGGCTGCCAAGACTTCGACAAAGCCGCCCGTCAGGCCGGGGAAGGTATAGGTACGGGCAATATGGCGGTTGAGGGAGGCGGAGTTGAATTGGGTCAGGACGTAAATGTTGTTGATTTCGGAGTTAATGCAATTGCTCACAGGAATATCAATGAGGCGATACTTGCCAGCAAGGGGAACCGCAGGCTTGGCTCGACGCTTGGTTAAGGGATAGAGACGCGTGCCGGCACCGCCCCCTAGGATAATTGCCAAGACTCGTTTCATGGACAACTCCATCTAATGGCCACATCAACAGTGTACGCCGTGCCGGTACTTGTCTTTGTAAAGGGGTGGCTTTTTGGTAAAGAAGCTGCGCAATGGCATGATAATGATACTTGGTCTTGATCCCAAGCGGGGAGGGGCAACATGGGATTCGTGGATATTGCGATCGCCGATCTGGCAGCGGACTACGGCGTGTCGGTCGAAACGGTCTGTGCATGGTGCGATCGCCTTGGTATTCGCTATAGCGGTCCGCAAACACGCTTGCCCCTTGAGGATGCCAAAGCCATTATTTTGGCTTTAACGAACTCTGTCCCCACCAAGGATCAACCAGATACACCGCAATCGTAAGACCTGCTTATTGGGAGAACTATGTTAAAAAAATGCGTTTGGCTTGCGGTCGCTCTCTGCCTCTGCCTCTGGCAACTGGCCACGGGCACAGCACTGGCCGCTCAACTGACCCCTGAAGTCTTGACCGTTCCCCTCAACAGTGAGGGCAAAACAATTACGCTGACGGAAAAACAATACCTAGAGGGTAAGCGCCTCTTCCAGTATGCCTGTGCCTCCTGTCATGTGGGGGGGATCACCAAAACGAACCCCAGCTTGGATTTGCGCACAGAAACCCTCGCCCTCGCCACGCCGCCACGGGATACCATTGAAGGCCTAGTGGACTACATGAAGAACCCCACCACCTACGACGGTGAGCAAGAAATTGCGGAGGTTCACCCCAGTCTGCGCAGTGCCGACATTTTCCCGAAAATGCGCAACCTGACGGAGAAAGACTTGGGGGCGATCGCCGGCTACATCCTCGTTGAACCCAAAATCTTGGGGGATAAATGGGGCGGTGGCAAAGTTTATTATTGATGACCCATAACAAGGATTTTCCCAATACCCATGTACCAACCTCACTTTTGGCAACGGTCTCTCGGCTGGCTTTGCGGCGGTCTTTTGATTCTGCTGCTGGGCTGGGCGATCGCGCCGGCAACGGCACTGGCAGCCGCCGGGGTAGATAACTATGTGATCCAATACCTCAAGGTAACGGACACGGTTGAATTACCCCTCAATGATCGCGGTGAGACCAAAACCTTCACAGCAGCGGATCTGACCCGTGGCAAGCGGCTCTTTGAGGAAAACTGCAAAAACTGTCATGTCGGTGGCAGCACGTTACCCAATCCTTTGGTGTCACTTTCCCTAAAAGATCTAAAGGGGGCAACACCGCCACGGGATACGATTGCCAGCCTCGTTGCTTTCCAGCGATCGCCCATGTCCTACGATGGCAGTGAAGAAAGCTATTCCTGCCGCCGCGTAAGTGAGGACTGGTTAACGACGGAACAGCTTGAGGCGTTAGCTGCCTTTATTTTGCGAGCAGCCGCTGTGGCTCCCGGTTGGGGCGTAGAACGCTTTCCAGACAGCGCCCCCTAGATTGGGAACTTTGCTACACTAACTTTTGGTGAGTCTTACACCCCTTGATTTTTGGCACTTTACCCAGACCCTGACGCATTCTAGGAAAGGAGAACTCCCTTGAAAAAGCTACTCATGCGCATTTTCGCGATCGCCAGCGCTCTATTTGTCAGCCTTACCCCTGTCGCCTTCGCGGCTAATTTGGCCAACGGCGCTAAGGTCTTTAGCGGCAACTGCGCAGCCTGCCATATGGGTGGCGGCAATGTGGTGATGGCTAACAAAACCTTGAAAAAAGAAGCGCTTGAGCAATATGGCATGTACTCCGAGGAGGCCATTATCTACCAAGTGCAGCACGGTAAAAACGCCATGCCGGCCTTTGGCGGTCGTCTCACCGAGGAGCAAATTCGGGATGTGGCTGCCTATGTGATGGATCAGGCGGCCAAGGGGTGGGCAGGCTAAGAGCACACTGCCCCTAGTCATTTCAGCGAGGGTGTAGGCAGGGGTTCTACACCCTTTTTATTGTCAC
Source organism: uncultured Thermosynechococcus sp. (assembly GCF_938074695.1). Taxonomy (GTDB): domain Bacteria; phylum Cyanobacteriota; class Cyanobacteriia; order Thermosynechococcales; family Thermosynechococcaceae; genus Thermosynechococcus. Next base: position 21,090 of record NZ_CALJEM010000023.1, read on the forward strand.
CGCCTTCAGAGAGAGAGGGCGGACTTGCCGCCTACGAGAGAATTCTCTTGAGACCCTAGGCAATTCATATAATGGGAGAAGACTTTCTGCAACGAAAAGGCGGGACTTTTGGGCTATGCCTGCTGCTCCATTGCCAGCAAATGAACCGGAACGGCAACGTGCCCTTGAGCAGTATCGAGTTTTAGATACGCCTCCGGAACCAATCTTTGATGAGATTACCAATTTAGCAGCAGCCATTTGCCAAACCCCCATTGCTCTCATCAGCCTCATTGATCGCGAGCGGCAATGGTTTAAGTCGAAAGTGGGCATTGAGATTTGTGAAACCCCCCGCTCCATTGCCTTCTGTGCCCATGTGATCTTGCAATCAGAGTTGGTGATTGTCCCCGATGCCCGTCTTGATCCACGTTTTGCCGATAATCCCGTTGTCACAGGGCCACCCTATATTCGCTTCTATGCCGGGATGCCCTTAATAACTCCCCGTGGCTACGGCATTGGCACCCTCTGTGTGGTGGACTACCAGCCGCGTGAGCTAACACCAGTTCAACAGCAAACCTTGCGCACCCTCGGTCGGCAAGTCGTCAACGAACTGGAGCTTCGCCGCCACTTGGAGGTGACCCGGCAGCACCTAGCCCATATCCAGAGGCTGAGTAGCCTACAGGAGGCTATTTTTAACAGTCGTAATCACGCCATCATTGTTACCCGCCCGGATGGCATCATTACGCTCATGAATCGAGCTGCCGAAGAATGGCTGGGATATCCTGCCTCAGAATTAGCGGGTCAAGCCACTCCAGAACGCTTCCATGATCCCCAAGAGCTGGAAAGATACGCTCAGATTTTAAGTGCCCAACTGGGGGAATCCATCCCTGGGGGGTTTGAGACGCTCGTGGCACGGGCACGACGAGGCTTGGCAGATCGACAGGAGTGGACACTGGTACGACGGGATGGCTCTCGCTTTCCTGTATCCCTTTCTGTCACCCCCATTCATGACGGTCAAGGGCAACTCATTGGCTTCTTGGAGTTGGCCATTGATATTAGCGACAAGAAAAAAATTGAGGCGGAACTGCGACTGCGGGAGCGAGCGATTATTGCCAGTACCAATGGCATTGTAATTACCGACTACCGCCAACCGGATAATCCCATTATCTATGCTAATCCTGCCTTTGAACGCATCACCGGTTATCGCTTGGCGGAGGTCATTGGCAAAAATTGCCGCTTTCTTCAGGGGCGCGATCGCCATCAACCGGGGGCCGAAGCAATTCGTAATGCGCTTAAAAAAGGCCAATCCTGCCGGGTGGTTCTGCGCAATTACCGCAAAAACGGCCAGCCCTTTTGGAACGAGCTTGCCATCTCACCGATTTATAACGAATTTGGTGAAATTACCCACTACATCGGCATTCAAAGTGATGTCACTGAACGGCAGCGGGCACAGCTCTTTTTACAACAGCAGGTAAAACGCACGCTGATTCTCAACCGTATTACCGAGGAAATTCGCCAGCAAATCGAGCGCGAACACATTTGTCGCACAGCCGTCCAGCAGGTGGGGACGGCCCTGAATGTCAGTCGTTGCCTCCTATTTGTGTATCAAGAGAATGCCCCTTCACCCATGGAACTGGTGGCGGAGTATTGTGCGCCGGGGGTGGCCTCCGTCAATGAGTGCGACCTTGATTTGGCACAGATACGGGGGTCATTTTTGGAGTCGGTCTTTGCCTCGGACGAAGTCTTTAGCTGCGATGATGTCACTACCGACAATCGCCTGATTGCCCTCCATGAGTACTGCGAAGCCCTGAGTGTGAAGTCTGCGGTGATTGTTCGCACAGCCTATCGCAATCAAGCCAATGGGTTACTCGTTTTGCACCAGTGCGATCGCCACCGACGATGGACAGAGGCTATTAAAAGTGTGCTCAAGAGCGTAGCGGCCCAAGTGGGGATTGGCCTTGCCCAAGTGCAACTGCTCGAACAGGAGACCCGCCAGCGTCAGCAACTACAGCAGCAAATGCAGCGGGCATTGCTCTTGAATCAAATCACCGAACAGATTCGCCAGAGCCTCGATCCAGAAACCATCTTTGAGACAACTGTCATCGAAATTGGTCGTGCTTTTGGGGTCAGTCGCTGTTTGATTCACCGCTACGAGCCGGGACCACCGCCGTGTATTCCCGATGTGGCGGAATATTTGCAACCGGGCTACCCCTCAATGAAAGGGGTGAATATTCCTGTGGAAAATAACCCCCACGCCTTGAAAGTCCTAGAAAGTGATGCCGCCGTTGTTTCCCATGATGTGACCCAAGATCCTCTCCTAGCCAATGCAGAGAAACTATGCCGCCGGTTTGAAATCAAGTCCATGCTGGCCATTCGTACGTCCTATAAAGGAGTGCCCAACGGCATTATTGGCCTGCACCAGTGCGATCGCCGGCGACAGTGGACCCCTGAGGAAATCGAACTTCTAGAGGCGGTGGCCGCTCAAGTAGGGATTGCGATCGCCCAAGCGGAACTCCTGCGCCACGAACAGCAGCAGCGACAATTGCTGGCGCAGCAAAACCAAGAACTTGAACAGGCGCGCCTGCAAGCGGAACTCGCCAACCGTGCCAAGAGTGAATTTTTGGCCACCATGAGCCATGAAATCCGCACACCGATGAATGCTGTTTTGGGCTTTACCAACTTGCTCTTAGATACGCCCCTCAATGAGCAGCAACGGGACTTTTTGCAAACCCTGCACCAGGCCGGTGAGACATTATTAACGATTATTAACGACATTCTTGACTTTTCCAAAATTGAATCGGGCAAGTTGGTACTAGAGCAGCAGCCCTTCGATGTACGCGAGTGTGTAGAGGACGTCCTGAGTTTATTGGCCAGCAAAGCCGAGGAGAAGGAGTTAGAGTTACTCTACACCTGTACGCCGGAAACTCCTGCCCAAATCAGAGGGGACGTGACACGGCTGCGGCAGATTCTCGTGAACTTGGTGGGCAATGGCATTAAGTTTACCCACGAAGGCCAAGTGGTGGTGCATGTGGGAGTGGCCAGGCAAGAGGGTAAGGATTTTCTCCAATTTCAAGTTCAGGATACGGGCATTGGTATTCCCAGCGATCGCCTAGATCGGCTCTTCAAACCCTTTAGCCAAGTGGATGCCTCCACAACACGCGAGTATGGCGGTACCGGGTTAGGGCTGGTCATTAGCAAGCGCCTCTGTCAGTTGATGGGCGGCGATATGTGTGTTGAGAGTGTTGAGGGTCAGGGCACAACATTTACCTTTACGATCCTCGCCCAAGGGCAAAAACCCTATGTGCCGCCGGCGGCTCACCCTGCCTTAGAAGGCAAGCATGTCTTGGTTGTGGATGACAATGCGGCCAGCCGTGAGAATCTCTGCACACTGCTACAAAACTGGGGTATGATTCCTGTCGGGTATGGTGATCCGCACTGCGTTCTGGAGGCACCGCCCCAGTGGGATTTGGCGGTCATTGATTTGAATATGCCCCAAATGACGGGGCTTCAGTTGGCAGAACGATTGCAATCAGGGGATGGCTTCAAGCAACAGCCTATTATCCTGCTCACTCCTCTGAGTTGGCTGCAGACCGCTAGCCGCAAGGAATTGATCACGGCTCACGTGCCCAAACCAATCCGCCCCCTCACCCTACGTCAAACTCTGATTAAGACCCTCAGCAGGGAATCGGCAAGTGAGCCTGCCCTGACAACAACAAGCATTGATCCCACCTTGGGCAGTCGCTTCCCGCTGCGGATTCTCCTGGCCGAGGACAATGCTGTTAACCAGAAGGTGGCGTTGCATATTCTCAAGCGGCTGGGTTACCGTGCCGATGTGGCAGCCAATGGCCTCGAAGTACTTGAAGCCCTCCAACAGCGCCCCTATGATGTTGTGCTCATGGATGTGCAAATGCCCAAGCTGGATGGTCTTGAGACCACTGAACGCATTTGTGCCCAATGGCCTCCTGGTCAACGCCCTTGGATTATTGCCATGACGGCGAATGCCCTCGCGGGCGATCGCGAGCGCTGCTTTGCGGCGGGCATGGATGACTACATCAGTAAACCGATTAAGATCGAAGACCTTGCCACTGCCCTCAGCCGCTGTCGCTGTCTCAGTCCCAAGACCACCTATCCGCAACTGTGGAACCCCCTTGGGTTTGACAGTGATCAGAAGGGCTGAGAGTCTCTAACCTAGAGATACTTTGCCAAGAGTAGGTGGAGTTTCTCCTTGGTTGCGGCGGGTACCTTGTCAAGGGGAGTGAGAATCGCGTTTTTCAAGGCACGGTGGGCTTTAGAGGCAGGCGGATTGGCATGAAGACGTTTGACGGTTTCGCAAATAATGGCTTGGGCATTTCTGACATTGCGCTGCAAGTTGTCAATAATCATTTCCACCGTTACCGAGTCATGCTCTGGGTGCCAGCAGTCGTAGTCCGTTACAAGCGCCAGCGTTGCATAGGCAATCTCTGCTTCGCGAGCCAATTTGGCCTCCGGTAGATTCGTCATGCCGATAACAGTGCCGCCCCACAGGCGGTACAGGTTGGACTCTGCTAGCGTGGAGAAGGCAGGACCTTCTATACACACATAGGTGCCCTGACGATGGAGAGTGACATCGGGCAAGTTGAGATCGGCGATCGCATCCGCCAGAATGCCGGCCAGGGCAGGACATACCGGCTCGGCAAAACCAACATGCGCTACAATGCCATCGCCAAAGAACGTCGAGATGCGGTTGCGGGTACGGTCAATAAATTGATCTGGCACAACCATATCGAGGGGCTTTACCTGTTCTTGTAGGGAACCCACCGCCGAGGCAGAGAGCAGATACTCGACCCCCAGGGACTTAAACCCATAGATGTTGGCACGAAAGGGAATCTCCGTCGGCAGCAAACGGTGATCACGGCCATGGCGCGCCAAAAAGACGACAGGAACCCCAGCAATCTTGCCGCAGATAAAAGCATCGGAGGGATCGCCAAAGGGAGTGGTCAAGCGCACCTCTTCGACATCGGTAAGGGCGTCCATTTTGTAGAGACCACTGCCGCCGATAATGCCAATTTTTGCAGTCATGGAGATTCCTAAAATACCAACGGGCAATAGCTTAGCATTCTTGAAGAGGTTTAGATGCTCCTGAGAGCGTTGAACTGGTAGTTGGACCCCTTGGGGCCATTGGGACCGGGTGCCGCCTGAACCAGAGGAACCCGATCAAACGTCCCACTGACGGTTTGCCCCTGAATTTGCACTCCTTGGCGAAGCAGTTGTTGGGTACTGGCGCGATCGCCCCCTTGAGCCATTGCTTGAGCTAGCGCCTGCGTTGCATCGTAGGCAGTGGTTGTACGCCAACTAATCTGCCCCCGCCAAGCCTGGGCAGCCTGCTGAGCAAAAGGATCACCGGGGTTAGTACTCCAAGGCACTGCTAAAATCATGCCGTTGATGGCGCTATCCCCTTTGATCAGCAAATCCGGGCTATAGAGTTGATCACTCCCAAACAATTGCACAGGGGTTGTCTGGGTTTGATTGGCAATAGCAAAGGCAACAGCCTCATTCACCCGTGCTCGACTCATGGCTAAAATCACCACATTGGCTCCCGCTTGCTGCGCTGTAGTCATCGCTGTCTTGGCATTAAAGCCAGCAGCGGCTGCATCAATCTGTTGCACCACCTGCGCACCAAACCGAGGTAAGGCTGCCACCAATTTGGTCTTTAACTCATTACTATAGGGACTATCGCTGTTGTACAGCACCGCCACTTTAGCATTGGTCACTTTTTTTGCGGCGGCTTCGGCAAGGGTATTCGCTGCATTGTCAAGGTAGGTATTCAGCAGTTGCCGCCCTTTTTCATTCAGAGGAAGGGTTTGCACCTGCACCTTGCCGTTCCCTTGGGGGGTGACATTTGTGGTCAGGGGAGAAAGGGCGGCAATCCCCGCTTGTTCATAAACCTGTAAAGCCGCCCGACTATTGGCATCGGTGCCATGACCCAGTACCCCCTGGATGGAACTGTTGATCAAATCCTCGGCTAGACTGATCACGCCGTTAGGGCTGTTTTCATTGACAATGGCAACTTCGAGAGCACGCCTAGGGGCAGCGGCATTGAAGCGCTCTTGGTACTGGGCTACTCCCCGCAGGATTTCCTTGGCAGTGTCGGGGCTAGTGCCAATGGGAACCACGGTGGCCAGCGTCATCGGCGTACCGGCTTGGCGGGCACGGGCATTGTTCAGATAAATCCGTGCCTCTGGATCATTGGGATCCATCTTCACCAGTTCTTGATACTTGGCGATCGCCTGTGCCCAATCTCCCCGATCAAAGGCAAGGGCTGCCTCCTGCTTGAGGGCTGCTCGCTGGGGATTCGGCTCACTGATGAGGATGCGCTCCCCTTGACTGATGTAGGCCGTGTTGCGAGCAGTGGTTTTGCTCACCAATTGGTTGCCGCTGCCGGTGCCTGCCGTCGGAAGTAAAGTATTGCCGTTGCGGCTGCCCACAAAGATGCGATACCCCAGAAAGCCGATGCCCCCCACGAATAATAAGGCCACCCCAAGGGCCACAGAAACTAACGGCACTTTCGATTTTCCCGCCCCAGTTGCCCCAGTCCCACCCAGCGGATTCATGGCCTCACGGGGCAGTCCACATATCACACAATCGGGGCCGAAGTTTTCATGGGGTGGGTGGGCACCACCGGCATGGGGGTAGGCCTTACCGTTTTTAGGTACGCCATCGCACATCCAAGAGCTGGAAGATGGTGCCATGATGCCCCCTTTGCAGATGAGTTGCAGTCAGTGTGCTGTCCTAGGCGCGGGCGAGAACAGGATTTTCCTCCTCTGGTTCTTCGGTGGCGGTCTCTGCTTCTAGGACAATCGTCATGAAGCGGAGAATGTTTTCATTGAGACGCATAGCGCGTTCTAGGGGGGCGATCGCTGTCCCAGGAGCAGTGTAGGTCATGAGGATATAGTAACCCTCCCGCAGTTTCTTAATTGGGTAGGCAAACCGACGCTTACCGCGATTTTGCACCTTCAGCTTCGTGGCGCCCTGTTCTTCTAAAAACGTGCGCAATTGGTTAATAGTTTGTTCCAGTTGTTCTTCGCCCACGTCGGGACGAATAATGTAAAGCGTTTCGTAGTTGCGGGTAATCATTGCGGTCAACTCCCTTCGGACAAATGGCCTTTTGACAGATGCAAAAAGCAAGGCTTTACAATTCTAGCACCGCAGTTTGCCATTCTTGGCAAGGAGAAAAGTTTCCCTTGAATCAGCTTCCCCGAAGGAAAGCAAGAGCATCTTTAATAGAGCCTCTCCCTGAGCGGATTGCACCCCCCTGTTCCGAGGGATCCTTTGCAAGGGGGGGTAAATTATTTTCTACGAGATGATTAAAAATGCTCAAACCCCCTCCCAGAGCAACTCCGGCGGATTCGACGCAAAAATCAAGGGTTTGTCCATCTGAATAGATCCGTCGGCAAAGAAAAATCCACCCTGAGAAGGCGAGGAGGCCGGTGCGGTTGCATGGTTCACGTCCGCTCTCACGCGCCGGTTCGATAGGATTTGCGTCGAGAGTCTGA
>NZ_CALJEM010000024.1 GCF_938074695.1 uncultured Thermosynechococcus sp.
GCTTCAGCCACACTGGGGGTTCCCATTTCTGCCGCCACAATTGCCGAGGGGGTGGGGACGGCAACACGCGCCAATTCTTGGGCGGGAAACCAGCGGCTTGGCCAATCATGGGCTTGAGCCACCTGATATAAACCCACTTCATCGGCTTTGCGATCAATACTGGCAATACCCGCGATCGCCAGCGGGCTTAACCCGGCTTGGGCAAGGGTCTGATCAATGGCCTGCTGGATCAGGGCTGCCGAGGTTCCCCGTTCACAGCCGATGCCTAGCCACAGTACCCGTGGGTGCCAAGCCACACTTGAGGTGAGGGAGGAGGGTAACGCTCTTTCCGTAATCCAAATAGCATTTTCTGCAGGAGGAGCGCTGACAAACTCAACGGCTTGAGGGGGATTCAAAGCCGTACGCCACAGAGAACTCCCGCAGGTTTGATAGACGCGCAGCGGCTTTCCTTGCGCCTGTTGGCGGGCAATGGCATTCCAGTCTCCCGCTCCCCGTTGCCACCCCAAGGCCGTCCCCCAGCAATCCACGGCAAAATAACCTTGGGCATGACTTGCTCCTGTGAGAACCGGCGTTGCCCCAATGGCGGCACTGAGGACTTGACACAGGCGATCGCCCCCCGCCCCATGCCCACCGAGCAAACTCACCATCCACCGGCCATCCTCAGACAGGACGCAAACCGCCGGGTCTTGCCTTTTGTGGGTCAAAAGGGGGGAGATCAAGCGAACCACCGCACCGCAGGCCAAGGTAAAGATCCAAGCCCGATAGTGGCACCAGCATTCTTGCAGATGAACCGCCAGGGGGCGAGCGTAGGTTTGTACCCCAGGGTGCTCTAAATGGCTGGGTACCCAGATGCTCAGGGGAATCCCTGCGGCAACAATCCGTTGGAGTTGCAACAGTCCTTGACTCGTGGGGGCGATCGCCCCAATGGGTTGGAAATTCTCTAGCAGTGGCATGAATTAAACATCAAACTGATAGCGCACCGCCCCTGTTTCTGGATCATTGAACACATGGGCATAGCCGAGCCGCTGAGCCTCAAACAGTAACTCCTCAACCTGCTTGGCATCAAAACCGGTGTACAGAGCAGCCTGCGCTGCAGAGAGAACTCCCCCCTGCTCTTTGGCCACTTGGAGTAAGCGGTGCAACGGGGTTGGGGTCGAGCTAGGAGCCTCAGCCTGTTCTGCCAGTGCTAAATACCGCCCCTTCAAGTATGTATTGCGCTGATCTACCATCCCCGGAATCAAAAACAAATCAATGAATTGGGCAAACCCACAAAGGCCAAAGGTGATCAGGTACACAATCCCGACCACCGGCTGACCGACATAAAAGCGCTGTAGACCACAGATCCCCATTAGGCCGGCGCACCAGAGCAGATAGGCCACTCCCACGTTCAAGAAGCTTGGCGGGGGCTGACCTTGGAGAGGATAGGTTCCACGGCGGCGGAATGAGCCCATAACTTTCTTTTAGGAGGATTCTACTATTCCTCATCCTAGCCTAAGTTTTTCCAGAAGCACTGCAAGGATGGGCGATCGCCCCCCAAAAGAGGCTCTTAAAAATTCGGCTGATGGCGAATCAAGTTCAAAAACTCCTCACGGGTCTTTTGATCCTCCCGAAAGACCCCCAGCATCGAACTGGTGACCGTCCAAGAGCCGGGCTTTTGCACACCGCGCATCACCATGCACATGTGGCTGGCTTCCATGACCACCGCCACACCCTTCGGATCGAGAACCGTTTCAATGGCCTCGGCCACTTGACGGGTCAGGCGCTCCTGCACTTGCAGCCGCCGCGCATACATTTCCACAATCCGCGCCAATTTGCTGAGGCCAATCACCCGCTGGTTGGGGATGTAGGCCACATGGGCTTTGCCAATAAAAGGCAACATGTGATGCTCACACAGGCTAAAGAAGTTAATGTCGCGCACTAAGACCATTTCATCGTGGCCTTCATCAAAAATCGCGCCGTTGACAAGGGCTTCAAGGGATTGACGATAGCCACTGGTGAGAAATTGCATGGCCTCAGCAACCCGTTTGGGGGTTTTGAGCAATCCCTCGCGATCCGGATCCTCACCCACATTCAGCAAAATTGTGCGCACTGCGGCCATGATTTCTTCCTTGGCAACCTCTGGGGGGGGTGGGTGGGGAACCGCTTCTTTGCCTTGGTGGGTGTTGCGATCCGGCAGGATCGCCGGCGTGGCCGCTTTACCGTTAATGATTGAATCGGGCATATTGAACGTTGTCATAGAAAGAGTGACAAGTATAAGGACAAAAGGAGCTTAGAGGGTTCCGCCAAGGGGCATGACCACTAGCTCTTCAACAAAAGCCGTTTGCGGCAATTGAGTCGTGTACAAAATCGTGTTAGCAACGTGTTCAGGGGTGAGCATCCCCGTGCGGTCAAAGTCTCCAGCTACACCTTCCCAAATGGGGGTATCAACGGCGCCGGGACAGATGGCAATCACGCGGATACCGTGGGCGCGTTCTTCGGCCGCCATTGTTTTGGTTAGAGCCATGAGGGCAAACTTCGAGGCACAGTAGGCGCCCCAGTGGGGAAAAACTTGGCGTCCAGCAATTGAAACAACATTGACTATCGTACCGCACTGGCGCGAGCGGAATTGCGGCAGCACTGCTTGGGAGCAAATAAGGGCACTGGTGAGGTTGACATTGAGCATCTGCTGCCAGTCCGCCAAGGGTTGATCAATGAGGGGAACGGTTCTGGCCATGCCGGCATTGTTCACCAGCACATGGACATCCCCAACCCTAGCGAGAATCTCATCAAGGCGCGATCGCAGGGGTTCAGGATCGCTGAAGTCCACGCTAAAGGTATGGGCTTCAACCCCACAGGCCACCACTTGGGCATGGACGGCAGCCAGTTTGGCGGGCGATCGCCCCAACAGCACCACATGAAATCCCGCTTGGGCAAAGGCAATAGCTGTGGCTGCCCCAATGCCGCTGCTGGCGCCGGTAATTAAAACTTGCTGGCTCATACCGCTTCGCTAAATACCCCCATGCGTCGGAACTTCTGGTAACGCAACTCCCGCCGTTCACTACTGCTGAGGGTCTGCACTTCAGCTAGATTCCTTAGCAAAGCCGCTTTCAGGTTTTCCGCTGCCTCTACGGGGTTGCTATGGGCCGCCCCCACCGGTTCCGGCACAATTTCATCAATAATCCCTAGCTTTAGGAGGTCGCGAGCCGTAATTTTCAGGGCTTCCGCCGCTTGGGGCGCTTTTTGGGCATCGCGCCAGAGAATAGCAGCGCAGGCTTCTGGGGGCGCCACACTATAGACGGCATGTTCAAACATCAGCAGGCGATCGCCCACCCCAATGGCCAAGGCACCGCCAGACCCGCCTTCGCCAATCACGGTGCAAATAATCGGCACCTCAAAGCGAAACATCTCCCGCAGATTATGGGCAATGGCTTCCCCTTGGCCAAACTTTTCCGCTTCCACCCCCGCCCAGGCCGCTGGCGTGTCAATAAAGGTGAGGATGGGCATTTGAAAGCGGTTGGCGTGCTCCATCAGCCGCAGGGCTTTGCGATAGCCCCCCGGCGACGCCATGCCAAAATTGCGCGCCACATTGTCCTTGGTATCCCGCCCCTTTTGCTGACCTAACATCACCACCGGCCGGCCATTCAGTCGCCCAATCCCTCCGACAATAGCAGGGTCATCACTGCCGCAGCGATCGCCATGGAGTTCAATCCACTCTTCACTAATGGCTTGAATGTAATCCAACGTGCTGGGACGGCGCGGATGGCGAGCCACCTGTAGCGTTTGCCCAGGGGTCAGCTTACTGAAAATCTCATAGCGCAGTTGCTTAGCGCGCTCCTCCAATTCACGGATTTGCTCCGAGACATCAACGCCAAACTCCGAGGACTTATCCCGCACCTGCTGAATTTGGGCTTCTAGCTCCACGAGGGGCTTTTCAAACTCCAACAGAAGCGTGCGACGTTCGTTTGCCATAGGCGATTGGATTCCTTTTGGTTTTACTGAGGGTTCAACAGGAGTGGCTTAAATCCGTGTTTGCGGGAGACTTCGCCGATTTGCTCCATCTTTTCGACGGTAATTTGATTGCGTCCCCAAGAAAAATTGGTGTGCCAGCCCTCAAAGTCTAACAGCATAGCCTCGGCAAAACAGGCAAACATCTGCCGCGAGGGCACTTCCATATTCACAATTTCCATAATTTTCCAGTCAATATCGAGGGCGTGTTCGACAATGCCACCGTTAAGGACATGAATCTCTGGGTGCTGGATTTTGGTGCCCATATTTTTGGGGTAGCCGCCATCAATCATCAGCGAGGGGCGCTTTAACTGCTCAACGCTCAGCTCAATTCCTTTGGGCATACTGGCCACCCAAACCACAATATCCGCCAGGGGCAGTGCGTCCATCAGGTCGAGAATTTTGCCCCGTCCCAACTCGGCTTGGAGATCTAGCAGGCGATCGCGATTGCGGGCCACCAGTAACAGGTCTTGGACATCCAAGCGACGATTCAACCAACGGCAGACAGCACTGCCAATATCTCCCGTCGCCCCACAGACAGCCACAGTTGCTTGACGCAAATCAATCCCCACTTGCGGCGCCGCCTCCTCAATTTGTTGGCAGATGATATAGGCCGTGTGGGTATTGCCCGTTGTGAAGCGGCGAAAGTCTAGCTCAATGTTGCGCACATGGGACATTTTCTCCAGATTAAAGTTCTCAAAGATGATCGAGGAGAAGCCCCCCAAGGCTGTAATGTCAATGCCGTGCTTTTGGGCATGAGCCATGGCGTTAATGATTTTGCGAGTCGCTGCCTTTATCCGCTGGTTGGCCAGCATTTCCGGCAAGAAGCAGGACTCAACGTATTTGCCGTAGATAGTTTTGCCCGTTACACTCGTCACCGTAATCTCATCGACGATCTGGGGCGGCGCCATACACCAAAATTCCAAGCCCTGATCGGCATATTCGGGATAGCCTAACCGATAAGCCACAGCTTGGGCGTGCTCCAGACTTGTCAGATGACCAATTAATCCAAACATACAAACGGACGGTGACTAAAATGTAACGATATATTAAGTCACCATTATGCCGCAGTTAGGCCATACACCGACATCTTCATAATTTCGCGGGTGGTAAAGCCAATATTCTCCAGGGCGCCGCTGTACTGAATCATGAAGTCTTCTACGAGGGCATCTTTTTCCATCCCGAGCACTTTGGCATCCGCTTCCACTTGGTTGAGCATCTTCCAGACTAAGGGCAGGTTGGCGCGATTAGCTGCTTCGATTTCTGCTTTGACCGTCTCGAAGTTTTCCTTCAGCCAGATTTCGCCAAAGTTGAGGTGGCTGTATTCATCCTTGACCACACCCTCAGTAATTTTGCGGGCAAAGGGATCCGCCATTGGAATGTAGATGTTGTAAGCGGCGATCGCAAAGCACTCAATGATTAGAGCCTGAATAAGAAGGCAACTGGCAATTTTCCCCTCTGCCAGTGCGGCTTGGAAGTTTCCACGCAGTTGGGCAAAGAATTCTTGGGCAAAGCCCATGTCTGGCGTCACGCTGAGGTTGCGACCACAGGCTTCAAACCCCTTTTTGTGGCGGGCTTCCATTTTGGCAAGACGGGTGAGTTCTTCTTGGTGTTGTGGCAGCAGCTTGGCTAGGTCAATGTAATTGTCGTGAGCTTGCTGTTCACCTTCAATGACAATGGCGTTGATGCGACTGTAGGCATCCCTGTAGCGATCGCTATGGTAGTCCAACTCGGGTGTAGCGGTAGCCGTTGTCATTGTGAACTCTCCTAAGCAATTTATTAGAGGTTATTGAGACATCAGAGTTTCTGTTATCATACCGCAGCAGCGATCCCTTGACGAGGGGCAGCGTGGCAGAGATTTTTGAGTTCCTGAATAGGTGAATCTCTATGCACCCATAGGGCTAAAAGCTCCCCCGATTGTTTGGAGGGGGTGTAGGAGGCGCTACCGCCTGGATAGGACCATTGTAGTCAATGCGAATCATCGGATTGCTGGGGTCGGGATTGACCGTGACGATACTTTCAATGGTTGGCGGTGCCGCAGGTGGCCCCCCTAGAAAGCGAAAGGTAAACGTCCCATCGCCATTGTCCACGTAGGGGGATTGACTGGCAGGCCCAAACATGGATGCCTCAGCGCGGTAGCGACTCAACCCGCCATTGGCTCGCTCTGCTGCCTGCCGTGCCCAATTCCGTGCCCGCTGTAGGACGGGATTATCCACCCCAAAGGGATTAAAGGTTTTCCGGGGCGGTGGCTCTGTCTGTGCCAGCACCGGACTTATACCTGTCAACGCGCACGTTAGAATTAGGCTGAAGGTCAGGGGGCGAAAAGACATCAACGAAAACTCCACTCCTAAACTTTGCTTTGGCAGTTACGTACTCTTTAGGGGACGAGCAACTCAATGTTTCAGTTCCAAGAGCGATGAGCTAACCATTGTATTCTTGCTTTTGTAGAGAAGTCCGTAATAGACGGATGCCTCGCCCCTATTGATACAATGGGGAAAGTGATAGGCTAAAACGATTGAACGCACAGCAGTGCGCCATCTACAGTCTAAAGGGCATAACCTGAGTCAACACTATGAGTGATGAAACCATAACCAATCCTGCTGCTGAAGCCCAAAAAGGCGAAGTTACTCCCGATGTTGTTGAGAATCGTGCAGAAGCCGCCCCAAGCGAAGAGGCTCAAGCGTCTGAAGCGGCTTCTCCGGATACTCCTACGGATGCAGCGGAATTGCTAGAGAAAATTGCTGCCCTTGAAGCTGCCAAGGCGAGTCTTTCGCAGGTGGTGGAGGAGCGCAATAATCAATACATGCGCCTTGCCGCTGACTTTGAAAACTTCCGCAAACGCACCCAGCGGGAAAAAGAAGAGCTAGAGCTACAGATCAAGTGCAGTGTCATTGCGGATTTACTGCCTGTGGTGGACAGCTTTGAGCTAGCCCGCACCCACATTCAAACTGAAACAGAGGCGGAAGAAAAAATTCACCGCAGCTATCAGGGGGTTTACAAGCAACTGGTGGAGTGCCTCAAGCGCATTGGTGTTTCGGCCATGCAGGCCAAGGGCAAGCCCTTTGATCCCAATCTCCACGAGGCAGTGCTGCGGGAAGCAACAAATGAACACCCGGAAGGCACAGTAATTGAAGAACTGAAGCGGGGGTATATGCTGGGCGATCGCGTGTTGCGGCATGCCATGGTCAAAGTGGCTGCTCCCCCTGAAGAGGGGGGTGCTGGTGACACGAATCCCACCAATGATGTGACGGACGTATAGGGGCACTTCAAGGGAATGCCACGCCACTACTACATCACCACCTTTGGCTGCCAAATGAACAAGGCAGACTCCGAGCGGATGGCCGGGGTCTTAGAAGCCATGGGCCTAGAACCGGTCGCTGAACCGGATGACGCCGATGTCTTGCTCTACAACACCTGCACGATTCGCGACAACGCGGAGCAGAAGCTCTATTCTTACCTAGGGCGGCAGGCCAAGCGCAAGCATCAAGACCCCAACCTAACGCTGATTGTGGCCGGTTGCCTGGCTCAACAGGAGGGAGAGCAACTGCTGCGGCGAGTTCCTGAGGTGGATTTGGTGATGGGGCCACAGTATGCCAATCGCCTTGGTGAACTGCTGGAGCAGGTGTGGCAAGGGCAGCAAGTGGTGGCAACGGATCCGCTGCACATTGTGGAGGACATTACCAAACCCCGCCGCGATAGCACGGTCACTGCTTGGGTCAATGTGATCTACGGCTGTAATGAACGCTGCACCTACTGTGTGGTGCCAGCAGTACGGGGACAGGAGCAATCTCGCCGCCCCGAAGCAATCCGCGCTGAAATTGAGGAACTGGCGGCGCAAGGTTACAAGGAAGTGACGCTCCTCGGCCAAAACATAGATGCCTATGGCCGCGATTTGCCGGGAATTACCCCAGAGGGACGGCGACAGCACACGTTCACGGATTTGCTTTACTACATCCACGATGTGCCTGGGATTGAGCGGATTCGCTTTGCCACCAGCCATCCCCGCTACTTTACGGAGCGCCTGATCCGCGCCTGTGCCGAACTTCCCAAGGTGTGTAAGCATTTCCACATTCCTTTTCAGTCGGGAGATAACGAGATTCTCAAGGCAATGGCGCGGGGCTATACCCGCGAGCGGTATCTGCAACTCATTGAAACCATTCGCCGCTATATGCCGGATGCCGCCATTAGTGCCGATGCCATTGTGGGTTTCCCCGGCGAAACGGAAGAGCAGTTCCAGCGCACCTTGGATTTGGTGGCAGAGGTGGGTTTTGACCAACTGAATACGGCAGCCTATTCCCCGCGTCCAAATACGCCAGCGGCCACTTGGGAAAATCAGGTGCCCGAAGAGATTAAAGAAGATCGCCTGCAACGGCTGAATCATCTGGTGGCGGCGATCGCCAAGGAGCGCTCCCAACGCTATCTCGGACGGGAAGAGGTGGTGCTGGTGGAGGGAGTCAATCCCAAGGATTCGCAACAAGTCTATGGGCGCACCGATGGCAACCGCCTCACGTATCTGCCCGGCGACATCGAAACCTTACGGGGACAACTGGTGCGGGTTCGGATTATCGAGGCACGAGCCTTTAGCCTGAGTGGCGCGCCCCTTGCAGAGCATTCGTTGGTTGGTTCTTAGATCGCGCAAATCACTTCCTTGCGGCAGAGGGTGGGATCGACGTAGGGCAGCATCGGTTTATCGCCGACATAAATCCCCAGTCCCTGGGCGGTGCGAATCAAAAAGCTATCGGGATCCACATGGCGCGGGGATTTAGCGACCACATCGGCAATGGGGACGGTCGCCACCTGTCCTGCCTGCCATGCCACCATCCGATCAAATGTCCCCTGGGCTGCAAGATCTACAGCAGTATGCCCCATGCCTGCTGCCAGTAGCCGATCCATGGCCATGGGAGCACCCCCCCGCTGAATATGACCCAGCACCGAGACTCGCAATTCAATCGGGACGGGACTATACTGGGCAATTTTGTCGGCAATATAGTGGGCAATACTGGAATAGTGGCAATGGTTGGCGTCTTGCTCTAGGGGTTTGACCCCTTCGGCAACCACAATGAGGGCAAATTTACGTCCCCAGCGATCGCGCAACTTCTGGAGATGCTGGCAAATACCTTCAATGGAGTAGGGAATTTCTGGAATCAGGATGATATCGGCGCCCCCAGCAATTCCTGAATAGAGCGCCAAATGACCAGCGGTACGCCCCATCACTTCCACCACAAATACGCGGTCATGGCTAGCGGCGGTGGAGGTAATCCGACTCAGGGCTTCGACGACGGTATTGACAGCGGTGTCAAAGCCGATGGCGCGATCGGTGAGAGCCACATCGTTATCAATGGTTTTCGGCACCGCAAGGAAGTTCCAGTTTCCCTTCTGGGCCAGTTGATGCAAAATTTTCAGGCTGCCATCGCCACAAATGGCAATGAGGGCATCCAAGCCCAACTCATTGTAGCCGGCAATAACTTCATCGGCATGGCCAAGGGTATCGCCCTTATTGATTGCTCCGAGAATTGTTCCTCCCATGTTAAGCAATACATCCATGCCACCGAGACCCTCTGCATTGAGGGGAACTGCCTTACGCTCAATTAGCCCTTGGGTGGCGTGGAGAATGCCCAGAACCTCCCAACCGTAACTTAAGGTGGCATGGGCAACAATGGCACGGATGGCCGTATTTAGACCTGGGCAATCTCCGCCACTGGTGAATACACCCAGTCGTTTGCGGCTGCTACTCATGGATGATTTACTCCCTGTGTGAACAGTTGTTGTGGCTTGAAAGCCGACCTCTGCGCCTAACAAGGGTAATGTCAACATCCTAGCGAAGCTCAATCCTCCTTGACTGCATGAGTTAAGAGGTCGCAACATCCGTAGGCATCCCTAAACTTTGCAGAGGGGCGTAGCTGATTGAGGGATCGATTAGACTAAATGATCTATGGAAATTCCTCACCTACACCCCGAGACCATTGAAGCGGTGCGCCAAGCGGTCAACATTGTGGATGTGGTGGCCGAGCATGTTGTTTTACGCAAGCGGGGGCAAGAATACGTTGGCTGCTGTCCGTTTCACGAGGAGAAAACCCCCAGTTTTACCGTAAATCCTATCAAGGGAGTTTACTACTGTTTTGGCTGCGGTGCTGGGGGCAATGCCATCACGTTTCTGATGGAGCTGCAAAAGCGCTCCTTTGCGGAGGTGGTACTGGAACTTGCCCAACGGCATCAGATTCCGGTGCGCACCCTCGATAGTGAGCAAAAACAGGCACTCCAAGCTCGCCTTTCCCTCCAAGAGCAGCTCTATGGGATTCTGGCGATCGCCACCAGTTTCTATGAACATGCCCTGCGGCAACCCATCGGCCAAGCGGCGCAAGACTATTTACGGCGGCAACGTCATCTGCAAGAGGACACGATTCAGCAATTTCGCCTGGGCTATGCACCTGCGGGTTGGCAAGGACTCTATACGTACCTTGTGGAGCAAAAGGGATACCCTGCCCGTTTAGTAGAACAGGCGGGCCTAATTGTGCCCCGCCAGACGGGAGATGGCTACTACGACCGCTTTCGCGATCGCCTGATGATCCCGATTATGGACGCCCAAGGACGGGTGGTGGGGTTTGGCGGTCGTACCCTCAGCAACGCAGAGCCGAAGTACCTCAACTCCCCAGAGACCCCCATCTTTAACAAGGGGCAGCTCCTCTTTGGTCTTGATAAGGCACGCCAAGCCATTGTCCAAAAAGACCAAGCCATTGTGGTTGAGGGCTACTTTGATGTCATGGTGCTGCACCAAGCGGGCTTTACCCAAGCGGTGGCCAGTTTAGGCACTGCCCTTAGTCAAGCGCAAATTAAGTTGCTGCTGCGCTATACCGAGTCGAAGCGAATTATTCTCAACTTTGATGCCGACCTCGCGGGACAGCGGGCTGCCGATCGCGCCATTGGCGAGGCTGCGGATTTAGCCTATCGTGGCGATTTGCAACTGCGCATTCTCACCTTACCGGCGGGCAAAGATGCGGCCGACTTTTTTACAGAGGCCGGCGAATCCCTAGAGGCACGGCGCGATCGCTACCAAACTCTTTTGGATCAAGCGCCCCTCTGGCTCGATTGGCAAATTCAGACCATCCTGCAGCAGTACGATCTCGACCAAAGTGATCAATTTCAGCAGGCCAGCCAAGCCCTGAGCCAACTTTTGGGTAAGCTCCCCAACGCCACACTGCGCAGCCACTACATTCACCACTGTGCTGAGCTACTGGGACGCCATGATAGTCGCTTTGTCCTGCGCCTTGAAGAATCCCTGCGCCAACAGGTGCGGGGTCAACGCTGGCAGGGGCGATCGCAAAAATGGCAACGTCCAGGGGACTATAATTTGCGTCGAGCGGCGGAAGAACAGCTACTGCGCCTCTACCTCCACCGTGGGGAATATCGTCCCCTGATTCGGCAAACGCTGCAAGCACGGGAGATTGAATTTAGCTTCTCTCACCATCGCTGGCTGTGGCGGCAGATCTTGGCCATCGAAAAAGAACACTGTGCGGGTCTGCCTGCACCGGATGATCCCTATACCGCTGAGTGGCCCTTGCCTTCACCCACCGAGACGGGAACACAACTGACGGACTTGGATTTGGTCACGCATCTTTTTGATCGCCTAGATGAAGTAGAAGATGCTTCTCTAATCACTCCACTACTCCATTTAGACGAGACCACTGCCGTCAGTCTCGATCGCCCCGAATTGGTCATTCAAGCCGCCACCGCCGCCCTTGAGCGCATTGCCGTTGAAAAGCGATGTCGCTACATCCTGCAGTCTTTGCAGCAGACGGTTGCCTTGATTTTAAGTGAATCCTCCGCCAGTGAAGCCCTACGCCACTATTTGGATCGCTTACTCGCCGATAGCAACAGTGAGATTGACGATATTCCCGGTGTGGCACCAGAGCGGCTACGACACCTTGAACAACTTCGCCGTGACTACTACCAACATCGCCAATATCTCCAGCAATTAGATCAGCAGCGCTGCCCTTCCTTGGCGATGATCCGTGGCCATTCCGAGGACTCATTGTCCTAGGTAAGCTCTCAAGACTTCAGGATTGGTTTGAACCTCACTGGGAGGGCCATCCACAAGATTTCTCCCCTCTGCCAAGACCCAGATGTGCTGACATAGGGACATTACCACGTCCATATTATGTTCGATAATCAGAAATGTGACGCCCTCCTGATTCCAGCGGACAATGTGCTCGCAAATTTGATTAATCAAGGTCGGGTTGACGCCGGCGGCTGGCTCATCCAAGAGCACCATGCGGGGACGGTGCATCATCACCCGCGCCATTTCGAGGAGTTTACGTTGACCTCCCGACAAGGCACCGGCATAGTCATTGGCCTTAGCGGCTAGCCCCACAGACTCCAGAATTGCCCACGCCCGTTGCCGCAGTTCCTGTTCCTCTTGGCGGATGCGCAGGGGTTGTAGCCAAATATTCCATAACTTCTCGCCGGTTTGTAGGGGGGCAGCTAGGAGCATGTTTTCCAAAACTGATAGACGTGAGAGCACGCGGGGCACTTGGAACGTGCGCAAGAGTCCCTGAAGCGCAACTTGATGGGGCGGTAGATGACTGATGGGAGCACCATCAAAGATCACACGGCCTTGATCGGGAGTGAGGAAATTGCACAGGAGGTTGAATAGGGTGGTTTTGCCCGCACCGTTGGGGCCAATGAGACCGGTGATGCTGCCGCGCACAACTCGAATGTCTGCATGATCCACCGCGCGAATGCCGCCAAAACTTTTGCACAGGCCCGTGGCCACCAGGAGGTCTGAGGGCAGGACTGGACTAACACTGCTAGAGACGGACACAAGAGAAGGTTCATCGACCAAGGCTGAGTTCCTCCTTTTTGCCCAAAATACCTTGGGGTCGCCACATCATCAAGAGAATGAGGACAAGGCCAATCAGCATCATCCGCAGCGCCTCTAGGCGCCCACCATCTAAGGGAATAAAGCGGGTCAGTGCAGTGTAGGCCCAAAAGAGGGCGGCGCCCAAAAGGGTACCCATGTTATTGCCGGCGCCTCCCAGCACGACAATTGTCCATGCCTGAAATGTAATTAGGGATACAAAGCCGTCGGGGTTAATAAATGTGAGCTGCCACGCATAAAAAGACCCTGCCACTGCCGCGATCGCTCCTCCCAATAGCAGCGATTGCATTTTATAGGCGAAGACATTTTTGCCTAAGGCCTTGGCCACCTCTTCATCTTCGCGGATGGCCTTGAGGACGCGTCCCCAAGGGGAATGGATTAAACGCTCCAATTGCCACACCCCCAAGGCCAATACCAGGATCAACAGCCACAACAGCCCAGCTCGGTAACTAAAATCCCATAAACCAAGGGTCAAGGCTTTGACCACTAGACCTACGAGGGCAGCAGCTAAGGTATTCAGCGCAATGGCAAGCACCGCCGCTTTTTCTGGGCGGCAGTAATGGCTCATAAGGGCGATCGCCCCACCCAGGGTCACCAATGTCAACACAAAAGGAAAAGTGGCAATTCCCCCTCCCAAGCTCAAGGGGAGCAATGCTGCCCACAGGCTAAGGGTACCGGCAACCAGCAAAGCGGTATAACCAGGGAGCAGCCAAGGGGGGCGCGATCGCCCATACTGCCGCTCTAACCAGTGCCACCATTGCCATGCCGCTACTCCAACCACCCCCCAAAAGAGGGCAATCATTCCCAACTTGGTCGGCACATTGGGATTAAAGTGAGCAAAGGGCAAGGGAAACCCATAGACACCGCGCCCGCCGCGGGTCAACCAATCTTCATTGAGGGCAATTAAGCGGACAATTTCTGCCATGCCGATCGTCACAATCGCAAGGTAATCTTCCCGCAATCGCAGTGTGGCAATCCCCATTAAGAAGCTGAGTCCCATGGCCAATACCACTCCTGCAAGGACAGCAAAGAACAGCGGCACGCCAGCAATACCCAATAAAATCGTGGTGTAGGAACCAATGGCCAAAAAGCCAACGTGGCCAAAGTTAATCAGACCCGTATAGCCCCAGTGCAAATTCAGCCCCAAGCTAAAGAGGGCAAAGGTGGCCGTGAAGATGCCAAGGGAAATGAGATAGCCGACCATCTAATTTAGAGCGTTGAAAGGGCGGTAGAGCTACACGGCGCTGTTGCGATCGCGCCGGTAGAGGAAGGAACCAAAATGAATATATTGTACACACCAATACTTGCACCTGTCCCTACGGAACAATTCGTTGTTTTTCTGGCACACTGGGGAACACACATTCACAAACTAAGAATGGGTGTCTAAAGCTGTGACCACCCATTTTGAACGGCAACTACAACGTCTGCGCAGTGACTTGCTGCGACTGGGAACACTGGTGGAAAGTGCCAGTTACTTGGCCTACGGCGTCTTAATTGAGCGGCATCTCCTCAGTGTTGAGCCGTTGATCCAAAGGGAGCAGGAAATTGACCGCAGTGCCCAAGAACTCAATCGCGAGGCGATTGCCCTGCTGACATTACAAGTCCCTGGGGCTGAGGATCGGCGATTTTTGGTTATGTTGTCACACCTCTGCCGCGATCTGGAGCGGATTGGCGATTATGCCCTTGAAATTGGCTGTGCCGGTCAAACGCTGCTGCGCTATCCACCTCCACCCTACCTTGAGGACATCGGCCTAATGTTCCAGCGATCGCAGCTGTTGCTGTCAGAGGCGCTCTCAGCCCTTGCCAACTTAAACGTAGAGGCGGGACTTGCCTTGGCCAACTGCGACGATGCAGTGGATACCGACTACCAACGCCTCTATGGGCGACTCTCTGCCCCCTTGATGCCCGAAGAGTCAGTGGAATTGCGCTTGATCCTGCTGCTGGTCATTCGCAACCTTGAGCGCATGGGTGATCATGCCACAGCCATTGGCCGGCGCGTCTGCTTCCTTGTGCGGGGCGAAGATTTCTAGGAGAAATTGAGGTTTTCTGCTCACTGTAGACCCAATTGCGTCCACAACCTTTGAGAATAGAACTAGTCCTAATTCATAAGTGTTGTCGTGCCTATGCTCGAACCTGAGGATGGGCGTGCTGGGAGGTAAGGCATGAGGTTAAGCCGTCGTTCTTTTCTGTACGGTGCTGCGGCACTGACACTAATGCCATGGATTTGGCAAACTGCAGGCGGCTCCTTGGCAGACTCTCTTCGCCCATGGCGAGCACTCCTGATTGGCATTAACCACTATCCACAGTTGGCGGGCGTGCCTCCTTTAGCCGGATGTCTGACGGATGTTGAACTAGTGAAAAACCTGTTGCTAGACAGCTGGGGACTGGCGGACGGTGACATTACGCTCCTGACGGAACAGGCGGCAACCCTCGATGCCCTCCAAGAAACCCTAGGCGTGCTGGGGCACGCTGACCAACCCCTGTTGGTTTACTTTAGTGGCTATGGCACGTGCTGGCAGGAGCAACCGGCACTGGTTTTGACAGATGCTACGGCAGCAGGCAAGGGCATCTTACCTCTTGCCGAATTGCTGCGTATCAAGGGGATCCAGGTATGGCTCGACACTCGCTTTAGCCCGCCCCCCATTGAAGGGGCGGCGTTGCGCTGGCGATTTGTCCCATTGCAGGCCGCAGAGACCCGTAGCCCAGTCCCTAAAGAGCATCTGCTCTGGGCAGATTTGGGGGTAGAAACACACCTGAATGGCGTCCCGATGGGACTTTTTACTGCTAGTTTTAGCCATTATCTAGCAGCTTTGGGGGGCGATCGCCCCTTGACAACCAGCTTCATGTACACAGCCGATGAACTGCGCTGGCAAACGGGGGCAGAAATTTATCTGGTCAGCGATGGACTTGCAGGGAAGGTCACCCTATCCCAGGGGTTTGATGGTGTGGTGCAGGAGACGGGGCAGGATCGCGCGGTTCAAGTCTGGTGTGGCGGTCTCAGTCCTTGGCTATTGGCCTATTGTCATCCCCACAGTCGCTGGAGTACTGCCGATGGTGCCACCGTTGTCAACATCGCGAGTTTTAATGGCCTGATGGCACAGGGAGTTAGCAGTCAGCCTCTGCAGGTGGGCGATCGCCTCTACGAACAGCAGCGACGTTTAGGGAAAAATCTCCGTTTGCAAGTGGCCCTCGACACCAAGCTGAGCAAAATTGAGCGAGTAGATGCCATCAATGCCCTAACCAATGAAGAAAAAGTTGCCGTCCTCAACAGCAGTGACCCTCTGCCGGATGTGGTTCTCACCAAAAGTGCAACAGTGGGCAGCTATGGACTGGAGTGGCCGGTGGGCACCCTACTTCAACAGAGTTGTAGTGGCACTAATGAAGCAGCTAAAGCGGGTATCCGTCGCCTGAATCCGCTGCTCAACGCGCTATTGGCGCAGAAATGGCTAACGCTAACGCTCAATCCCACCTCTAGTCAAGTGGCCGTGTGTACAACCCTCGAACAAATATCGCCGACGGCAACGTTGTTGAGCCGTCAATTCTCGACCCGCAGCCCCAACCCCCTCCCTGACGTCCTGGGCACCAAGCTGCCAGCCATGAACTTAGAAAGCCCTCTAACCTTGACTAGGGGAGATACCTGCCGTTGGAGTCTCTACAACTATGGCGATCGCCCCCTCAACATTGTCGCCTTTGCTTGGGATAGCAGTCAGGGGATGCTCCTCTTGCCGCTGCACCCCCAGTCCTGGCAGGTTGTGGTGGCGCCGGGTCTAAACATTCCCCTCTACACGTGGACACTGAATCGCCCCTGTCAATGGCTGAAGGTCTTTATCATCAGTAGCCACCGCCCCCTTACCCGTTTTAGTCAACTCAGTAGTCAGCCCAGTCATTCAGAGCCATTGTGGATTTCTGGCGAGGATAGTCTTGCCCTGGTTCTTGGCCTACTAACGGATCTCAGCAGTGAACCGGAAGGGAATGAGTTTTGTTTGGATGTGCGAGAGTGGTGTACCCACGGCTTCACGCT
This sequence comes from uncultured Thermosynechococcus sp., assembly GCF_938074695.1. Taxonomy (GTDB): domain Bacteria; phylum Cyanobacteriota; class Cyanobacteriia; order Thermosynechococcales; family Thermosynechococcaceae; genus Thermosynechococcus. The sequence continues at coordinate 16,881 of NZ_CALJEM010000024.1, forward strand.
GCGGGTGGTCTAGGCCAAGCGCCGCCGCAATAGGGGCTGAATCAGTAGGCTCATTCCTAGGGCAACAGCAAAGAGGATCAATAGGGCAGCCCCCAAGCTCAATGATCCCCAAGGAGCCACCATCACCACATCGCTCAACCGCCAATCGGGATGCAGATAGACATAGCGAATGGGTTCAATGGCCAAACTAAGGGGGTTGAGGCTGGCAATCCACTGCAACCAGCGGGGCATAAAGGAGAGGGGAACCAAGGCGGTACTGGCAAAGAGTAACGGTAGGTTAATCACAAAAATCACCGCTAACAATTCAATGTGCCCCGGCAAGGCAAAGGTGAGACCCAGGCTCAAAGCCGTCACGCCAAAGACCAAAATCAACACCGTGGCTAAGATGACCCCAATGCCAGCTAAGTTGGGCACTCCTGTGCCTAAAAGTACCCCCAAGCTGGCGATCGCCACCACCTGAATCAAACTCAAGGTGGTAATAAACAAGGCTGACGCAAGCACAATCGAAAACCGCGAGGCCAAAGGCGCCACCAACAGCCGATTCAAAAAGCCAAATTCACGGTCAAACATCACCGGCAACCCCGCATTGAGAGCACCACTAAAGGCGGTAAAGACAATGATGCCGGCGCAGAGAAACTGACTGTAGTTAGTGCTTTCGCCAAAGAGGCCCTGAGGCACATTCTGGAAGAGAGCACCAAAAAGAATCAGCCAAATCAAGGGTTGCACCACTCCCGCCACCAATGTTGAAGGGCGCCGTTGCAGTTGGATAAACAGGCGACGGGTTAAAGCTAAGGTTTCCTGAACAAATTCACCGGAGAAAATACCGGGAATAGCTGGGGCTGAAGCAGTGGTCATAACACAACTCCGAGATCAAACCTGCTTTCTAGGGTAGCAATGGCTCTAAATCTTGCCAGTGCCTTTCTTTTCACTCTTTTTCGGTTTTGCTGGCGCCACCTGCATTGCCCAGTTGCGGGTGAGGATCATGCGCGGATGAATTAAGCGATGCTGATCAATCAGCCACAACAGCGTGCGATCGCACACCCGCCACACCGCCTCCTGTAAATTT
>NZ_CALJEM010000025.1 GCF_938074695.1 uncultured Thermosynechococcus sp.
AGAACTGGCACCGATTAAAACGGCCACCACCTTCCACTGGCCTCGGCAACTGCGCAGTGTTGAAGCACTAAAAGCCTTCTGTCGGCAGAAGTCCTTGAGTTATCTGTGTCCGGGGGCAAATATTGGGTTTCTGCGGGGGACTTTGGCGATCGCCAATGCCCAAGCCGTGCTGCAAGAACTCCCTGTTGATACCCTTTGGGTTAACAAGGTTTAATGTTTCCTTAATTTTTCCATGAGGATAACACAGGTTCGGAAAAAGGAACTTGGAGAGATCGTTAACCCCCACTTGTATCAAGACTTTTATCCTCTATAGTGAAGGTGGGCAGAGGGAAGAAGCCAAAGCAATACCAAGGAAAAAAAACAAGGTTAATTGTTAGAGCTGTTCTCTCTGTAAACCATCCCATGGGCAATCTAAAACCCTAAAAAACACAGGAGGATAAGTGTATGGCACTCATTCGTTGGGAACCGTTCCGCGAAATCGATGCGCTACAACGCCAAATGAACCGTATCTTTGATGAGTTAATTCCTCTAGCCGAACGCCGCGCCGATCTGAGCTTCCTGCCGGCGGCCGAATTGGAAGAAACACCGGAGGCCCTGCTTCTAAAAATTGAACTGCCGGGCATGGAGCCTAAAGACTTGGATATTCAAGTCACGGCGGAGGCGGTCTCGGTGAGCGGTGAACGCAAATCTGAAAGCCAAACCGAAAGCGATGGTATGAAACGCACTGAGTTCCGCTATGGTAAATTCCAACGGGTCATTCCTCTGCCGGTGCGGATTCAAAACACGGAGGCTAAAGCTGAATACAAAAATGGCATTCTCCACCTAACGCTGCCAAAAGCAGAAGAGGAGAAAAATCGTGTAGTCAAAGTGAGTGTTAGCTAATTCACCCGTGGTAAAGCGGAACAGCTAAAGTTGCTCAATGTGCGAAAATCCCCCAGAAATGGGGGATTCATTTTAGGCATGAGTCAAATTGGGAAAACGCCTATGAAGCTAGGGCTACCTCTACGAGTTGTTGTAACTCGCCACTTTGGTATAGCTCAATAAGAATATCCGAACCGCCGATAAACTCCCCATTGATGAACACTTGGGGAATCGTTGGCCAGTTAGAATACTCCTTGATCCCTTGACGGATCTCAAAATCCTCAAGGACATCCACCGTTTCATAGGGGACGCCGAGAGCATTCAAAATTTGCACCGCATTGTTAGAAAACCCGCATTGGGGCATAAGCTTGCTACCCTTCATAAAGACAATGATCTTATTGCTCTTGACAAGGTGATCAATTTTGGCGTGGAGTTCGGGTGTCATTGCTGGCTCTCCTTCTTAGATTGAGAAATTAAAAGGAATGGATCGAATTGTAGGCTATTGAAGTTGTGCCCATTGTTGGGGGGTATAGGTCTTGAGGGCAAGGGCGTGGAGTTCATTGCTGGCCATCAGCTCCTTGAGGCTGCTATAGACCAGTTGGTGCTGTTGTACTAGTCGCTTCCCTTCAAAGGCAGCAGAAACGACCACTGCTTCATAATGATCGCCGCCTCCCGTTAAGTCTTGCACTTGCACAAAGGCATCGGGTAGGCTGGCTTGAATAAGACTGGTGAGTTGCTCAGGAGTAACCATAGAGAATAATCTAGTTTTGACTAAAACTAGCAGCCAAAAAGTTTATTTACCATAGTGTATCGCTAAATGTTGAGCAATGGGTTTTACAAAGCTAGAAAGAGGAAGGTGTCAGCGGTTGGCACTGTTGTAATGCCCGCACCAATTCCTCCACGCGGACGGGCTTACTGATATAGTCGTCCATGCCGGCCCTTAAGCAGAGCTGGCGATCGCTCTCCATGGCATTGGCTGTCATCGCAATAATGCGTGGGCGGGGTTGGTTCAGCCGTTGAAACAGGTCAATCACTTCTCGCGTGGCCGTCACCCCATCCATCTCCGGCATTTGCATGTCCATCAAAATCACATCGTAGGGCTGCCGCTGCACCGCCTCCAAGACCTCTAAACCATTGGCAGCAACATCTCCCCGATACCCCAACTTCTCCAGTATTCGCAGCGCCACCATTTGGTTGACCTTATTGTCCTCCGCCACCAGAATGCGTAGCGGTGGTAATCCTTGCTTTAACTCATCAATTGAAATTGAAGGGGCAGGAGTCTTAGCCACCTGCAAGCGGCTGCTAAAAAGATCACTGAGAACGTTAAAGAGAGTGGACTGCTTGACAGGCTTACTGATTAAGCTGTGGAAGAGTCGCTGTTGCTCAGGGGTAAGGTCATTGCCCACCGAAGTTAACAGAATAAGAGGTAAGTTGGGGTACCGTTGACGGAGGCGCGCTGCAAGGGTCACACCATCCATGTGCGGCATCTGCAAATCTATGATTGCTGCATCTGGCAAGGGCTTCTGCTGCAAGAGCGCTAGAGCTTCTGCACCGCTAGCAGACAATAGAACCTGAATTTGCCAGCTTTGCATCTGGAGCCGGAGAATTTGACGATTATGTGGGTTATCGTCCACAACTAGCAGCGAACGTCCTTGGAAAGAGGGGGTAGGGTCATTGCTAATGCGAGTGGGATTCAGCAGCAGTCGTACCCGAACGTAAAAGACCGAGCCACTCTCACCAATCGGCAGCGATTCATACTGACTGGGAGGGCAGCCCCCCACCACTTGCGACCCTTCTTTGGTTTTTGTTTCTAACCAAATTTGCCCCTGCATCCGCTCCACCAAGCGTTGGCAAATAGCCAAGCCTAAACCTGTACCGCCGTAGCGACGGGTGATTGAGGCATCCGCTTGGGTGAAAGGTTGAAACAGACGGGCAACGCGATCGCTGGAAATACCAATACCTGTGTCTTGAACAGCAAAAAACACATCGTAGTAAGAGGGCATAAAGTCAGAGTAGTCCTTTGGCTGCGTCGGCGCTGCCTTAACGTGCAGGGTCACAACTCCTTGGGGCGTAAATTTAATCGCATTGCCCACAAGGTTTAGCAGAATCTGCCGCAGCCGCCCCATGTCGCCAATGACTTGGCGGGGCACACTGCTATCAATATAACTGGCCAATTCAACACCCTGCTCTTTTGCTCGGCTGTTGAGCAGATCTAAAACCTCTTCTATACAGGTGTGGAGATCAAAGGGATAGGCTTCCAGCTCCAGCTTGCCCGCTTCAATTTTAGAGAAGTCAAGGATGTCGTTAATAATTGCCAGCAGCGCATCGCCACTGACGCGAATCGTATTGACAAACTCCCGCTGCTGCTCTGTTAGCGGCGTGTCCAGCAGTAACCCTGTTAGGCCGATAATGGCATTCATGGGGGTGCGAATCTCGTGGCTCATGGTTGCCAAAAACTCACTTTTGGCACGGCTAGCATCCTCAGCAGCTTTGCGGGCTTGCTCTAGAAGTTGTTGCTGGGTAACAATGGCGGACACATCCTCCCAAGTGCCCAAAAAATAGGTTTTTCCCTCCAAATCCTGAAGGGGGACAATGCGAGCGCTGATCCAGCGGCTGTGGCCATCCCCGTACAGGACACGAAACTGTGCTTGAAAAAGCTGCTGCTTTTGCTGACACTCCTGCCAAGTGGTCACAACGCGCTCCCGATCCTGGGGATGGAGGTGCTCAATCCAGTGTTGCTCGGCTTCAAGAGCGCTGTTTACTCCCAAAAGCTGCAACATGGTTTGGTTTAGGAACGTAGGTCTTCCCGCCTCATCCAAGGTGAAAATGCCCACCGGTGCCATTTCGCTGAATTGCCTGAAGCGCCCCTCACTGGCTTGCAATTGCTCTTGCCAGCTCTGTTGTCGCTGCCGGTAGCGCACGCCCAGGTACACACCAATGCCACTTGTGAGCCATACCCCCACAAATCCTGCTAAGAGGGGGAAATAAACCCCTGCGACCAGCTTACTTTCAATGGCAGCCGCAGGCAGGTGCGCCACAATCCACAGGAGATAATCGCCGCCAAGAATGGGGGTGCCCTTCTCTGGGTCAATGGAGCGCTGATTTTCGCCAAAGGGAAGGATTTGATTGTAAGCGAATATGCCTTGCTCGTCTTGCCAAGTCCCCCTCGGTGAAGCCTGCATCTGTGTCCAGAGGCGAGGGTACTGTTGTGCCACGGTAAAGCCCCGGCGCTGCGAGTCAGTAGCAACCCACTCTTGGCCTGGGAAGTGCCCCACTAGCCAGTGCCCCCTTCGATCCGTCAACAGACAGCCCAAGTAAGGATTGTGACAAACCATTTGAAATTCTTGAAAGAGAGACGTGGCATTGTAGCGCACCATCAAAAACCTACCGCCTGTCAGGGGCGTGACCACATAGAGAAAGGGCTGCACCTTAACCATCGGTGAGTTAGGGTCACTTTCTAATTCAAAGGGAGAGACAAACACCTCTCCCCCCCGCAGTTGTTGAATTGCCGACCAATAGCGCCGTAGTGGCTGTGAATTCCCTGCTGCCTCTTCTTTAATCGCCACTCCCGCTTTTGTAAGGGCAAAGCTCAACGTGAGTTTGCCGTTGGCGTCCAGCAGAAATAGGCAATCATAGACTTCCTTAGCCTTCAGCCAAGCGGCAATTTCTTGCCTGCGCTCCTGTTGCTCAGCTAGTGTAGCTGTAGGAGTCAATCTTTTGGCGAGGATGGGGGCAGCACTCTGAATATCGGTGATAACTGTTTGTAGAGAATGCTTGAGAATAAGCTCAGTGCGCTCAACCCTAGTAACTTTATCCGCTTCAATTTGACTGAGGAGGTGGCTGCGCTGAAGCTTGTAAAGCTGGAGAAAAAAGACAGCAACTAGTGCGGTGGTGGGCAGGAAATACTTTAGGAACTGGGGCAGCAAAGGGCGAGGCATAGAACGATGTTCCAAAGTACGAGCAGAAAGCTACCACGTCGGGGTCAACAGGGCTTATAAATAGTGTATCTTAGGGAAGTAAAGCCCTTGTTTTAGTGTATTCAGGCTGTCCCATGATTGAGCCATTGTTGTGTGGTATTGTGTTAGGTCTTATTCCGGTGACGTTGGCGGGACTCTTCTTTTCTGCTTACCGGCAGTATCGTCGCAGTAGTTCGCTTGAGCTGTAACCCTCCTACGGACAACGTCCCTAGCTTGCCTATGACGCTACCCGTTGTTGCTGTGGTTGGCCGCCCCAATGTGGGGAAGTCCACCTTTGTCAACCGCCTGGCGGGAGAGCGCGATGCCATTGTCTATGACGAACCGGGTGTTACCCGCGATCGCACCTACCGGCAGGTCTTTTGGCAAGATCGTGAATTTCTGGTGGTGGATACGGGGGGACTGGTCTTTGACGATGACAGTGAGTTTTTTCCCCTAATTCGCCGGCAGGCAGAACTTGCCCTTCAGGAAGCAACGGCAGCGATTTTTGTGGTGGATGGTCAAGCAGGCCCTACAGCTCTGGACTATGACATTGCAGCGTGGTTGCGACAGCTTCCCATACCGGTTTTAGTGGCGGTGAATAAATGCGAGTCGCACCAAATGGGTCAGGCACAGGCGGCAGAGTTTTGGTCCTTGGGGCTGGGAGAACCCTACCCGATTTCCAGTATCCACGGCAGCGGGACGGGGGAGCTGCTGGATCGGTTGATTACCTACTTGCCGGCGGTGGAAACACTCCCTGAGACACCAGAAATTCAGGTGGCCATTGCCGGGCGTCCCAATGTGGGTAAATCTAGTTTGCTCAATGCCTTGATTGGGAGCGATCGCGCCATTGTCAGCCCCATTTCAGGCACAACCCGCGACACCATTGATACCGTCATTGAACACAACGGCACCCAGTATCGCTTCATTGACACTGCCGGTATTCGCAAGCGCGGTCATGTGGCCTATGGGCCTGAGATGTTTAGCGTTCATCGTGCCTTTAAGGCCATTCACCGCTCCGATGTCGTGCTGTTGGTTCTAGATGCCCTTGAAGACATTACCGAACAGGATCAACGCTTGGCAGGACACATTGCCGATCAGGGACGTGCCTGTGTGTTAATCATGAACAAGTGGGATGCAGTTCCCGAAAAAGATACTTATACAATCAATAGTTATCGCGATCGCCTGTATCAACGACTGAATTTCCTCGATTGGGCAGATGCCCTCTTTGTCAGTGCTCTGACCGGCCAGCGGCTGGATAAAATTTTTGCAGCGGTGGATGCGGCAGTTGAGCAACATCGTCGCCGAGTTAGTACAGCAGTGGTAAATGAAGTGATTCAAGAGGCTCTACGCTGGCATACGCCCCCTGCCACCCGCCAAGGCCGTCAAGGTAAAATCTACTACGCTACCCAGGTGGCCACCCAACCGCCAACATTTGCCATTTTTGTCAATGATGCCAAGCTCTTCAAGGATAACTACCGCCGCTATATTGAAGGGCAAATTCGGCAACAACTGGGATTCCGGGGCACGCCGATTCGCCTCCTTTGGCGTAGCAAGAAACCTCGTGAAGCTACCGAATTGGTTGTCCGCTAACTTTTTGACATCCTCCTTGACCTGTAGCCCGAAGATTCTTTTGGTGGGTTCCTGAGCCAAGGGCGTATCCGCTACTCACAAGTTTTGTGCGTGGCATGGGGTTTCAACTCCAACGCCGATTTGGTCGGCGCATCAACCTCCTGTCTTGTGGTAGGGAAATCCGGCGAGAGAACCCGCATGGCCTGTGGATCGAACCGCGTGGGCGGTGGGAAACAGGAACTTCTTCGGCCTACCACTGCGCGGGCACAAGCTAACAGGGCGGGGAGGATGTCAAACTTCTGTATAACCACTGTACTGAACTCTGACTTTTCCCTATAATCAATAGACCAGATTTTTTGACGAGTTTATGAGTCGCGGCACACTCTTCGACAAGGTTTGGGAACAACATACGGTGGCTACATTGCCCTCAGGGCAAACTCAACTATTTATTGGCCTGCACCTGATTCACGAGGTCACCAGTCCCCAAGCCTTTGCGATGCTGCGGGAGCGGGGGTTGCCGGTGCTGTATCCGCAGCGAACCGTGGCCACGGTGGATCATATTGTGCCTACAGATACGGTGGTGCGTCCTCTCCAAGATGCCCTTGCCGAAGAGATGCTGCAAGCCCTCGAAGCGAATTGCCGTGCCCACAATATCCCCTTTTTTGGTACCGGTTCTGGTCGGCAGGGCATTGTCCATGTGATTGCCCCTGAGCAGGGCTTAACCCAACCGGGGATGACGATCGCCTGCGGAGATAGCCACACTTCGACCCACGGTGCCTTTGGGGCGATCGCCTTTGGGATTGGCACTAGTCAAGTCCGCGATGTCTTGGCTACCCAAACGCTTGCTTTGAATAAGCTCAAGGTGCGTAAGGTAACAGTGAATGGCTCAATGGCCCCTGGAGTTTATGCCAAGGATGTCATTCTCTACCTCATTCATCGGTTGGGGGTTAAAGGGGGCGTGGGCTACGCCTACGAATTTAGCGGCACCACCTTTGCCCAGATGTCCATGGAAGAGCGGATGACGGTCTGCAATATGGCCATTGAGGGGGGTGCCCGCTGCGGCTACATGAACCCTGACGAAACCACCTTTGCCTATTTGCAGGGGCGGCCTTTTGCCCCCCAGGGAAAAAATTGGGATGAGGCGGTGGCCTGGTGGCGATCGCTAGCCAGTGATGCCGATGCAGAATACGACGATGTAGTTACCTTTACAGCGACCGACATTGCGCCAAGGGTGACTTGGGGCATTACCCCCGGCCAAAGCGTGGCCATTGATGAGACCTTGCCCACCCTAGAGAGTTTGCCGGAGGCAGAACGGGCGATCGCTGCGGAAGCATATGCCTACATGGATTTGCAACCAGGGCAGCCGATTCAGGGCACAAAGGTGGATGTCTGCTTTATCGGCAGTTGCACCAATGGCCGCATCAGTGATCTGCGGCAGGCCGCCAAGGTGGTCGAAGGACGCAAAGTGAAGCCCGGTGTCAAAGCCTTCGTGGTTCCCGGTTCAGAACGGGTCAAAGCCCAAGCGGAAGCGGAAGGTCTCGATGTCATTTTCCAAGCGGCAGGCTTTGAATGGCGCAACCCCGGCTGTTCAATGTGCCTTGCCATGAATCCCGATAAACTGCAAGGGCGTCAGCTCAGCGCCTCCTCCTCGAATCGCAACTTCAAAGGTCGCCAAGGATCGGCAGCGGGGCGCACCCTGCTCATGAGTCCGGCCATGGTGGCGGCGACAGCGATCGCCGGCGAAGTCACGGATGTCCGCGCGTTCCTCTAAAAGTCTCTGAAGGGCTATAGGCCTTTTGCTGCGTTTGTAAAAAATCTTTAGCCTCGAAGCCGCCCTAGCTAACTAGCTAATAATGGGGGAAGAAGGTTGAGTGCTAACGGAGGCGGTAAAGCCATGACCATTCTTCAGCGGCTAGTAGGTACAGCGGTGCTGAGCTTGGTTCCTGTTTTCCCAGTAGCAGCAGAAACCCTCATCTCCGATAGCGGGATGACGGAAATTTATGACTACCAATACACCCACTTTCCAGGAGATGTCTTGTCCTACACGACAGAAGTCAATGGACGGGTTTATGATGGCGCAATTACCGTGAGAGCGGTTGGTAAGGGTTGGATACGGGGCTGGTTTACCGATCGCGATCGCGCCGGCAATTTTGGCTGTAGTGGCGATGTCACCATTCAGTGGGTGCGGGGCAATCGGTATATTTCTGTGTGGCGGATTGGCGGTACCTATACCCCCCGTCTGCGTTGTCCTCAGGCGGGCACCACGGCTCGTCTGAATATGCGGCTCTATCGCTAGATAAGGTCAACCGTACTCCTGTTCCGTAATTCGCCAGCGGGCTGATAGAACACTGGGCTCCAGACTCAAGCGGCTCACCAACCCTTCTATAAAATCATCATTGCGTTCTTGACTGAGGAGTTCCGCTTCAATGTGGACACGATCTGCTGTTTCCTCAATATCCTCGCTGAGGAGCGATCTCAACTTCAGCCGACTCCCCGCTAACGATTGCAACAGCAGTGCCCGCAAATGAGCCTCTGCCTCAGCACGACAGACAATATCACAGCGATAGCACAACTCTACTTCAGTGCCTTTGAGGGGCTGCTGATTAATGCGATAGCCAAGGGGACGCAAGAGTAGATTGGCCATGAGAACTGCCACCGCTCCCAAGGTTGCCTGATAGAGTAATCCCGATCCACACAGTGCTCCCACTGCCGCTGCACACCACAGAGTAGCTGCTGTATTCAAGCCCCGCACTGAGAGGCCTTCCCGCAGGATCACGCCCCCGCCCAGAAACCCAATGCCAGAGACAATTTGGGCGGCAACCCGCGTTGGACTTGCTTCCCCCGGCGTCAGAGCTGAGAGCATGACAAATAGTGCTGCTCCCGTTGCCACTAGGGTATTCGTGCGCAGACCTGCCATGCGTTGCCGCCATTGTCGCTCCAATCCAAGGGCTGCCCCAAGACAAAAGGCCGCCGCCAAACGCACAATAAAATCACTCGTTGACATGGCTTAAAACGACAGCCCTAGGAAGGCACTCACTAGATAGAAGTAGAGCAACAGCCCTGTGAAGTCTTTAATGGTTGTGATAAAGGGATCTGCCGACGGGCCGTGATCAAAATTAAGCTTCAGTAAGATCCAAGGAAGCAGGGCACCGAGAACCGCAGCAAAAGTGATCACCACAAAAAGGGAAAGTCCGACAGCCAGCCCCAGTTGAGGAATTCCGTTGGGTAGCCCCTGCCAGACAAGGGCAATCAAGCCGCCAGCGGTTCCCAAGATGAGACCCATGATGGCACCAATGCGGAACTCACGAAAGAGATAACCTGCATAGCGACGAATATCAATCTGCTGCCAAGCGAGGCCACGGGCAAAAATAGTTGTGGACTGGGTACCAACATTGCCTCCCATGTCCATGACCACAGGAATAAAAATGGCCACGGCAACCACGGCTTCGAGAACCTCCTCAAAGTACTGAATGACGCCGCCAACAATCATGCCGCCAATGAGGGTAATGATCAAGCAGACAATCCGCAGTTGCACCGCGTAGCGAATGGGGCCGCGCACTAGGCGTTCACTCCAAGCCTGATCACGGTTGAGCAAGTTGACCACGCCCGCTTGCGCCAGAATTGTGCCTGTGGCCTCTTCTTCGATCAGGTCAATCACATCATCAAAGGTGATATCGCCCACCAGTCGCCCCTCCTGATCCACCACGGGAATAGCCGGGACATCGTGTTCCTTGAGGAGTTTGGCTGCGGCGAGTTCCGGCGCAGTAACAGCGATCGCCAACTCCTGTCCTTGAACCAAATCTTGAAGCGATTGGTCGGGATTTGCTTTCATCAACTGAATTGGCTGAACAAAGCCGCGATAAAAGCGCTGTTCATCAATCACGAAAATAATGCTTAGATCATCGATATCTAGGGAGCTTTCGCGAATACTAGCGATCGCTTCCCCCACACTCAACTGTTGCCGCAGCGCCAAATAGCGCAAATTCATCCGCCGACCAACCGTGCCTTCAGGGTAGCCCAACAATAGGTTCACTGCATCGCGGGATTCTGGGCTTAACTGGCTCAGCAGGCGTTTGGTGACCTTAGCGGGCAACTCCTCGAAGAGGCGCACCCGTTGATCCGCTTCAAGAGCTTCTAGAAAATGGAGAATCTCAGGGTCAGTCATCCCTTGAGTCAAGGTTGCTTGCTCATCTGGAGTCAGGGCTTCAAACACAGCGATCGCCTTGTCTTTTTCTAGGAGGCGAAAGGCCAATACCCGCTTATGGGGGTCAATTTGGCGCAGGGCACGCACCAGCTCAGGAATCGTCAACTGGTTGGCTGTCCGTTTGGCAGCACCGAGACCCTGAGGATGGGTCAGCAGATCATTGAGGGGATTGATTACCATCGTGTTGCTCCTTCTATGGCTAGGGATTCAGGGTGAGTGAGACAGGGGCATAGGCTTCGCTCAATTGATGCCAGAGATTGGCTAACTGGTTGTACGCCTCGGAGGTAGAAAGTTTCCCACTGGTATGGAGAGCAGCAATAAACCCTGCCTGCTGAGCAAACTTCTGTAAATAGGCATCAAAGGTCAGCGCGTCTAGGGTCACCTGCCCACGGTAAGGGGTATAGGGGTACAGAAATGCCTGTTTTACATCGTGGGTCATCATTGTTCTAGGCTCCATTCACAAACGACAATTGGGTTCTCTAGGGTTTAGCGGAATTAACGGAAGAACTCGAAGGGTGAGTATTCTGCCAAACTGGCCATCGCTTGGCTCATGGCTGTACTCATTAGGTGCGCAAGGGCAACACCCAAAACTTCTGAAAGCCTAATCGGTAGCATTTCCGCCATCATGCTGAACAAACTTGAAACATAGAAACTCTCGGTTGCGAATGGTTTTGCCGCGCAACCAATTGAGCAATCAAGGGAAGTCGCTAAATAAATAAAGCGAAAAACGCTTGACTACTGGCGATCGCTCTCAATGCTAGAAAAGGTTAAGCCAGCCCCATTTAGGCAAGCTCAGGTAAGTACAGGATTGATCTCCATTGGACAACTTGCTTCCCGATCCATCTCCATTTTCAGATCAACTGCCTTGGAACGCGTGGAGATGAACCAGAAGTTCAAGCCATTAGTCAGCCGGAAAGCCTGAGTTCACCTCAGCGATCCTTAAGGAAGCTCCACCTGTGGCAGGGATCTTCATTAGCGGAGATGGAGTCAGCAGAAGCAGGGCTACAGTGACTACTACTAGACTCCATCAAGAAAACCTCCGAAAACAGGTAAACATAAGCAGCTTCGGCAATCTCGCGATCGCCATCCCACATTTCAGGGGGTGAGTAAACGTCTTTGACCTCCTCCCCGGCCTGAAAGCTAGAGATTCCTACTGTGCTCAAGATGAGCTTGAGACACTTTAGTGAGTTCTCGGGTCGAGCGCGTATCCGCTGCTCGTATCTCCGCAGGCGCTGCCTTCGGCATGTCCTGCCGTAAGCCAACCCGGTTGTCAGTGTACCACGGCTGCGCCATCTGCGCTATACCTCCCTGCCCTAAAGGGCAAGACTTGCCGCGCCCTTGGTCAAGTATAGAGATTTTGCGGGCTGAAAGTTTCTCTACGAGCAATATGAAGCGAATAAAAAGTTTCTTATGCACATAAGAAATAATGTGAGAACGGCTGTAAATCAGAACCGATATCGAGTGATTTATTTTTGTGATCTTAAGAGTAAGACGGAGTTTCAGCTAGCAATGAGTCTATGGGTTTTAACTGATGAAGAAGTGGCTAAACTGTATCAGCAGCGGTGGGCAATTGAGAATTTATGGAAATTTCTGGAGGTGCACTTATTGTTAGACCGGCTAATTGGGAAGGGTGTGAACGAGGTAGTAAACAAGATACACATAGTATTGAGTGCAAATTTGTTTGATTCTAGAGCTATTAGAGCTGGTGGATAGCCCTGCATCTTTTAGGAGAAAGCTGTTATATGAATTACGATATTTGCAACTACAACTCAGTTGGTGGTGTATGCATAACGCCACCCAAGCTACGATAGGGCATTGGAGTTTTGATTAAAAGACATAACTTCTTGTCATTTATAATATTAATTTTTGTTGCAGAATCCAATACTCCTAGGCCTCTATACTCCAGAAAAGGACTGCTATCCGCTAAAATTTTTAATGATTACCTAAGATTTTATAGTGTAAAGCATTCAGAAGTGTCTTAATCTGAAGTAAAAATCGTGGATTCTAGCGAATGAGTATAGCTGAATTTGAGCACTTTACTGAATTATTAGTCAACCACACAGATGATCTCATTGGCCTACATGAACCAGATGGCAACTATTTATATGTGACCCCCTCCAGCAAAACTCTTTTGGGTTATTCTCCCGAAGAGCTGATTGGTAAAAGTCCCTACACATTAATTCATCCTGAGGATGCCGAACGCATCCGCAGCGGTGCCCATGCCCTTGCCCTGCAAGGCAGTGTGAATATTACCGAAACCTATCGAATGCGGAAAAAAAACGGCGGATATATTTGGCTAGAAACCCTCACACACCCCATTTGTGATGAGGCGGGAAATGTTTTATTTTTAGTGACCACGTCGCGGGATGTGACTCGCCGCCGTCAACTCGAACTTGAACTACAAGCCAATCAAGAGCTTTTAGAAGCTTTTTTTCAGCAATCCCTTGAGGCTTGTTTTTTCATGATGTTGGATCGTCCGATCCGCTGGGATGAGACGGTCAATAAAGAGGAAGTATTAGAGTATGTCTTCGATCATCAGCGTCTGACTCGGATCAATAGTGCCTTTGCCCAACAGTATCAACTGCCCGCTGAGGAACTGATTGGCCTGACGCCCCGTATTTGCTTTAGGGATAATCTTGAGCTTGCAAAACGACTGTGGCGAGCGATGTTTGACTTGGGTCGTTTTCACGTTGAAATTGAACTTCAGCGCCGCGATGGCAGCTCCTTTTGGGTGGAGGGGAACTATGTTTGCCTCTACAACCAAAGCAAAGAAATCATCGGCCACTTTGGCGTGCAGCGCGACATTAGCGATCGCGTTCGTTTTCAAGCGGAAATTGCCCAAAAAACGGCTGAACTAGAGTATTTCTTTGGCTCGTCCCTAGAGCTATTTATGATTGCCGATAGTGAGGGACGGCTGCGGCGGGTCAATCAACACTGGCAAACCTGCCTTGGCTATGACCTGAATCAGTTGGCCGGCGCAAAGTTTGAAGAATTTCTCCACCCAGAGGATCGCCCCCGCCAGCGGCAGATGCAGGAACGTCTCCTAGCGGGAGAGCAAATCACTAACCACACCATTCGCCTGCGCACCCAAGGGGGAGACTACCGCTGGTATGAATGGCAAGGGCTTCTCAGTCAAGGGCGCATTTATGGGGTCGCACGGGATGTAACAGAACAGCGCCAATTTAGCGATCGCCTGCAAGCGGCCTACAACCAAGTGGCCGATATTTTGGAGAGCATGTCGGATCACTTTTTTGAAGTAGATCGCAACTTTACGGTTATCTATGTCAACGGCAATTTTTGCCGCCTACTGGGAAAATCTGCCTCGGCGATGTTGGGGAAAAACCTCTGGGATCTCTTTCCCGATGCCCGCAACTCGATTTTTGAGAGCCAAAGTCGGCGGGCAATGGTAGAACAAATCCCCCTCCAATTTGAGATGTTTTGCCAGAGCTTAAACCAATGGCTGGCGGTGCGGGTGTTTCCCACAGGTCGAGGACTGGCGGTTTTTTCTCAGAATATTACGCTTCAGGTGGATTCGACCACTTCATTACGGCGACGACAAACCCAAGCAGAACTCCTCCATCGCCTAACACTGAATATTCGTCGTTCCCTTGATCTAGAGACGGTTCTCAAAACTGCTCTTGAGGAAGTTCGTCAATTGTTGGGGATCGATCGCACACTGATTTTTCAATTCTATGCTGATGGGCGGGGTGAAGTGGTCGCTGAATCAGTGGCGGCAGCACAGTTTTCCCTCCTGCACCGCACCTTCTATGACCCCTGCTTCCACCGCGAGTCTGCTGAAGCCTATGTCCAAGGACGGGTACTGGCGGTTGCCGATATTAACACCGCTGAAATAAGGCAGTGTCATCGCGACTTTCTCAGCCAATTGCAGGTGCGTGCCCTATTGGTAGTCCCGATTCTTGAGGAGGAACGCCTCTGGGGATTATTCCTGTGCCACCACTGCTCTTCTCCTCGACCTTGGGCAACCGACGAGATGGAACTGCTCCGCCAACTGGGGGAACAACTGGGCTTTGGCATCCACCGTGCCGAATTGGTAAGCGCCCTGCATCAAGAAAAGGAACGCTATCGGCGGGTTCTCGAAGCACAGACAGAACTGCTCTATCGTTGCACCCCTGAGGGACACTTGACCTTCGGCAATCCTGCCTTCTTCCGCTATTTGGCTGAGGCAGGGATCAGTTGTGACCTTGGGGAGCTGCTCCAACACCCGTTTGATACCCTCACACAGCAACGTTTCCAACAACACCTGCAAGCCCTTACCCCCACGCAGCCCATCAGCACAATTGAATGTGGCGTCACCTTTGGTGAAGGACGTTTTGCTTGGTTTGAATGGACTACCCGTGCCTTCTTTGACAACCATGGCCGCTGTGTTGAGTATCAATGTGTGGGGCGCGATATTACCCGCCGCAAGGAAATGGAGGATCGGTTAATTCACGATGCCCTCCACGATGCCCTGACGGGACTCCCCAACCGTACCTTGCTCCAGGAGCGCTTGCAGCATTGTTGGCGCCAGTATCAACGCCATCGGGATCGACCCTTTGCCGTTGTTTTTATTGATATTGATCGCTTTAAGCGGGTGAACGATAGCTTAGGGCACCAAGTGGGCGATCAGGTGCTCATTACCCTGGCGCAGCGGATGCAGAGTGTGGTGCCTGAGGGGGATACCTTAGCTCATCTAAGTGGTGACGAATTTGTGGTGCTGTGTGAAGACCTTGATCCAGAACAAATGGTGGCACAAGTGCAAGCACGGGTTGCCGATCTAGAGCGGGTGATTCAGGAACCGCTGATTATTGATGGTCATTTGTTGAGTTTGAGTGCCAGTATTGGTGTGGCTTTTAGCGATCGCGAGACTGCCTCCGCCGCTACCCTCTTACGGGATGCTGACATAGCCATGTACCAAGCCAAAAAACAGGGATTGGGGCAGTATCGCATCTTCGATCCCCAAATGCACACCCAAGCTCAGAGTTGCTTTACCCTTGAGAGCCAACTGCATCAGGCGATCGCCAACAGTGAGTTGCAAGTGTATTTTCAGCCCATTGTTGAGCTGGAGAGCGGGGCGATTGTCGGTCTTGAAGCCCTCAGCCGTTGGTTTGACCCGCAAAAGGGCGAAATTCCTGCCGCTGAATTTATTGTCCTTGCGGAGCAAACAGGTCTCATTGTCAGCCTTGGCCGACAGGTCTTTGAACGAGCAATCCAAGAATTCAGCCAGTGGCGACAACAGGACAGCCGTCGTCAGACCATCACCTTGGGCATCAATATCTCGCCGCAACAACTGGTGGATGCCCACTTTGTCGGTGATATTTTGGCGGTGTTGCGCAATGCCCAATTGCCCCCCCCTCTTCTGCATCTGGAGATTACGGAAACAACAATGATCCGCAACCTTGAAGCCACATTACAGGTGGCCAAGGAACTACAACAACTGGGGGTTGCCCTCAACATTGATGACTTTGGCACGGGCTATTCCTCCCTGAGTCGGTTGCATCAATTGCCAATCCACGCCCTGAAAATTGATCGCTCCTTTGTCCAGAGCTTAGAGAACAGCCAAGCAGCCCAGGAAATTATCGGTGCCGTGATTGCCCTAGGCAAGAGTCTGCGCCTAGATGTGGTGGCAGAGGGGGTGGAAACGGCGACCCAAGCCGCCCAATTAATCAACCTCGGTTGTCGCTATGGCCAAGGCTACCTCTTTTATCCGCCATTGCCCATCGAGCGGTTGCCCTAGGATTTGCTGCTGGTATTCTCGTGGGGAATAAAGGGCAAACTTTCCCACCAACTTTGATAGTTTTTTGTTATTTCTTCCCACCAGTCGGTGGGCTGTTGAAGTGCTTGTTGTAGGCGATCGCGCTCCTGTTCAAGGCGTTGAAGATTCATCTCCAGTTGGTGATACGTCGTCTCTAGGGTGGTAAGTTGATGACTAAGGGCTTGATGTTGCTGTTGCCAGTAATCGCGCTCTCTCTGTAATTGTTGATTTTCTGCCACCGTTGCTTGAAGTTGTTGTTGGAGTTGATTGCAGTGATCTTGCAGCCTTGCTAATTTGGCTTCGAGGGTGGCTTTTTGCGAGGGGTATCGCAGCGATCGCAGAATTGTCCATAGCAGAATCAGGGTGGCAACCACGCCGTAGCTGGCCAGCGCCCAAGTCCCCTGTGCAGATAATGTCGCCCACACCATTGATCACCCCTAAGGAATAGACACCGCTAAAGAAGGCGCGATCGCCTCTGCCAAATATTGCCGCAGCACCATGGCTAACCAATCCACGTCGGCAGTTGTGGTCTCTCGCCCCAAGGTAATGCGAATTCCCGCTTTAGCCGTTTCCGGATCATAACCCATGGCCAAAAGGGTAGGACTAGGTTGAGTGTGGCCGCTTTGACAGGCAGAACCCGCACTAATGCCAATGCCTGCTAGGTTCAGTTGCCGCACCAAGGTTTTTCCATTCAAGGGCTGGCCGTGGCGATCGCGCACAATTAAACTCAGGTGATGGGGCAATCGCTGCCAAGGGTGTCCGGTGCGTTCCACTTGGGGATGATCCTGCAACTGCTGCCACAGGCGATCGCGCAGTTGGGCAAGGCGCATTGGTTCTGTCGCCAGCTCAGTCGCTGCCCACTCCGCCGCCACCCCAAAACCCACAAGGGTCGGCACTGCCTGGGTTCCTGCCCTCACGCCAAGTTCCTGCCCACCGCCGCGCAAGAGGGGTTCTAGGGACACCCCCGATCGCACATACAGTGCCCCTGCCCCCTGAGGGCCGTAAATCTTATGACTGGACAGCGAGAGTAAATCCACTCCTAACCGCTGCACATCCAAGGGAACGCGTCCTGCCACTTGAACCGCATCCGTATGAAAGAGAACCCCGGCCTCATGGCAAATGGCCGCCAGCTCGGCAATGGGCTGGAGCGTGCCCACCTCACTTTGGCCATAGATAATCGAGACTAAAACCGTGTTCGGTTGAAGGGCTTGGCGCAACTGCGCAGGTTCCACCTGTCCCCAATGATTAACCGGTAAGCGGGTCACTTGCCAGCCTTGGGATTCTAGGGCACCCGCCGGTTTGGCCACCGCAGAATGCTCGACCGCGGAAATAATTAGGTGCTGGGGTTGGCGATAGCGCCGGCAGACGCCCCACAGGGCAAGATTGTCTGCCTCTGTGCCCCCAGAGGTAAAAATAATCTCCTCTGGTTGGGCGTGAATTAGGGCTGCCACCTGCATCCGTGCCTGCTCCAGGGCAATTGCCGAACGTTGCCCCCACTCGTGAATACTGGAGGGATTGCCCCACTGCTGTTCATAGGCCGCCACCATGGCCGCAATAGCTTCCGCTCGACAGGGGGTCGTCGCGCCATAGTCGAAATACAATTGCATGGGCAGGAGCCGCTCCCAAAAACCAATGGGGGAACCGTTGCAAGATCAAGTCCCTTAAGCTAATTGTAACCGATGATTCCCTCGTTCCTTTGAATACGGCGGATTAGCTCCAGCAGCATCATACCCTAGCCCCCTTGAAATTTGCCTGTATGCTTTTAACGATGCCAGTCCTTCCTAGGGCTTAACGGTGATTAACAGCACAACAGGACGTTGATCTCAATCAAAAGTTCCTATCAAGTTCCTATTTAAGACTCAGAAGAATTAATCTTTAGAAGTGCACGTTGAGGGTGTCCCAGGCCACCTGTGGATAGAGGCGTTCGAGTTCCGCCAAGCAGGTGAATTTTTGCTGCCGCCGCCGCTCCAAAATTGCATTGGCTGTAACAGCATCAATTCCGAGTTTCTGCTGCATTTGTTGGCGGGTGGCACGGTTGATGGCGATCGCCGACAGGGTTTTCTTGGCAACGGCAACCCCTTTCTCCACCGGTTGGCTAGGAAGTTTATCCTCTCTTGTTGCGGGGGGCGCAGGGTTCTCTGGCGGGGCTGCTTCACTGCCCTCGCGGGGGATCTCATAGTGGAGAAAATCCCACGCCAAGCGGGTATTGGGGAAAATGGCTTGTGCTTCCGCCAGCAGATCTTCCACCTGCAGCGGATTGCCGGGGGCGTAGCGGGCACTAAAGTGGGTGAGGAAGAGCAACTTCACTTGGGCAAAGGCCGCCACCTGAGCTGCCATTGTCGAGGTGGAATGCAGCCGCGCAAAGGCCAAGTCTGCCTCCCGATGGGAAAAGGTGGCCTCGTGAATGAGCACATCCGCCTGCTGAGCTAGTTCAACGGCGCTGTCACAAAATACTGTATCTGTGCAATAGACCATACTGCGTCCCCGCTGCGGTGGATCGCAAAAGTCGCGGCCATCGAACGTGCGGCCATCTTCAAGGGTAATGGTTTTACCCTGCTTGAGTTGACCATACAGTGGACCAGAGGGAATCCCTAGGGCTTGGGCTTTTTCCACATGAAAGCGACCGGGGCGATCGCTCTCCGTAACGCGGTAGCCAAAGGCGGGCACCCGATGATGCAGCAGCCGACAGGTCACCGTAAACTCGCCATCGCTAAAGACTTCCCCTGGCTCCACCGTATGCACCTGCAACTTGTAGGGGAGCCGCATGGCCGACCAGCGCAAACAACTTTCAACGTAGCGGTTTAAGGTCGGCGGGCCATAGACATCAATTTGACTCACCGTTCCCGCAAGACCGCAACTGGCCAGCAAGCCCATCAGCCCAAAGATGTGATCGCCGTGCATGTGGCTAATGAAAATTCGGCGGATCTGGCTGGTGCGCAGGTCGCTGCGCAGCAATTGGTGCTGGGTGGCCTCCCCGCAGTCAAAGAGCCAAATTTCCTTGCGCTGGGGGAGCCGCAGAGCAACGCTGGAAACATTGCGTGTGCGGGTGGGAACCCCGGAACTCGTGCCTAAAAATGTGATTTCCACGCTTAGTCGGCTAAAAGCTGCAGGTCATCAAAGCGAATTTCCACGGTGCTGGTCTGGCCATTTTCATGGGTGTGCACCACCTGCCGACTCATTAGGTAGTAATTGCCCACGGGCACGTAGGTATCCTCAAACTCCATTTGCCGCAGCACTTCATTGGTTTGCGGGTTGCGGAAGACCGCCACGTAGTTGGTGGAAATGTACCCCGCGCCGGTCTCGAGGGCTTCACGGTGGGTAATGGCAAAGGCCACCCGCCCCATGACGCGGCTGACATAGACAATTTGATTGTCCCGCACTTTGTAATTAGACCCCATGGCGTCGCCGCTGACGAGAATCTCCACCGCCCCACTGGCGTCGGTTTCCCCGACTTGGAAGGTGTTTTTGCCATGGGCAGCTTCAAAACTGTTGCGCTTGCGGTGCACAATCACATCCCGCAGTTGGTTGTAAAGGGATTCGCGCACCTGCTCGTCTTCAATGCCACTCACTTCAACAGTGTAGTCGCGGCTCACTTTGACTTGCCCCTGATAGCTGCGATCGCCCTCAATGAGCGTGACCTTGGCCGTAAAGCCGGGAAAATTCTCATCCCATGTGTAACGATTTTCGTAGGCGGCGCGAAAGAGCGCCTCAGCATCAAGGGCTTGTGTCGCGGGCATAGCGGCATCCTCCGTAACAATCACATTGTTTTAAGATAACCGATTCTTTGACCCCTTGACGGCCACGTATATCTAGTGTTCACTAGGGTTAAATCATGGCACACTACACTAGATGTATAACCCCCGTGGGTCATTCCCCTTTTTGAATAAACAGGAACACGATGGTGGCACAACTCTCGGTTTCCGTCTCTGAGGCAAGCTTGCCCCTAACCTATGGTGTTGAGGGAGTGGTGCAGGTCTTTACCTGTCCGCAGCGACACTTTTTCGCCACGGTCATAGCACAGGCGTTGCGGGTGGCTGCTCAGGGGAGTGGGGTATTGGTTGTGCAATTTCTCAAGGGGGGAATTCAAACGGGAATTGAGCACCCGATTCAGTTGGGGCAACATTTGACGTGGTGGCGACCGGCTTTTCAACGTTGTTTGGGGGATCCACAGACCATCACGCCAGAGGAGAAGGCCGCAGTCCGCCAGCTTTGGGAACATCTCCAAGGGACGGTGCAAGGGGGACAGTATCGCTTGGTCGTTCTAGATGAGGTGAGTGTGGCCATTCAACTGGGGCTGCTGAGTGAAGCTGAAGTTCTGAATTTCTTGAAGCATCGCCCACGCACCCTCGATGTTATGTTGACTGGGCCTGAAATGCCGCCGTCCTTGTTGGCGATCGCTGACCAAGTGACCGAATTGCGGCGACTAATTTAGGGGCGCTGAAACAGTCTCTAACCACTCCAGCAAATACTCATTCACCAGATCGGGTTGCTCCTGCTGCACGAAGTGACCACAGTAGTCTAAGTATTGGATTTTTAACTCTTTGACGTAGGCTTCTGTGCCGTAGGTGAGTTCAATGCCGAGGGTGGGGTCTTGCCGCCCCCAGAGCATCAAGGTCGGCACCTCTAACATCCCCCACTCGCGACGCCAGAGACTTTGTAGCGTGGCACGGTAGTAGTTGAGCATCCCTGAAAGGGCGCCCCGCTGGGCGGCAGCATCCTGATAGAGAGCCAAGTCGGCAGGTCGAATGGCCTGCTGGTTCACCGCTGCCCAGCGAAAAATTTGGGCGATCGCCCCATAGCCCCCCCATTCTAAGAGCAGCTCCGGCAACCACGGCAGTTGGAACAGCAGCATATAGCTACTGCGCAGCCATTGCTCCCAACTTAACTGCTGAAACTTGGCAGGGTGGGGACAAGCCAAGACACTCAGGGTTTGAATCCGCTCAGGGACAGTGTAAGCCACCCCCCAAGCCACCATTCCTCCCCAATCGTGCCCCACTAGATGACAGCGACGATAACCTAGGCCATCTATGATACCGACAATATCGAGGATTAACTCATCGAGAACGTAGCTGGCGGTATCTTGGGGTTTATCGCTGAGATTGTAGCCGCGCAAATCCAGGGCAACAACTTTGTGCTTGTCTGCCAAGACGGGAATTTGATGTCGCCAAGAGTACCAAAACTCCGGAAAGCCATGGAGCAACAGTACCAACTCCCCTTCTCCCTGGGTGACATAGTGGAGACGGATGCCATTGGAGACAATAAATTTATGAATCCACGGCCCTTCAATCATAGGCACCTTGTGAGCTGGCACTTTCCACTATAACCAAGAAACCCTAGACGTAGGACTTTGGCGGGGCGATCGCTCTTTGCGGCAATAAAAAACCCCGCTTCCGAGGGGAGAGAGAATCACTTCGCAAGACAATTCTGAAACTCTGAAACAATTCTGGCGTAACGTTAGTAGGCAAGGGTTTCGAGAGCCTGACGCAAGTAAGCGGTAACACAAGCATCCAGATCGGTGGGCTGCTCAAGGATCACACCGGCTTGCTTCTCACTCAGCCAACGCTGAAACCCTGAACTGTGGGCGATCGCCCGCTTCAGCAAGTTCCAAACCTCCGAGGAGGCTTGCGGGTTGGAAACCGTAACGCTATCCATAGATACGCTCCTAACTGGTTTGGAGTGAGGGCAAGGATTCACCTATGGTTTTAAGATAGCGTAGGAAATTCCCCGCTGCTGTATGCCCTGTTACGATTGATTGCACAATTTGCCCAAGGATTAGAAAAAGACGCGGTGTTGCAGGCAGGGCATCTGTTGGCGGACCTGTTCAAGGCGGCTGGGTTCAATGGCTGCAATTGCGACACCGGGGCGATCGCCCGCATCTGCAAGGATGGTTCCCCAAGGATCGACAATCAGGGCATGGCCGTGGGTTTGCCGCCGCCCATAGTGAACCCCCGTTTGAGCTGGTGCAATCACATAACAGGTGTTTTCAATGGCCCGTGCTTGCAGGAGAACCTGCCAGTGATCTTTACCCGTAAAAGCCGTAAAGGCAGCCGGCACAAACAACACCGTTGCCCCCGCCTGGGAGAGCGCGCGGTAAAGTTCTGGAAAGCGAACATCGTAGCACACCGACAAGCCAATATTCCCCAGTTCCTTACTGGGATAGACAGAGGGCAATTGCCGTCCGGCCAGCACTGTTCCCGATTCGTAGTAGATATTGCCATCGGGCAACTCGACATCAAATAAATGCACCTTTTGGTAACGGCTCAATTCTTCCCCTGTGGGGCCAATGAGTACTGCTGTGTTATAGACTTTGCCTTCAGTGGCCGGTACCGGATAGCCACCCCCCACCAAGGTAATCTGAAATCGCTGCGCCATGCGTTTCAAAAAGGCCTCGGTACGCTCGGCGATCGTTGCCGCTTGAGCCACTTTCTCGCGATCATCACCAAGAAAGGAAAAATTTTCTGGCAAGCCAATTAGTTCTGCCCCCCGTCTCACCGCCAATTCAATCAATTCTTCTGCCTGCGCCAGATTTGCCTCAAGGTTGGGTTGGCTGGTCATTTGCAGTGCGGCAGCGAGATAGGATTTCATGCCCATTGAAAAAAGACAGCAATCTTTTATTCTATCGTTGCAATCTGCTTCGGGCAAGTCTAACGAGAACGCAGGTTCTGGAAGATCGGATTGCGCGGGGTAGGAGTTGAACGGCCATGGCTGCTCTTAGAACGCAATAGTTCCCGCGTTCACCATCATTAGTCGTTTTCTGCTCTCAATGAATTTTCTTGACTTGGCCAACAATGGCGAGGTTTCGGTTGCCCCCACTATAAATCGCCGTCCCATGGGCAACCAAGAATCTGAAATATTTTTTTAATGGTTAACCACAAAGCTATACTATTGCTCAAAATTCCTTAAACGCCCAAGCATGCCCCTAAAAAGCCATCCGCTCCCAAGGAAGGCCTCAGGAGCGGTCTGGTGGTTATCGTGGGTGTCAACTGCTAGGAAAGGTAGCTTCCTAGGTGTCGATTTCAACTCAACAGATGGAGAACAACTCTTCCCTAGAGCTGAACTACTCCAAAACGACGACCCAAGCGTTTACTACTATCTGCCATGGGCATCACCTCCATCTCCCTGAACGGTACTTTGCAAAACAACTGAGCTTAGGATAGCACATTCAAACGGGATTGGAGCAAGCGCTAGGCAAAATCAGCATGGCATCGCCAAAGGAATAGAAGCGGTACTGGCGATCAATGGCCTGCTGGTACAACTCAAGTAGCCGTTCGCGACCAATAAAGGCACTGACAAGCATCATCAAGCTGGAGCGAGGCAGGTGAAAGTTGGTAATGAAGCCTTCGACAATCTTGGGCCGGTACCCCGGATAGATATACAGATCACTTTTGCCAGAAAAGGGTTGAAGGGTGCCTGATTGAGCTGCCGTCTCTAGGGAGCGAATCACGGTGGTGCCGACGGCAATGAGCCGCCCCCCGGCAGCTTTGGCGGCCTGAATCCGCTCGACAGTGGCAGCCGGTACCTCAATCCATTCTTCGTGGAGATGGTGATGGCGAATATCCTGAGCCTCAACGGGGCGAAAGGTGCCAATGCCCACATGGAGGGTCACAAAACAGTGATCAATCCCCTGATAGGCTAGCTTGCTCAGGAGTTCGGGGGTAAAGTGCAAGCCGGCGGTTGGTGCAGCGACGGCTCCGGGACGGCGGGCATAAACGGTCTGGTATTGCTCGGTATCCTCAATGGGGTTGTCAATGTAAGGAGGTAGGGGCACTTCCCCCAGTTGATCGAGGTAGGACCATAGGCGATCGCCCGCCGGCAGATCGAATTCAATTATCCGTCCGCGAGTCTCCTCGTCAACAGCCTGTACCGTGGCCTGCAGCGTGCCAATTTGAATCATGGCGCCAGGGCGCAATTTTCGACCGGGCTTCACCAAGGCCAACCACTGGCGATCGCTCAATTCTTCGAGGAGAAACACCTCGACGGTGCGGCCAGCGCCACCGACTTTTTGCCCAATTAGCCGTGCTGGAATGACTCGTGTATCGTTGAGCACAAGCAGATCCCCCGGTTGCAACAGTTGCGGTAGCTCATAGAAAAAGTGATCCGTGGCAGTGTTCTTGGTCACCACCATCAGGCGAGAATGATCGCGGGGGGACACAGGGTGTTGGGCAATCCGCTCCGGGGGTAGGTGATAGTCGTAGGCGTTGAGGCAAAAATCAGCAGGATTAGGCATCATTGGGGGGTAATCAAGGGGGAAGGAGAGGACTCTACACCCTCTGTAGAGCGATTCATAGAAGTCACAACAGTGAGAAAACCAAGGGCAGCAGTGGCAATGCCCACAGCCGTCAGCAGCAGCCAGGCGGGGGAACGAGACATTTGGGTTGGCTGCGGTTTGGGTTGGGGTTGAGGGGGTTCCCCCATTTGGGAAGCCATTATATCCAGTTCCGATGGCTGGGGGGGGGCGACGTGGTTCATTGGAATGTCTGTTACCTCTGGCAACTCCCCTTGACAGACAATATCGCTGTAATCCAAGTCAATGACCCCCGCCGCATTCTTCATCCGACAGTGAATGAGCATCACCGTCACGTTGTCATGACCATTGAGGCCATTGGCAAGATCAATGAGTTGTTCAGCCGCAGCAGTGAGGGAAAGTTCACCTTGGAGCACCGGCAGGAGGTACTGCCGCCAGTAGGTTTCGACACGGTTAAAATCACTGAGGCCATCGGAACAGAGCAACAGAATCCCCTCCTCATCTAGCAAAAAGTGTTGAACCGTGGGATGTAGATGCTGAGAGGGTGCCATGCCCAAAGCTTGCACCAAAGAACCACCGTAGGGGAGTTCGAGGGCTTGATGGTAAGTACTCATCCCCAAGCGCACATCGCGGCTGGCCACATCGTCATCCAGGGTGAGTTGGTAGCATCCCCAACGGTTGATCCAGTAGGCACGGCTATCGCCAATGTGGGCCAAGTAAAGATGGGCGTGTTCAATCAGGGCACCGACAACGGTGGTTCCCATGCGCTGGCGTTCGTGGCGCTGCTCCGTATTGTTGCGTTGATTGATCGCATCGTTGGTGCGGCGAATGGCTGTTTGAATGGCCTGCTCAACCCCAGCAGGGGACATCTCCAGCACTTGAAGGGGGGTTAGCGCCTCCTTGAGAATGTGAATGGCTAAGCCCGCAGCGACATCGCCCCCTTCATGCCCCCCAACTCCATCACACACCAAGGCGAGCACCTGCGATTGGTTCGTGAGATCGCCCTCTGGAAAACACTTGTCCTCATTGCGAGTGCGACTGGGCCCTTGGTCGGAGCGACTGGCAATATCATAGTAGTACTCATAGCCCAGGTGATCTAGAGCCTGTTGAAACAGTGTCTCTAAGGTGTCACGAATAAATTCAGGGGTAGTGTCCTGAGGATCCTGCATGTGTTGACATAGGATCGTGAAGGCCTGCTGAAAATTTTCCCCTTGATCGGCAAAGCTGAAATGGGTTTGCCAGAATTTGCCAAGGTCGGCCAAGGTTGGATTATTGCCCGCTTGCAGTTGCAGGAGTCGCACAAGGGAACCTTCGGCTCGCAAAAGCTGGGGATTGAGCAGCGTGAGAGCCACATTTTCTGCCGCCAGTGCCGGCCAAAGGGAGATGATTTGCCATAACCAGTTGAGGCGGCGCACTAAATTGGCTTTCTCCCAGATGAGGGTAAGGGGAGCAGCATGGGTGAGACCGGGGGCAACTTTGGCATCGGCAAGGTCAATACAACTGACGGGGGCATGCTCAAGGAGCAACAGTTCTCCCTCAGGAAGGGACAGGGCACCGAATAATTCGGGCACATGGGGACGCTTGGGAAATAGGCGCAGGTAAGGACGGTAGAGTTGGGCAGTGTTGTCCACCCCAGGAGCGGGTTCCCCCGGCAGTAGATCTAAGAGTAAGTGTTTGCCTTGCACGAGGTAGCGATCGCCCACCAGTTCACCCACGCTGTAGTGATCCAAGCTAGAACCGATCGCCCACAAGTAGCGTTTCAAAAGCGGTACTCGGCAGTGGCAGCATTCGGTTTGATCAATGGCATTGGCGGTGCCACACTCCGGGCAAATGAGGTTAGGCGCAGTTGGATTCATCGCTTCAACCCTGAGATGGCTGCCGCAGTCACAATCGCCCGTAGCAGGCACGTGTGGAGTTCCTGATCGAGTAATTTACTAGTCCATAGCATGGGGCGAATAAGAGGCATGCAATTCCCTATCCTAGCTTTTCTCCTGCAATAGCGGAATATTTCAGTTACAGCTCTTGATTGCTGGATCGAAGGCACTCAAAACTGTAAAAGTAGCCACGGAGGAGACTCACATTCCCTTTGCGTATCCTCATCCTCAATGCTGTTAGCGAACCATACAAGATAAAATTAGAATAATCAAGCTGCGGTGGAGATCGTCAAAGTTAATGACATGGATTTTTGTAAATCTTTTGTTTGTTTTTTAGAAAAATTAAAAATTATAGACATAACCTTAATAGCAAATCTTCCTGAGAGAGGGGCACTATGGAGCAATTGAGTTTAGGCTTAAATTTGCAAGCCTTGGTTCAGGCTCAATTAGTTGTGATTGCTCCAACGGGTTCCTTCAATGAGATTCTCCGCGGGTTACAGAACAACCAAGGATTTGGTTTAGTTGTAGAAGAGCAAGGACAGTTTCAAGGATTGATTACCCAGCGGGAGGTGATCCGTGCCCTTGGTCAAGGCATGTCTCCTGAGGAGATCACCGCCTCCAAAATTATGCTACCGCCCGACTATTGTCTGCGCCTCAATGATCTCGACGATCCCCTAGCGGTCTTGGAGCGGTTTCGCTACTTTGGGGTGGATGCCCTTGCAGTGGTGAATAATTCAGGGGGGGTTGAGGGATTACTGACCCGCCAAGCTTTTCGCGAGAGCCTGCGCCCGGTGGATCTATTACGGATTAAGCGGGTGGCTGAGGTCATGGTGCCCGATGTGGTTACTATTGCTGCGGAGGCTTCTTTACAGGAAGCTGCTGCCCTGATGACTGAACGGCGTGTGACGAGTTTGGTGGTTCCTGAAGCAACGTCCAGTGGTCTGCTGCCGCGCGGTATCATTACAGAAAAGGATATTTTTGAGGCACTGCATTCCCAAGGGGGGGTGCTCAGCGGAACGGTGGGCAGTACTATGTCCCAACCC
The DNA here is from genome assembly GCF_938074695.1 of uncultured Thermosynechococcus sp. Classification (GTDB taxonomy): domain Bacteria; phylum Cyanobacteriota; class Cyanobacteriia; order Thermosynechococcales; family Thermosynechococcaceae; genus Thermosynechococcus. Next base: position 27,505 of record NZ_CALJEM010000025.1, read on the forward strand.
GTGCTGACGGTAACCCCCGATCAAACTCTGTGGCAGGTCAATCATTTGTTCAAAGAGCATGGGGTACGGCGGGTTGTGGTGGTGGATGCCAAGGGGCAGATGGTGGGCATTGTTACCCAAAGTAATCTGTTGGCGGCAATTGACATTACGGAAGCCCAAGGGGTGATTCAGGTTCTAACCCGGGAACTCAATCAGGCCACGGCAGAACTCCGCTGGCAACTGTCACGGCAACAGGCAATTACGGTGGCAATTACCGAGAGTGAGCAGCGCTACAACACCCTCATCAGTCATTTACCTGTTGCGATCTATCGCCGCGATCGCCTGTGGCAGTTTCATTACGTTAGCGATCAAATTTACGATCTCACGGGATATTTTCCCCAAGAGTTGTCGGATCTGCGTCGGATTATTCCACCTGCCGATTTGGCTAGGGCAGAACGGGAGATTGAACAGGCGATTCAGCAGCAGCGTGCCTATAGTACCACCTATCGCATTCAACATCGGGATGGCTGTTTCCGCTGGTTGAGCGATCGCGGCCAGCTCAATCCTGAAACCAATACCCTCTACGGCGTGCTGCTGGATGTCTCGGAGCAAAAGCGCACGGAAGAGCGGCTCAAGACCGCCCTAGAGCGGGAGATTATCGTCAGCACAATCATTCAAGATATTCGCCAATCCCTGCAACTGGAAGAAATTTTGCAGCGGGCAGTCACCAGTATTCAGCAACTGCTCCTGAGCGATCGCGTGCTCATTTACCGCTTTTTAGAAGACGGCAGTGGCATTGTTGCTGTAGAGGCAACCTCTTCTCCTGCCTATGCCATCCGTGGCCAAATCATCCACGACCCCTGTTTTAGCAGGGAAACTGCCCAGCGCTTTCTCGAAGGACGAACCCTGACCATCAGCGATGTCAACCAAGCCCAACTTCAAGATTGCTATCGCGAGCTGCTGGTGGGTTTGCAGGTGCAGGCGAATCTCGTAGTACCCCTCTTGCACGGGCAGACCCTTTGGGGGCTGTTGATTGCCCATCAGTGCAGTCGGCCACGGCTTTGGCAGCGGGAAGAACTATTCTTACTGCAACGGATTGCCGAACCCCTAGCGGTGGCACTGCAACAGGCAGAAATGTACCAAGCCCTAGAACAGGCCAATGCCAATTTACAACAGATGGCCTATTTAGATAGCCTCACCGATATTGGCAATCGTCGCTACTTTGATGAGCTGCTGGCCAAAGAATGGCGGCGCTGTCAGCGGGAGCACTGTCCCTTGAGCTTAGTGCTATTGGATATTGACTGCTTTAAGGCCTATAACGACCACTACGGCCACTTGCAGGGAGATGAGGTGCTAAGGCAGGTGGCACAAATCTTGGAGTGCTGTCTTCAGCGTGCCGGCGATGTGGCTGCCCGCTTTGGGGGGGAGGAATTTGCCCTAATCCTGCCCAATACAACCCAAGGCGGAGCCATCCACGTTGTGGAAAAGGTACGGGCGGCTCTTGCTGCAGCGAACATTCCCCATGCGAAAAGCCTCGTTGGCTCAACCCTCACCGCCAGTTTTGGGATTGCCACCACCGTGCCTGCTGCGCCCCATTTGCCTGCCGACTTGCTCCGGTGGGCTGACCAATGCCTTTATAAAGCAAAGTCACTGGGGCGCGATCGCTGGATTGCTAAGGAATTATAGAAAACTAAGGTGAGATCAGCGGCAGATAAATTCGCAGCCATGCTCCCCCATAGTGTGGATGATTGGCAGCCTGCATATAGCCCCCGTGGCACTCTACAATTTGGCGGGCAATGGCTAGCCCCAATCCACTGCCACTGCCAATAGGGGGCATGCGTCCTTCACTATCGGTGGGGATGACAAAGCGATGCCGCCGTGCCTGTGCTCGATAAAACCGCTCAAACACATGGGGCAAGTCCTTGGGGGGAAAGCCACTGCCCGTGTCAATGACTTCAAGGCAAAGATAGCCTCCCTCGCGATCGCTCACTAGGCGGGTGTAAACCCGACTCCCCACAGGGCTGTACTTAATGGCGTTGTCGTAGAGATTGACGAGGAGCCGAAACAGTTGCGATTCATTCCCGCAGTAGGGAAATTGCTCTGGGCCGGTGTACTCGTGGTGAATGTTTTTGGCCTTAGCGAGGGGGGCGAGGGATTGCCATGCAGTGTCAATAAGTTTGACAAGGTCGAGGGGGTGTCGCTCTAGGCTATCGGCGGGCGTGTGGCTGAGGCGGTTTAATTCTAGGAGTTCTTGGACAAGGAGACTGAGGCGAATAATTTCCTCGAGGAGGCGATCAACCCAATCCCGTAAGGACTCTGGCACCCGTTGTTGCAGGGTTTCAGCAACAAGGCGCAGGGATGTTAAGGGGGTTTTTAATTCATGGGCAACATCCGCTGCCCAGCGATCGCGCTCATCCCGCAACCGCACCGTTTCTTCGCAGTCTTCAATGAATACCCCCACATGCCCCTCGCCAAGGAAGAGTCCCCGTGCCCGCAGGGGTTTGCGCTTGGTTTGTCCGGTCGGTGTAAGGTAGGCATAGAGCCATTCCTGCTCCCGCATGGTTTCCTCGTGGCGCACCTCCTCGATAAGACAGTCCAATTCATAGGAGCGCACCAGTTCTAGAAAAAGGCGACCTTGGGGATGGGCGCAACCGAAGAGCGATCGCGCCGCCGCGTTACAGCAGACCACGCAATCGGCTTCATCCACCTCAAAGTAGGCAATGGGGGCATATTCAACAAGCTTTTGAGAGCGCAGCAGTTGCTGACGACAGCGTTCCTGTTCTTGAAGCTGTTGGCTGAGTAAGGTCTGCAGGCGTTGCCACGGTGAGGATTTGCAGGGACGGACGGTGTACTGCTCAAGGATTGTCTCCACAGCGTGTTGCACTTGCTGCCACTGCCAGAACCAAACTGCTAGACCCAACAGCAGGCCAACCCCCAAAAAGATCAACTCCATACCTGAGTGCCAAAATCGCCTCTATTCTAGGATTATTCTGAGTTGGTTCGCCCTGCGATGTCGTCACCCCTTTTGCGTGTTGAAGCCCTCACCGTTGACTTTTGCCAAGCGGGTCAGATCCAGCGGGCAGTGGATGGGATTTCCTTTAGCCTTGAGCGGGGTCAAACCCTTGGCATTGTCGGCGAGTCAGGTTCGGGTAAGTCAGTGACCTGTTTGGCGCTCCTGCAGTTACTGTTGCCGCCGGCACGCATTAGCCGTGGCCAAGCTTGGTTTCAACCAGAAGGGGAAGCCATTGACTTGCTGCGCTGTTCCCCTCGCCAAATGCAACAGATTCGGGGACGGCAAATCAGTATGGTGTTTCAAGAGCCAATGAGTTCCCTCAATCCCGTCTATTCCATTGGCTTTCAACTGGCGGAGGCCATCGATCCGCAGCAACGGCTGCCCTGGGCATCAGTTCAACAGCGGGCGATCGCCCTCCTGGAGCAGGTGCAGCTCCTCAAGCCCGAAGACCCCCTTGAGGTGAAAAAACGCTTTCTTAAGCGCTATCCACACCAACTGTCCGGCGGGCAAATCCAGCGGGTGATGATTGCCATGGCGATGGCGGCCTCGCCGCTGCTTTTAATTGCCGATGAACCAACCACTGCCCTCGATGTCACCGTGCAGGCGGCCATCCTGCGGCTTCTACAGGAGTTACAGCAACAGTACAACTTGTCATTGATTTTTGTAACCCATGATCTCAATCTTGTGGGGGAGTTGGCCGATCGAGTTATTGTCATGTACCAAGGGCAAATTGTTGAAGCGGGAACGGTGGAGGAGGTGTTTCGCCACCCCCAACATCCCTATACCAAAGGACTCTTGGCCTGCCGTCCCCGCTTGGATTGCCGGTTGACTCTTTTGCCCACGGTGGCCGATTTTCTTGGGGCAACGCCCCCCCGCTTAGAAGTAATTTCCCCCGCGCAGCAGCAGGAGCGCCTAGCCGATTTAGCCACCCAACCCCCCTTGGTGCGGGTGGAACATCTCTGGGTGAAGTATCCTGTGGCGGGCAGGCAGCGCTTTGTTACTGCCGTTAGGGATGTCTCGTTTACGATTCGTACAGGGGAGACCCTTGGCTTGGTGGGGGAGTCGGGTTGCGGCAAAACCACCCTAGGCCGCACCCTGTTGCGTCTGCTGGAACCTGCTCAAGGCAAGATTTTTTTTGGCGATCGCGACATTAGCCATTTATCGCCTCGCCAATTGCGCCCCCTGCGGCAACGCATGCAACTCATTTTCCAAGATCCCTACAGTTCCTTGAATCCGCGTATGACCATTGGCGAGTTGGTGGCAGAACCGCTGCGCCTTCACCGCCCTCATCAGTCAAAACGGCAACACCAAGAACGGGTGTCCTATCTTCTGGAACGGGTGGGCATTGACCCCCAAGCCCAGCATCGCTATCCCCATGAATTTTCGGGGGGGCAGCGGCAGCGAATTTGTATTGCCCGTGCCTTGGCCTTGAATCCAGAGTTTATCGTCTGCGATGAGGCCGTCTCGGCCTTGGATGTATCCGTGCAGGCGCAGGTGCTGAATTTACTCAAAGAACTCCAACGGGAGTTTCAACTGACGTACCTCTTTATTTCCCACGACCTCAGTGTGGTCAAATTCATGAGCGATCGCCTCATGGTTATGTACAATGGCGAAATTGTGGAAATGGGTGAGGCGGAAGCCGTTTACCAACAGCCCCAGCACGACTATACCCGCAGATTAATTGCCGCGATTCCCCGTGGTCTTTCCTTTTGGGCAGCTTAAAACCATGTCCCCCTCCCTTGATCTTGAAAAGACGCTTGCAACGCTGCGCCCAATTCTGTGGCAAGCCCTTGAGCAACTGCGCCAGTTTTACCGCCAGGTGAAGCATCTAACGGTGCAGGACAAAGGCGGCGATCCCGTTACGCTGGCGGATCAAACGATTGATGCCTTTTTGCGCCATGCCCTCCAAGCACATTTTCCCGCCTCCCAGTTTGGCTATTTGACAGAAGAAACCTATACCCCAGGGCAGCCATTGCCGCAGCCCTACCAGTGGATCATTGACCCCCTCGATGGCACCTCCGACTTTCTACAGCAAACGGGGGAATACGCCATTCACGTTGCCCTGGTTCATGACCATCGCCCCTGTTTAGCCGCCGTGGTTTGGCCAGAGCAGGAGGTCATCTACACCGCCATTGCCGGCGCAGGCACCTATCGAGAGACCCGCTGGGATTCTACGCAACTGCGGGTTCAGCCACCCAATGAAGGGCGGCCGTTGCGGGTGGTCATGAGTCGGAGCCACGGCGGAGAGCACCTGCAAGCCTTTCTAAGCACATTGGGGGTCATACAGCAAATTCCGATGGGGAGTATGGGCTGTAAAACAGCAAGTATTTGCCAAGGGGATGCGGATCTGTACGTCAATCTCACAGGAGGCAGTGCCCCCAAGGACTGGGATTTGGCCGCGCCAGATCTCATCATGCAGGAGGCGGGAGGAGCCTTTACCTATGCCAATGGGGAGTTGCCCCGCTACAATTGCGCCGATGTGCAGCACTGGCTGCCCTTGGTGGTGGGTCATCCTGCCTTGAGCCGCTGGGTGGGCGATCGCCTGCAAGCTTTTTTAGCAGAGAATCAAAGCTATTCTGGAAAATAGGCAAGTTCGGTTGGACAAAGGATAGGGCATGGTTTTTAATTGGTTTCGACGCAAGTTTGGCGGCAGTGGTGAGGAGCCATCCCCTCCGGCAGAAACCCCAACGGAATCCCCACCCCCAGACTCTCCAGAATCCACCGCTTCCCCGCCTATCCTCAATTGGGCAAAAACAGCACTCCAGTCTATTCAAGCGCGACAGCAATCGGAGAGTGCCGCAACCGTTGAAACCCCTGAAGCAAGCCAAAAGACAGCGGCGGATAGCCCCGTTTCCATTTCTGAGGAGTCCGAAAAGACTGCCGTGGCTCAATCTGCTGTTGTTGAGGCTGAACCGGGAGAACCAAACCCTTCCCTTGTCCTCAATGAGGGCTTTTTGTGGTCAGCGGAGGTGCTGGCAGCCCAAGGGCGGCGGCCAGAGGAGGTGGATATTGAGGAAATTACTTGGTTGCAACGCCTGCGCCAAGGTCTGGGCAAAACGCGGCGGGGATTGGTGCATCAACTGCGGGCGATTGTGGGTCAAGGCCCCCTGAGTCGGGAGGCGGTGGAAGAGATTGAGATGCTGCTGTTGCAGTCGGATGTGGGGGTCAAGGCCACAGATCAGATTATTGCAGCACTGCAAACAAAAATTCGCCAAGAAACCCTCCCTGCCGATCAGGCGATCGCCTACCTGAAGGAGATTCTGCGGGACATTCTGGATCGCCCCTTTCAACAAGGCTACCGCCGCGAGTTTGCCCCGAAAAAAGGCGTGCTGAATATCTGGTTGATTGCCGGTGTCAACGGTGTCGGCAAAACCACCACCATTGGGAAACTGGCTCACATTGCCACCCGGTCAGGCTATCGCTGTTTGATTGCAGCGGCAGATACCTTTCGGGCAGCAGCCACGGAACAGGTGAAAATTTGGGGACAACGCTCCAATGTGGAGGTGATTGCCAACCCCGCCAAAAATACCGATCCTGCTGCGGTGGTCTTTGATGCCATTGGGGCAGCCAAGGCGCGGGGCACCGAATTGCTGCTGGTGGACACTGCCGGCCGCCTGCAAAACAAGGCCAACCTCATGGAGGAACTCAAGAAAATCCGCCGCATTATTGATAAGAACGCAGGCGATGCGCAAATTGAGTCGCTCCTAGTTCTCGATGCCACCCTGGGTCAAAATGGTTTGCGCCAAGCCCAGGTCTTTGCCGAGGCGGCGCAACTCACGGGCGTCATCCTCACTAAGTTGGACGGGACGGCGAAGGGAGGGGTGGCTTTGGCGGTGGTACAGGAATTAGGCCTGCCCATTCGCTTCATTGGTGCTGGCGAGGGCATTAAGGATTTGCGCCCCTTTAACAGCTTTGAATTTGTGGAGGCACTGCTCTCCCGCGATGGGGAGGTGGCAGCATGAGGTTGGCCGATCGCCTGCGGTACTTTCAGAGCAATGTCTTTGATGCTATGGATCGGGCGAAGGCAGCGGTGGCAGCCACAGGCAAGCCCATTGTGGATCTCTCCCTCGGCTCTGCGGATTTGCCCGTCGCGGATCACATTTTGGCGGCCATTGAAGCTTCGGTACGCGATGCCAGTACCTACGGCTATCAACTCTTTGCCAGTACGGCGGCCTTTCGCCAGGCGGTGGCCACTTGGTTTGAACGCCGCTTCGGCCTCAGGGTGGATCCAGAGCGGGAAGTGCTGACGCTGATTGGTTCCCAAGAGGGCACAGCCCACTTGCCCCTGGCGGTGATGAACCCCCAAGAGTATGCCCTGGTGCTCGATCCGGGGTATCCCTCCCATGCGGGGGGCGTGTATCTGGCAGGGGGGCAACTCTATCCATTGCGCTTGCGGGCAGAAAATCACTTTTTGCCGGATCTAGAGGCCATTCCCCTGAGGGTGCGAGAGCAGGCCAAACTGCTGATTCTCAGCTATCCCCACAATCCCACCACGGCGGTTGCTCCCCTTGAGTTTTTTAGGACAGCGGTGGAGTTTTGCGATCGCCACGGCCTCCTGCTGGTACACGATTTCCCCTACGTTGATCTGGTCTTTGACGCAGAGCGAGCACCCTCGATCTTTGAAGTGGATCGCGATCGCCAGGTGAGCATTGAATTCTATAGCCTCTCCAAGTCCTACAATATGGGCGGGTTTCGCATTGGCTTTGCCATCGGCCGTGCCGACGTGATTGCGGCGCTGCGCCAAATTAAGTCAGTGATTGACTTTAACCAGTACGCCGGCATCCTGCGGGGGGCCATTGCCGCCCTCACGGGGGATCAGACCTGTGTTCAGCAAACCCGCAAAATTTTCCAACAGCGGCGCGATACCTTTGTCCAAGCCCTTGCAGATCACGGTTGGTCGGTGCCCCTGCCCGCGGCGACGATGTATGTGTGGGCGCCCCTCCCTGAGCCTTGGCGGCGGGATTCCCTTGGCTTTTGTCAGGCGCTGGTCAAAGCAACTGGGATTGCAGCGGCACCCGGCTCAGGCTTTGGTCAAGGGGGAGAGGGCTATGTGCGCTTTGCCCTAGTGCGCGATCGCCCCTGTTTAGAAGTGGCGGCTGCCCAAATTGCTGCATTTAGCCAAAGGGGAGTTCTGGTGTAGTGCCCTAGTCTCCCATCAGCCACGCCAGCAGGAGGAAAAGCACACCCCACAGCACCACCGCGGGCAGATGAAGGGAGCGCAGCACTTCAAGGGGGGTAAGAATCAGGATCTCGGTGAGGACATTGGCAATCGCACAAAGCAGGCTCAGCAATAGGATAAAGAGCATGGCCCTAGGCATTGCCATAGATGGGAATCACGGCACCACTGATGGCCGCTGCTCCCTCGGAAATCAGATAGGCAATCAGTTCACCAATTGCCTGGGGACTCACCCAATTTGCTGCTTGCGCTTCCCCCATGGCCGCTCGATTGGCGGGGGTATCAATAATGCTAGGGAGAATTACATTGGCGGTGATGTTTTGGCCTTTGGTTTCAGCGGCGATCGCCCGCGTCAGAGCCACCACTGCTGCTTTGGCGGCACAATAGGCCGCCAGTTCCGCCGCGGGTTCAACCGCACCGCGAGAGCCAATAGTCACAATGCGCCCGTACCGCTGAGCCTGCATGCGTTTGAGGGCGTGTTTACACACCAAGAAGGTGGTCTCCACATTGAGGCGAAAACTCTGCTGCCAGTCACTGAGGGCAAATTGCGCCGTTGCCCCCATGCTAAAGCCGCCCACCAAGTGAACCACCGCATCCAATTGCGGCATGCGCTCCACGAGGGCGGCTACTTCACTTTCATTGTTCAAATCCGCCGCCACAAACCGCACATTGGCCAACTCCGCCGCCGTCAATTGTTTTTCAAGGGCTTCACGGGCAGCCGCATCAATGTAGGGAACCGTCAGGGTATAGCCTTGACTCAAGAGAACGGGCACCACTCCCTGACCCAGTCCGCCGGTGCCGCCTGTCACTAAAACCGCCCGATGGGCAAGTCCTCCCATGGCTAATTCCTCGGTGTCAGTTGTCGTGCTCTGTAGAAGGTCTGCAAACTGTGGCGATCGCCCACAAAACGCCAGTGCCAAGGTTCATAGCTGACGCCCTGGGGATTGTTGCGGGGAAACGAGAGTTCAAAACTAAAGCGGGCGGCATTTTTTTGCAGCCATTGAAACGCCGGGGTGTCCTCAAAGCTCTCCTTAAGATGGGTGTTGGGTCGGTGGCCATCGCCAATATCCACCGCATAGCCCGTATGGTGTTCGCTATAGCCAGGGGGAGCACTCACCAATGCCCGCTCAGTGGTGCGTTGTGCCTGCTGCTCTTTGACCTCAAAAAAGAGATAGTCCTGATCCTGTTTGGAGCGAAAGCCCGAAAGAGGCACCAGAACCACTCCCTCCTGCTGCGCGGCAGCCACCATGGCTCGAAACCGCTCTGCTGCGGCTCGGCGTAGCTTGATTTGGCCATCGGCACTCACCGCTTCGAGTTCTGAGAGAGGGGCTTCCTCGTAGGGCAGATGTCCCAGCAGGTTTTCCGTTGGGGTAGCCGTCGGGGTTGACTCTGTTTCTTTGGCCGTTGGCGATGCAGGGGGACGATTGAGAAACCCTGCTGCTCCCCCCCCTACAAGACCCACGAGAAGAATTGCGCTGGCGATCGCCAGTCCCCCTCGCCGAGGCTCTCCCTTACTCTTCGGGATTGGTTGTAGCCGCTCCGCAACAGGAATATCTTGATCCATGATTTGACCCTGTCCTTCTCTAAATTTTAGGGTTTTTCGGGCTGGGCATAGAGTTGCCAGTAATTCCAATAGTTCTCTAAGACATTTTTGACATAGCCATGGGTCTCAGGAAAGGGAATTGATTCGATAAAGCGATCGGGATCGGTAATATCGAACCGCTTTAACCAGTGATTGACATTTCCAGGCCCCGCATTATAGCTTGCCAAAGCCAAGAGGGTGTTTTGATGGTATTGATTGTGGGTGTAGTCAAAGTACCAAGTGCCCAGGCGGATATTATCCTCTGGCTCCACCAGCGAATAGCGGTCTAGGTTCAACTTTTTGGCAATCCAAGTAGCGGTTTCAGGCATAAGCTGCATTAACCCCGTTGCCCCTGCCACTGAGCGAATGTCCTTTTCAAAGCGAGACTCCTGGCGAATCAAAGCCATCACCAGCAGAGGATTTAAGTTGCGCGCCAGTGACCACTTTTGCACCAACTCCCAGTAGGGCAGGGGGTAAAGGGCATACCAAAAGCGAACATCGCGGCGAAGGGGGGCAAAGAAGGTGGCCACTTCAGGTTCATTGGCAGCCCGCGTAAATAAGTTTTGCAGCATGAAGAGGCCATCGAGGTATTCCCCCACCCCTAGGCGAATGAGGCCATCGCTCAGTTGCTCTGCTGCACTGGGTTGCACCCGATTTTCAAATTCCCACTGCCAGCGCTGCCAAGCCTCCTGCGATTGCCCCAGTAGATACAGTTCCCGCAGTGTTGAACTACCCGTCGCTAGGGGGAGGAGGGGTTGGCGATCGCGCCTCACTGAAGGACGCTGTTGCCGCAGGGTTGTCAACGTGCCCACTGGCTTTTTGAGCAGACTGGCTGCCCGCCAAGCATAGTAGGTGTGGGGATAGTGCTCTATAAGGAACTGCCAAGTTTGGCGTTGAGCTTGGGGTTGTCCTGCCTCTCCCTGCCATTTTCCCTGCCAAAAGGCTGCGCGCGGCGCCAGCTCACTGTCGGCATTGAATTTGAGAATTTCCCTAACCCACCGTTGTGCCTCAGACCACTGCCGTTTTTGGGCAGCCCCTTGGGCCAGTTGCCAGCGCAGTTCCGCTGCGGCGCCACTTTGGGGATAAGTCTTAAAAAGTTGCTGTTGGCTCTGTTGTGCTCCCTCAGTATTCCCCAGTGCTTTGTAGTTTTCATACTGCGTCAAGAGGGCATCGGCCGCGATCGCCGGGGCTTGATTTTGCGTTGCCAACTGCAGACACTTAGCCAGCAAAGGGAGACGCTCCGCCGGGGTTTTCGCCAGACGGGCAAGGCGCAGTTGGGCTAGGGCAGCTTCTGAACTCTGGGGAAAGCGGTTAACCAACGTCCGATAGGCAGCGATCGCCCCTGGGGTGTCGCCACTCAGTTGCCGTCCCCGTCCTACCCGATAGAGATTCAGAGGTGTTGGCGGTGCCTTGGCATAGGCGGCCGCAGCGGGGGCATACTGCATTTTCTCCCAATAGCCGAAAGCAACTGCTTCCCAGTCGGCTGGCGTCAGTTGATCGGCGTAGCGCTGGCGCAAAATTTCAAGGTAGGTGCCGTAGTCCTTCAGAAAAAGGCCGTAGCGCGCCACCAGCTTCAGGTAGGGCACTTGATCGGGATTTTTCTCTAACTGTTCCGCCACGTAGTTGATGACGGCAGGATGGCGGGGAAAGCGCGCGATCGCCGGTTGCGGTTGATTTAAGCTCAGAAGCGCCACTGCTGCTTCAGGTTCATTGCCATAGTCCCGCAGCAACTGTTCCCACGTTTCCTTGGCCTTGCGGTTGTCTCCCTGTTGGCGATAGGCCTCAGCCCGCAGTAGAAGAATAGGGGCTGCCATGGGTCGGTAGGTCCGTTCAAGGCCTTGGAGCCACTGGAGACTAGATTGGGGGTTCTTTTGACTCAGGCTTTTTACGGCCAAAAGATAGCGGGCGCGATCGCGCTTGAGGGGGTCTGAAGACTGTGCCCACTGCTTTAGCTCTTGCAGACTTTGGGGGGGTGCTTCCACCGTGAGCGTGTAAGGCGGTGTCAAAGAGGGCGATCGCCAGTGGTACCAACCGGCTAAGCCACCGCCGACAACAAGCCCAGCCAGCAACAGCGACCCTGGCCAAGGCCACATCTGTCGCCAACCTTTTTGTTTTAGGAGCAATTTCACCACACTGCTGAATATCATCAACTCTTAGTCTACTTAGCCACACCTCACCCTCCACTGTGGCAATCTATGAAAAGATGAACCGGTAGTCCCGAAGGTCAATGCCCCCTACGCCACGAATGGTCTGGATTGTAATTGGCTGCAATTGCCTGATTGCGCTGATTTCTCTGTGGTTAGCGTGGCAGTTAGTGAAGCTGCGGCAAATTCTACGGGGGGTGTCCCGCGCTCTACTGGATGCCGAGCGGAGTACCCACGGGGTCTTAGGCGGTGCCCCCGAGGTAATTCTCATTGGCCAACGAGGCGTTGCAGGCTTGCGATCGCAACTGCCTAAATGGCGTCGGCAACAGCGCCATGTCCGTTTGTTTTTAACCTTGATAAGCTGGATAGGGCGGTATGGTGTCCGCTTCCGAAGGAGAAAGCGATGAGTCAGCAACAGGGTGGCGGTGGTGCCTTTTGGGGTGGTTTGCTTCTAGGAAGCGCGATCGGCACAGTTGTAGGGCTGTTGATTGCTCCCCGCTCTGGTAAGGAAACCCGACAACTGCTGCGCAAATCTGCTGATGCTTTACCCGAACTGCTCGAAGACATCACTGCCAGTTTTGAGCAACATCGCGATCGCCTCTCAGAAACTACCCAAGAGCGCTGGCAAGCTACATTAGAGCGGCTCAAAGAAGCGATCGCTGTCGGCATTGAGGTGACCCAGCAACAGCGGCAAATCCTACGCCGTGAAGCCAATGGCATGGCCTTGGGTAACCTCGATGAAGAAGATGCCGTCAATCAATAGCCTGCTTTAGTTGATGTATCTGGATGGGGTGTGGTTTTAGAGGATCCCGCCGTTGTTGCCATTGACCGAAACACCAAGCAACCTCTTACCGTTGGTACTGCAACAAAGTAAATCCTAGGTCGGACGCATGCGGCTCTTGCGCGATGGTGTGATTGCCGACTTTGGGCACCCTGAACTCAGGGAGAAAGTCAACGCCCTCTAGCCACTATTTAACTACCATAGATGCCCCGATCGTCCCGTTGGAAGAGATTTTTGATGTGCTCCCATGCTTTAACAAGGGCATTTTTTGCATCGTTGGACTCCTTGAGGGCCTCGTTGTAGGCCTCAATAAACTTAGACTGAGCCGCTTCCGACAAATCTGCACGCACCTCTGGAGAAATGTCCTCAGGTCCAGACAACTGCCCCTCAGGTTGACGCGGAATTTGCATCTCAGTAATTGCAGCCTCTTGACCGCCGGCGGATTGCAAGAGGAGAAAAATCTCCCCCGTCTTTTCCTCAGGAACTTCGACCACGAGCAAGAATTCCCCCGCCTGTACCCGTGTTTGATAAATGGCTGCTTTATCTTGGGGCATCCCCAAGGAGATTAGCACCGAGCCCAACCCAGCGCCCAAAGCACCATAGAGTGCCCCACCTGTGGCACCTAAGAGAGCAGCCGCCAGCGGTCCTGCAGCCGCAACAACACCAATAAAAGGAATGAACAGAACGCCAACCCCCGTCAGCAGACTGAGCAGTGAACCAAAGATAGAACCGTAGAGGGCGCCCGTAGTAACCCCATCCAAGATAATATCTTTCTTGGTAATAAATCCAGTAATCCGGGCTTCAGATTGAAAATTGCGACCAATGATCGAGATATTTTCCTTGGGGACACCGCGATTCAAGAGCCGTTCGATTGCTTCTTTGACGTTGGCCTCTTCCTTGAAGGTGGCAGAGACACATTTGGTTGCCGGTTGAGTAGAGTCAGTAGCCATAGATAGATTCCCTTAACAGAACAAACTACTTCCCTGACCCGGTGCGCCAAGCTGCGCGGGAGCAAGCTAACAGGCCGGGGAGGATGTCAAATTGTCCATTCTTGAACAACTTGGAACCCTAGGCGACCGGATTGACCCGATGGCAAATCACTGGTACAGCCTTCTATAGGATACACAGGGAATGGCAACCTTTCCCACACTGGTTTTCATGGTTTTAGGGGGCATGCCGTTCTCGTGAACAGGGCTGTTTACGCATAACCCACCGGGATTTTTCAACGAAATTTTTCAAACAAAACGTAATACAATCTTGCCATCACGTTTTTGGTAACAGGACTGTTACCGTCGATAGGATTCAAAGAAGGGGTACACCATCGTGGGACTATTTAGTCGGCTATCACGAGATATCGGCATTGACTTGGGCACAGCCAACACCCTAGTTTATGTATCCGGGCGGGGTGTGGTTTTAGAGGAACCCTCCGTTGTTGCGATTGACCAAAACACCAAACAACCCCTTGCCGTTGGTACTGAAGCAAAGCGAATGCTAGGTCGGACGCCGGGCAATGTGGTGGCCGTACGGCCACTGCGCGATGGTGTGATTGCTGACTTTGAGCGCGCTGAACTCATGCTCAAGCATTTTATGCGCCAAGTGCACGGCGGCAAGAATTTGTTTGCGCCCCGTGTGGTGATTGGTATTCCCAGCGGTGTGACGGGTGTGGAACGCCGTGCTATTGAGGATGCGGCGCGAGGGGCAGGAGCGCGGGAGGTGTATTTAATTGATGAACCCGTTGCTGCTGCCTTTGGTGCGGGCTTGCCGGTGGAAGAACCAACGGGCAACATGATTGTGGACATTGGCGGTGGAACCACAGAAGTGGCGGTTCTGAGTTTGCAGGGCACGGTTTTGAGTGAGTCTGTCCGTGTCGCTGGAGATGAAATTTCTGAGGCAATCGTCCAATATTTGAAAAAAGTGCACAACCTAATTATTGGTGAACGCACAGCTGAAGAAATTAAAATTCGCATTGGTTCTGCTTATCCCAACGACAGCTATGACTCCGAATCCATGGAAGTGCGAGGACTACACCAACTCTCTGGCCTACCGCGCACAGTAGTGGTCAAAGCCGAGGAAATTCGGGAAAGTATGGCAGAACCTCTCTCGGCTATTATTGAAGCAATCAAGCGCACTCTTGAGCGGACGCCTCCAGAACTGGCTGCGGACATTGTGGATCGTGGTATTATGCTGGCGGGGGGAGGTGCCTTGCTGCGGGGCTTAGATACGCTGATTAGCCATGAAACAGGCATTGCGGTTCATGTAGCAGCAGATCCCCTGCGCTGTGTTGTCATGGGCACAGGTCGGGTGCTAGAAAACTTCAAAGACTTAGCCCGTGTCTTTTCCACCCAACCCTCGGTCATTGGTTAAGGATCACAACAGCCATGGCTTTTTTGCTGCGCTGGTGGGGACGATATGCAGGAAGTTTCCTCCTGGCAACCTTGGTGCTCACGAGCGCTTGGATCTTGCGTGAGACGAATGGGGCAGCAATTCGGGAGCTGTACCGCCTTCTCAATCTACCCTTTCAAGGCTCCGTGGAAGATCAGCAAACTTTGATTCAAGCCCGCACCTGGCAACTGGAGCAGCAACTAGCAGCCCTCCGGGCAGAAAACCAGCGGTTGCGGCAACTGCTAAAAGCACCGATGCTGCCTAATTGGGAAGGGCGTATTGTTCCGGTGATTGGACGGAGTTCCGATCAATGGTGGCGATCGCTCCTCCTGGGAGCAGGCAGTCGTCAAGGTCTGACCATTGGCTCGGTGGTTGTGGGCAACGGTGGCCTTGTGGGACGCATTACGAGCATTACTCCCAATACCAGTCGGGTGATGTTGCTCACCGATCCTGCCAGTCGAGTGGGGGTCGTGGTGGGTCGGACGCGGCAAATGGGGATTCTGCGGGGACAACTGAATCAGCAGGTGATTGTGGAGTTTTTGGAGAAAGACCCCAAGGTACAGCCCAAGGATGTCCTCTATACTTCAGCCCTCAGCAGTCTCTATCCGGCCGGCATTCCCGTGGGAGAAGTACAATCGGTGGAACTAAGCGATCCAACCCGTCCCCATGCCACGGTTATTCTCGGTGCACCGATTGATCGCCTTGAGTGGGTGACCGTCATTCCCTATGCTGAACCGATGGACACATTTACGGCGAACTAGCCTCAACTGGCTAATTACAACCGGCTCTGTGGGGCTTTGTGCCCTGCTGACCTTTATTCACTTACCTAACTTGCCGCTATTGGTACCAGACTGGTTTTTAATTTGGGTTATTGTCTGGAGTGTCAAGCGATCGTGGGGTCAAGGGGCACTAGCAGGTATTGCCCTCGGTTGGATTCAGGATGGTTTAGTGGGTGCTCACCCTAGCCACGCAGTCAGTTTAGCTTTGGTGGGGGCGCTGACCGCCCTAATGCAAAAGCAGCGCTTTGTTTCTGAGGATTTTATTTCCGTTGCTCTAATTACCTTTGCAATGGCCATTGTGCAGCAAACGGTCATCGCCATTCAAATGAGTCTTGTCAGTGGTTTTCCCCTCGAAGAGATTTGGCAACACCATCGGCAGGTGGCACTTGGCTCGGCCATCATGAGCAGCCTTTGGGCACCCTTGATCTATGCCCCCTTGAATCGCTGGTGGACGTGGTTGCGAGAGCAAGAGTAGATTGCGAAAAAATGCAGGAGTCTTTTTGCCCCTGCACTGAAATTGTTCACTGTGAATCTTGATCAATCGTTTGGCGCTATGGGCGTAAGTTACCCAGCATACCCATAATGCCATCTTGTGTCTTGAGCATTTGATTGAGTTTGCGCAAGTCTAGGTTAATGGTTTCAGCAGGGTAGTTTTTCAGGAACGACATCATGCTCAAGCCTTCTGGGGAAGCAGCAGCAGTGAGCAGGGCACCGCGCAGGGCAACTTCACCGGCTTCATCCCGACGAATCATCACCTGAGAAAATTGTTTGAGTAAATCTTTGCCGATGGGACTAGCTAGAATTTTATCGGTTTGCACGACGTCAAAGGGCAGCCGCATACTTAAGAATTCTCGGAGCTTGGCTTGGTCATCTTTGGGAACCAACCGCATCAATGCCCGCAATTCGCCAGTCGCTTCTTGAGTGGATACAAATTCCTCAAGCTCCGAGATGGGGAAGGAGCGCTGAAAAGGGCCATAGGTGAGGGAGATAAAGTTAGCTGCTTTAGCCGGGGTGGTGAAAAGAGCACCAACGGGTAGGGCCAGGGCTAGCAACCAAGGCGAAAGACGCTTCAACATAGGGGATCAACTCCAAAATCACTTCAGTACAAACGTTGGATTGCACCGCTAGCAGTCTACCAAAACTGCAAGACCCACGTGGCTGTGAGAATCAGCCCAATCCGAAAAATGTAGGAAATGACGAGTCCCAAATTGAGGGACCGCCGCTGCTCATCTGAAGCTTCGATGCCTCGCACTAAGGCCGCTAGGGCGATCGCATTGTCTGCCGAAAGAACCGCTTCTAGGGCCAACAACACCACCAGCAACAACAGGGTATCCAGTCCCCAGTTGGGTGAGAGTTCCAAGAGTTCATCAATCATGGGGCGAGGGAAGTTCTCCAAAGTTTTG
>NZ_CALJEM010000026.1 GCF_938074695.1 uncultured Thermosynechococcus sp.
GTCGGCAGCACACTGGCTTTGTATTCAGGGGACTGCTCCTCAAAAAGTTCCCAAGAAGGCATGGACACCACTCGCACTTTCTTGCCGTTGGCAGTCAGTACTTCGGCGGCTTTGACACAGAGGGAGACTTCTGAACCTGTGCCGATCAGGATCAAGTCGGGGGTACCTTGGCAATCCACCAGTGTGTAGGCTCCCTTGGCCACATTGGCGGCAGAAGTACCGGCCAAGTTAGGCACATTTTGGCGGGTAAGCGCGAGGAGGGTCGGCTGCTTACGCCGTTGGATTGCCACTTGGTAGGCACCCGAAGTTTCATTGCCATCGGCAGGGCGGATCACCAAAAGGTTAGGAATTGCCCGCAGGGAAGCTAAGGTTTCTACGGGTTGGTGAGTGGGGCCGTCTTCGCCAAGGGCAATGGAATCGTGGGTCATGACATAAATGACCCCTGCTCGGGAGAGGGCTGAGAGGCGTAGGGCAGGCCGCAGGTAATCGGCAAAGACCAAGAACGTAGCACAGTAGGGAATCAAGCCGGAATTGTGGAGGGCAATGCCATTGCAGATGGCGGCCATGCCGTGCTCGCGCACCCCAAACCGAATGTTGCGATTTTGGTACTGGCCTTTTTGGAAGTCACCGGAGCACTTGAGTTCCGTGAGGTTGGAGTGGGTCAGATCCGCAGACCCACCGATGAGTTCCGGCAGCTTAGGGGCGATCGCATTTAGGCAAATTTCCGAATGCTTGCGGGTGGCCACAGCCTTGTCTTCGGGCGTATAGCTCGGCAGATCGGCATCCCAATTGGCGGGCAACTCCCCGCGCAGTAGCCGTTCAAACTCGGCGGCCTCCTCAGGATATTTCTGGCGATAGGTGGCCAAAGTTTGGTTCCATTCGGATTCATAGCTAGCACCCCGCTCAATGGCTTTGCGGAAGTGATTCAGCACCTCTTCAGGAACCACAAAAGGCTCATAGGGCCAACCGAGGTTTTCGCGGGTGAGCTTGACTTCCTCAGGCCCTAGAGCCGCGCCATGCACTGCGGCAGTATTGGCTTTGTTCGGAGAGCCATAGCCAATGGTAGTGGTGATCTTGATGAGGGAAGGTTTGTCGGTTACCGCTTTGGCGGCTTCAATGGCTTTGGCAATGCCTGCGAGATCCGTATTGCCATCGGCCACGTGCTGCACGTGCCAACCGTAGGCCTCAAAACGCTTGCAGACATCCTCCGTAAAGGCAATGTCGGTGGAGCCGTCAATGGAAATATGGTTATCGTCGTAGAGGGCAATGAGTTTACCCAGACCCCAGTGACCGGCGAGGGAGCAGGCTTCACCGGAAATGCCTTCCATATTGCAGCCATCGCCGAGGATGACATAGGTGTAGTGATCCACTAGTTTGACATCGGGCTTGTTGAAGCGAGCCGCCAAATGCGCCTCGGCCACTGCTAAGCCAACGGCATTACAAATCCCTTGACCGAGAGGACCTGTGGTTACTTCCACACCGGGGGTTTCAAAGTTTTCGGGGTGACCGGGTGTGCGCGACCCCCATTGGCGAAACTGCTTGATGTCCTCAATCGTAACACTGTCGTAGCCCGTAAGATACAGCAGGGCATACTGCAACATACAGCCATGACCCGCTGAGAGGACAAAGCGATCGCGATTGAACCACTGCGGATTTTTGGGGTTATGCCGCATGAACTGGTTCCAGAGCACATAGGCCATGGGTGCTGCCCCCATGGGCAGACCGGGGTGCCCAGAGTTGGCCTTTTGCACCGCATCGATCGCTAGGAACCGAATGGCATTAATACAGAGTTCATCAAGGGATTGAGTCACCGCAGGCATTGCTTCCTCTCTCTAATTGGGTTTGCAGCAGAAGTTAACGGTCGGGAGTGTATTTGCGGAAGGCCAACGTTACGTTATGCCCACCAAAGCCAAAGGAGTTGGACAAAGCCACCGTCACCGGACAAGCCCGGCTCTGATGGGGAACATAGTCCAGGTCGCAAGCAGGATCTGGCTGTTCCAAGTTAATTGTAGGGGGGATGCGATCGTGGGCAACTGCCATCACCGTAGCGATCGCCTCAATGCCCCCCGATCCCCCCAAGAGATGCCCCGTCATGGATTTTGTCGAACTCACAGGAACACGACGGGCATTTTCCTCCCCAAGGGCGCGCTTAATGGCGGCGGTTTCCGTACTGTCGTTGGCGGGGGTACTGGTGCCGTGGGCATTGATGTAGCTCACCTGATCCGGGGTAATTCCCCCATCCTTAAGGCAGGCTTCAATGGCACGGGCGGCCCCTTCGCCCCCCGGTGAGGGAGCGGTCATGTGGTAGGCATCACAGGTGAGGCCATAGCCCACCATTTCCGCATAAATGCGTGCCCCGCGGGTCAGGGCAAATTCCAATTCTTCCAGAATTAGGATGCCGGCTCCTTCGCCGAGGACAAAGCCATCACGGCTGAGGTCAAAGGGACGACTGGCATGCTGGGGGTCATCGTTGCGGGTGGACAGGGCACGCGCAGCCGCAAAACCGGCCACTGACAGGGGCGTGATTGCTGCCTCCGTACCACCGCAGATCATTGCCTTAGCATAGCCATGTTGCACCATGCGGAAAGCATCGCCGATGGCATTGGATCCCGCTGCACAGGCAGTCACGGCACAGGAATTAGGCCCTTTGGCACCGGTGTGAATGGCGGTGAGTCCAGCAGCCATGTTGGCAATCATCATTGGAATCATAAAGGGACTGCAGCGACTGGGCCCCTTGGTGAGATAGATCTCCTGCTGCTCCTCCATCACCTTGATTCCCCCCACACCAGTGCCAATAATGATGCCAATGTCCGTGGCATTGCTGTTGTCAATGGTTAACTGGGCATCCGCAAGGGCTTGCTTGCTGGCAGCCACGGCAAATTGGGCAAAGCGATCCATACGCTTGGCATCTTTGCGATCCATGTAAAGGGTGGGGTCAAAGCCCCGCACCTCACCCGCTATGCGGCACTCATGGTGACTGGCATCAAAGGCCGTGATGTAGTCAATGCCGTTGCGACCGGCCATTAACCCTTCCCAATACTCCGCAAGGGTGTTCCCGAGGGGGGTAATTGCTCCCATCCCCGTGACAACTACCCGTTTTTGGTGCGCCTTTGCCATGGACCTATGCAGCTACCTTACTATTGATAAAGTCAAGGACATCTTGGACGGTTTTGAGTTTCTCTGCCTCTTCGTCCGGAATCTCTACGCCGAAGGCTTCCTCAAGGGCCATGATCAGCTCCACAGAATCGAGGGAGTCGGCATTGAGATCTTCGGCAAAACTGGCTTCGGGCACAACTTTTTCTGGATCAACACTCAGTTGATCGGCAACAATTGCTTTGACCTTTTCGAGAATTTCAGATTGATTCATAGATGCCTGAACTGATGGACAACGATGGAGAACAGGAATTGATGCGGGCGATCGCCATTCCTCAAATCTAGGATGTTTCGTGCCCAGAATCAACGCGCCACAATTATAGGACAAAATGGGGATCCCCTAAGAGACTTCTGCAACTGTGATAAGCTACAGTTTGGATACTTGATACCAACAACGCTACATCCGCTGTTGCCCTTCCTTCACCGAGTTACCGATGCATTTTACGATTGCGAGTCTGCTTGCCAACTTTAGCGAAGATAAATTCGTTGCCCCCAAAGTTCTCGAAAAAAAGCTCGGCTGCGATGATCCTGAGAGCCAGCGAGAACTGGAAATTGCCCTTGATGCCCTAGAACGCATTGGCCTCCTGATCAAAGAACGGGGCAAGTATCGCCGTGCCGGTGATGAGGGCTTGATTGAAGGGCGGCTGCGCTGCTCCAGCAAGGGCTTTTGCTTTGCTATTCAGGAGACCGAGGGCGCTGAAGATATTTTTATACGCGAGCATCAACTCAGTACTGCTTGGAATGGCGATCGCGTGCTGGTGCGGGTCACCCGTGAGGGCCGCCGCAAGAAATCTCCCGAAGGGGAAGTGAAGCTGATTTTAGAGCGGGGAAATCCCTCGGTGATTGCCCGGGTTAAACAGACGGAAGACGGTTTTCGGGCTATCCCCCTTGACGATCGCCTGCTCTTTGAAATTGCCCTTGAGCCAAATGACCTCGTGCCCGATCTATCCACCGTCGTGGATCAACTGGTGCATGTAAACATTCGCCGCTATCCCTTGGGGGGATACTTGCCCATAGGAGAAATTGGCCAGATTTTAGGCACGGATGCCCAATCGGCCCCTGTCTTAGACCTGATTTGCTGCAAGCATAACCTCGTGCGGCAATTTAGCCCAGCGGTGCGCACAGCGGCAGCAACGTTGAATGCCCAGTTGGCGGATTTGGATTTAAGCGATCGCCAAGACTTGCGGGAGTTGGTCACCATTACCCTAGTTGCCCCCGGTCAAGAACCCCAAGTCGCTTTTTCCCTTGATCCCCTCACGCCGAACCTCTGGCAGTTGGGAATTCACATCAGTGATGTGGG
Organism: uncultured Thermosynechococcus sp.; assembly: GCF_938074695.1. GTDB lineage: Bacteria > Cyanobacteriota > Cyanobacteriia > Thermosynechococcales > Thermosynechococcaceae > Thermosynechococcus. The sequence continues at coordinate 4,454 of NZ_CALJEM010000026.1, forward strand.
AGGTCTGCTCCCCCGCGATGAATTGCTGGATCGGACGGCACGGCGACTGGGCATGACCTTGGCCACCCCTGAACTGAGTCTGCCCCTCCTCCCCCAGGAGCTGGAGATGCTGCGCCTCCTGCCAGGGAGCGATCGCGCGGCAATTTCCCTCCTAATTGCAATTGACAACAGCGGCACCGTCCAGTCCTACAAGATGTACCGCAGTCGTATCCGCGTGGATGCCTGTGTTACCAGTGAGCAGGTCGCGGCCACCCTTGCCTTGGGAGATAGTTCGGGCGATTGGCTGCGTGCCCTGATTCACCTTGCCCAGGCCGTCAGTCAGCAACGCCAGCAACGGGGCAGTATTGAAATCCCATTTGCGGATGCCTTGAGTCTTGCCTATGCAGACGAGGGTCTAGCACCCGCTATTTCCCTACCCCAGGTTACCCCTTGGACAAGTTTAGTCGTTCTTGCCAATGAATTAATTGCCCGTCATCTAAGGAAGTTGGGTGTGCCTGCCCTCTACCGCATCCAGCCTGTCCCCGAACTCTACGCAGTGCAGGATTTTCTCAAGCTCTGCCAAAATCTGGGCTTGCCCTTGAGTCTAGAGAATCCCTCCCAAGTTACCCCACGCGACTGTCAGCGCTTTATGGCCCAGTTGGCCACCTCAGATTTGGCACCGCTGTTGCAAGAACTCTTACTGGATAAACTCAAACCCGCCAGTGATGCCAGTGTGCCACTACCCCACTTTAGCTTGGCCACTGGGGAAGGCTATGGCCACTTCTGCTCTCCTTTGCAACGCTACACCGACATTGTCAATCAGCGCATTTTGCATCTTCTGCTCACGGAGGGGCGCGATCGCCGCGGTCCACGGGCCAAGGAGCGCGTTAATCTCGGTGACTCCGCTTGTTTAGAGCAAGTGAACTGGTCGGTTTTCACCACCGATGTCCAGCGCGAGGTGGATACCCTCCTGAACGAACTGGTTCCCCACCTCCAAGAGCGGGAGCGGCAAACCTACACGGCTTGGAAAGATTTGGTGGGTCTGCAACGGGTGCGTCAAGTCCAAGCCTGCATCGGTGAAGTGCGTCCCGGTATTATTACGGGGGTACAGTCCTATGGCTTCTTTGTCGAACTGATTGATTTTAATGTTGAGGGCTTAGTTCATGTCAGTTCCCTCAAAGATGACTGGTATGACTACCGCGCCCTTGCTCAAACCTTGACGGGCCGACGCAACCGATTGCGTTACCGCTTGGGCGATCGCGTTGAAGTGCTGATTAAAAATGTGGACTCCTATCGTCAGCAGGTGGACTTGATGGTAATTAGTGGTGGCTCCCAAGCCTCAGAAGAAGACCTCAACGGCAGCGGTGATGTTGGGGAAACCGCTATCCCTCCCGAAGCAGAAGCCCCTGACGATCTCTAAACCAGCAGTGGATGTTTCGCAGGGAGTGGGCAGCGGTTGAAAATCGTCTATTTTGGCACACCAGAGTTTGCCCTTCCGCCCCTACAGCGGCTGCTGGAAACGGAGGCCCATCGGGTCTTGGGGGTGGTCACCCAGCCTGATCGGCGGCGGGGACGGGGCAATCAAGTGTCTCCTTCGCCGGTGAAGACCTTAGCCCTCAACCACGGCTTAGCGGTCTGGCAACCTGAGCGGCTGCGTCGAGAGGCAGAGTTGCCTGACATCCTGCGATCGCTGGCCGCCGATTTCTTTGTGGTGGTTGCCTACGGTCAACTTCTGCCCCCGTCAATCCTTGAGATTCCCCGCTACGGCTGCCTCAATATCCACGGCTCACTGTTGCCCAAGTATCGCGGTGCAGCTCCCATTCAGTGGGCACTCTACTACGGTGAACGGGAAACCGGTGTAACCACAATGCTCATGGATGCCGGCATGGACACAGGCCCGATGCTCCTGAAGCGAACAGTGACCATTGAGCTAGGGGATAACGCCGCTACCCTCAGTAGGAAGCTCAGCCACATTGGTGCCGATCTGCTGCTGGAAACGTTGCAGCAATGGGGGCAACTTCACCCCGAACCGCAAAACGAGGCTGAGGCCACCTATGCTCCCCTCATCCAAAAAAGTAACTATGCCATTGATTGGCGGCGATCTGCCCTCGCCCTCCACAACCAAGTGCGCGCCTTTTATCCCTATGCCTACACTCAGTGGCAAGACACCCCCTTGAAACTGCTACAAACGTGGCCGTTAGTACCTGAAGTTGCTGCGGAATTACCCGAACCCTTACGGTCTTTTGTCGGTGCGCCCGAGGTGTCCGCTGCTCCTGGCACCGTGGTGGAGCTGATTAAGGGATGGGGACCTGTTGTCCAGACGGGAGAGGGGCGGCTGCTGTTGAGTCAAGTGCAGTTGAGTGGCCGCAAGGCCCAGTCAGGGTGGGATTTTGTCAATGGTGTGCGGCTGGCGATCGCCACCCAGTTCGGGACGGCACCATCACTCCTGTAACTGAGTTTTAAGCAAGCGGGGCTTAATGTAACTAAATATTACGATTTTGCCGTTTTGACAGCACTGTGCCTTGACACCCCTTGGAGTGGCTCACTACACTGACACACATACCTAGGTACGTCTCTAACCCCTATGGAAGATAAGCAAAAGGTTACGTTGTATCTGTCCCCCGATGTGCACCGCCAGCTAAAAATTGCCGCTGTGATCGAGCAGGAAACGATGTCTACCCTTGCGGAACGTGCCATTGAATTTCTGCTGGCTCACCCAGAAGTCTTCGCGGAATACGCAGAGCAAAAGCACGGTAATGTGCATCGGGTCTATCACTGCCCAAAATGCGCCAGTGCCCTTGTCCTACGGGGGGATGAGCTAACGGCCTTGGTCGATCAGCCGACGGTGATTGATGAGGATAGCCTCAGTGTTCCCTCGCTCTCCGTGGAGTTGGTGTCTGCCCGCTAAGCTAAGGGCGGGGGTATCGGGTCAACCTTGAAAAAAGGAGGTGATGGCTGTGCAAGAAGAGTTGAGTATCCTAATCCAAGCGCAATATCCACTGATCTACCTCCTGACCTCCGAAGAAGAGCGGGCTGAGCAGGCGATCGCCAGCATTGCCCAAAGCCAAGTCGGGTCTCAAGGGCGGTCTCCCCGCAAGCTCTACATCTGGACGGTGACCCACGGCATGGTTGAGTATGGTCATCCCCGCAACAACAGCCACCATAACACTGTCTCACCGGAGGCCGCGATTCAATGGGTTGTTCACCAACGGGAACCGGGCATCTACGTCTTTAAGGATTTGCACCCCTTCATTGATTCACCCCCTGTAACTCGCTCCCTGCGGGACGCGATCGCCAGCTTCAAGAACAGCCACAAAACCATTATTCTCATGTCCCCGGAAGCGGCGCAGCGGATTCCCGTCGAACTGGAAAAAGAAATCGTTGTCGTTGACTATCCCTTGCCAAGTATCAACGAACTGGATCAAGTCCTAGGGGAGCAACTAGATCCTCGCAGTCGTCGCCTCACCCCCGAAGCCCGCGAAAAACTGGTTAAAGCCACCCTTGGCCTGACGCGGGATGAAGCCGAAAAAGTCTTTCGCAAAGCCAAAGTTACCGCCGGTCGCCTCACCGAAGCCGAGGTGGACATCATCCTTTCCGAGAAAAAGCAACTCATCCGCCGCAACGGCATCCTGGAATACATGGAAGTGGATGAAACCATTGATTCTGTGGGGGGTCTAGAGGAACTCAAAACTTGGTTGCGGCAACGCGCCAATGCCTTTAGTGAAAAAGCGCGGGAATACGGCCTACCCCAACCCAAGGGGATGCTCATTTTGGGCGTGCCCGGCTGCGGGAAGTCCCTCATTGCCAAAACCACCTCTCGCCTTTGGGGTCTACCGCTGCTGCGCTTGGATATGGGGCGGGTCTATGACGGGTCAATGGTGGGACGCTCCGAAGCAAATTTACGCAACGCTCTGAAAACTGCTGAATCCATTTCCCCTGCCATTCTCTTTATTGATGAAATGGACAAGGCCTTTGCCGGTGGAGCAGGCTCTTCGGACTCCGATGGCGGTACCTCTAGCCGTATCTTTGGCTCCTTCCTGACTTGGATGCAGGAGAAAAAGTCTCCCGTCTTTGTCTTGGCGACGGCCAATCGCGTCGAGCGCCTCCCCGGTGAATTCTTACGCAAAGGCCGTTTTGATGAAATTTTCTTTGTGGATTTGCCCAATGCCGAGGAGCGCAAGGAAATCTTTCGCATTCACCTGAGCAAGCGTCGCCGTGATATCGATCGCTTTGATCTAGAGCAACTGGCCAATATCTGTGATGGCTTTTCCGGTGCCGAGATTGAGCAGGCCATCATTGCCGCCATGTACGAAGCCTTTGCTCAAGGGCGCGAGTTTACCCAGTTAGATATTATTGCCGCCAGCCGTGCCACTCAACCCCTTTCCAAGACGATGCAAGAGCAGGTCACGGCACTTCGCGATTGGGCACGCCAACGGGCGCGTCCGGCGGCTGCTTCAGTGGCTGAATACCAGCGACTGGAGTTCTGACAAGCTTCCTTCTGTCTGCCCTATGCAGACGGGAGAAAGACCCGACCACAGGGGTTTGGTTCGCCATAAATTGTGGTTCATTCAGTCCAATGTTTCTGTCTCAATCTGGAGGAAATCCACATGTCTCACTTCAGCACCCTGCGTACGAAAATTACCGATGCTGAAATCCTAAAAGCCTCTCTGCGCGATTTGGGCATTGCGGTGAAAACCGATGCCGACGTGCGGGGTTACAACGGCCAACGTGTGCGCGCCGACATCGTCGCTGTTCTTGACGGCGAGTACGATCTGGGCTGGTCCCGCAACGCCGATGGCACTTTTGATCTGATTGCCGATCTCTGGGGTGTGGCCAAAAAACACAACCAAACTGAGCTAATCAACTCGATCAACCAAAAATATGCCATCAACAAAACCTTGGCTGAGGTGAAGCGCCCTGGCCTTCAGAACGCCAACGTCAAGCTCGTGGTGCATAGCTAATCCTGTTGCCAATTGCTTTGTACGGTCTAGCGCGCGTTCCCAAGTAATCCGCCGGCCGACTCCCCAGGGGTCGGCCTCTTTTTTATCTCCATTTGGATTCATGTTGCATTCATGAACTGGCGATCGCCCGCTTGAGATGATTTTGCAGGGTTTGGCTGGGCAGGCCACTCTCCAGATGCTGCCACGGTAAGATAGTCTCCACTGGCCAATTGGCAGTGACGTAGGCTTCAAAGTCCGGCAACTGTCCCCGCAGCTCCTTAAAAGCACGGCGATAACTGCCGAGGGAAGTGCCATAGTGGCGAACCCGCTCTAGGAGGGGAGCCAGCCGGCGATCGCCCCGCGAAATTAAAGCTTGAATCAGCGAGTCACTATAGGATTCGGGACGAAACTCTACCCCCAATTTGGCCAACTCTTTTTTTAGAAACTTGAGGCGTTTTTCGGCCACAGGTTGAACGCCCCACCACTGAAAGGGAGTGTGGGCTTTGGGCACAAAGGTACTACAGCCTAGGGTGAGTCGCAGTCGCGGCGCTATTTTTTTCAATTGGCGAAAGAGATCCACTGTGGCTGCAACATCGGCATCAGTCTCTGTGGGCAGTCCCACCATGCCATAGAACTTCAGCCCCTTGAGGCCACCGGCTTGGGCATGGCTGGCGGCAGCAAGAATCTCATCGGTCTCAAGCTTTTTGTTAATCACTTGGCGTAGGCGTTCAGAGCCTGTTTCAATAGCAATTGTCAGTGACTGACTGCCCCGTTGACTCAAGAGTTGGGCAAGGGATTCCGTGACCGTATTTGTGCGCACAGAGGCCAAACTCACCCGCACATGGTCAAACTGCGGCTGACGTAAATACTCCATCAAGGCGGGAAATTCGGGATGTTGGGTAATGGAGGCACCCAAAAGTCCTAGGCGATCGGTGACCGCTAGCCCCTGCTCAATGGCGGGAATCAGGGTTTCTAAGCTCGGTGTGCGAAAGGGCAACGTCAAATAGCTGGCCAAGCAAAAGCGACATAGCTCTGGACAACTGCGCACCACCTCCACCATGTAGATCTTTTCCCAAGCCGCAAGGGGGGTAACCACTGTGGAGGTGGCAAGGCTCTGGCCGCGATGCACTTGTTTGGCCACCGTAGGGGGTACCGTGGACTTTAGCGGTTCAATTCCCTGAAGGGGGCCGGTGGCACTGGCATAACTGACCGCATAGAGACTGGGGACATAGAGGCCGGGCAATTGGGCAAGGGCTTCCAGCCGTTGCGATCGCGGGGCAGTGCGCACCTGAGCCACAGTGTTCAGAAACGGCTCTAGGAGTGGCTCCGCATCCCCCAGTAAAATCACATCAAAGAAATCCGCAAAGGGTTCAGGGTTGGCCGTCAGGACAGAACCACCGCCAAAGACAAGGGGGTGGCTCTCTTGGCGATCGCGCTGCCAAATCGGAATGCCCAGCCGCTCTAAGAGCGCCAACAGATTGCCGTAGTCCAACTCCCACGAGAGGGAAAACCCCACCAACTCTGGATCCCGCGGCAGTGGCTCCTGTACATCCGTAAAGAGACGGCTTATCGCCACATCGGCACGGCTGGCCAGTTGCGCCCACACCAGTTGATACCCCAAGCTAGTAATGCCAACGCTGTAGGTATTGGGAAAGCCGTAGATGATGCGCAGCGCCTCTGGGCGGGGGCGCGATCGCTCAAAGAGAAGGGTTTCAGCGGCAAAGGGGGAATTCATCTAGGTTGGCGTTGACTTACGACGGCTGGTTTTTGTGGTCTTAGTGGCCGCCTTTGCAGTAGCCTTTTTTGTTGTTGATTTTGTTTTCGGGGCGGTGGCCGTTGACGTGCGGCGGGTTTTCTGGGGGGCTTTTTCCGCCAACAGGGAGAGGGCTTGCTCAAGCGTCATTGTCTCTGGCGTCACCCCCTCCGGCAGTGAGACATTCACCTTACCGTGGTTGACATAGGGACCATAGGGACCATCTAGAACTTGCACCGGCTCCCCATCCTCGGGGTGGTTCCCCAAAATCGCTAGCACCTGTTTCTTGGCACGGCCGCGACTGGATTTTGGAGTTGCCAGTAGCTCTAGGGCACGCTCCAGCGTAATCGTATAGACATCATCCTCCCCCTTGAGGGAGCGATAGTCCTTTTCACCTTCAGGGTCATGGACAATGTAGGGGCCAAAGCGGCCTTGATTGGCTTGAATCAGTTTGCCGGTTTCGGGATGAACTCCCAATGTGCGGGGCAGTGACAAGAGGGTAATTGCTAAGTCGAGGGTGACTTCATCGGGACTCACTCCCTTGGGTAGGGAAGCCCGTTTTGGTCTTGGATTGGCCTCGGTGGCTTCCCCCAACTGCACATAGGGACCAAAGCGCCCCGTCAGCAAGAAGATCGGTTCCCCAGTCTCAGGATGCACCCCCAGCTTGTCCGGACCTTCTAGTTTCTGGCGAATGAGTTGCTCTACCTGTTCACGGGTAAGGCTACCGGGCGTGGCGTCTTGAGGCAAGGAGGCCTTAATGGGTGGACTGCCGTTGCCATTCCGATAGACAACAAAAGGCCCAAAGCGCCCCACCACCACTTCCGCATTCAGTTCCGGCAGGGGGATTGCTCTTGCTTCCGTGGCCTCAATCGTGCGCTCCCGCTCTTTCACCTGCTGCTCAAGACCATTTTCACCTAGGTAGAAAGATGCAAGGTAGGGCTGCCACTGCACCTCCCCCGTGGAAATATCATCGAGGGCTTGCTCCATCCGCGCCGTGAAGTTAATGTCCACTAAATCGGGAAAGTATTTCTCCAGCAGAGCGGTAACGGCAAAGGCGGTAAACGTGGGTTCAAGGGTATTGCCGCGGCGAATAGCATACTCGCGGTCTTGGATCGTGCTGATGATTGTGGCGTAGGTGCTGGGGCGCCCAATGCCGGCTTGTTCGAGGGCTTTGACAAGGCTCGCCTCGGTGTAGCGCGGCGGCGGCTGCGTTTCGTGCCCAACACTTTCAAGGGCTTGGCAGCGGAGAATATCCCCCACCTGCATTTGCGGCAGAATCACCTCTTGACTTTCAAGGGCGGCATCGGGATCATCGGATCCTTCCACATAGGCACGGAAAAAGCCCGGAAAATCAATGCGCTTCCCGTGGGCACGGAAGAGGGCATCCCCGGCCGTAATTGAAACCGTTAGCAGGGTCACACGGGCATCGGCCATTTGGGAGGCTATCGTGCGCTTCCAAATCAATTCATACAGTTCCAGTTCCCGATCCTTAAGTCCTGTTTCTTGGGGGGTCTGAAACCGGCTGCCGGCAGGCCGGATTGCTTCGTGGGCCTCTTGGGCACCCTTGGTTTTGGTGGTGTACTGGCGCGGCTGCGGCGACAAAAAGGCTTTGCCGTACATCGCTTCCACACAACTGCGCGCAGCAGCGATCGCCTGCTCCGACAGATGCACCGAGTCGGTGCGCATATAGGTGATATAGCCCTCTTCGTAGAGCTTTTGGGCAATGCGCATTGTCTCTTGGGCCGAGAGGTGGAGTTTGCGGTTGGCCTCCTGTTGCAGGGTCGAGGTGGTAAAGGGGGGAGCAGGTTTGCGCGTCTGTTGGCGTTCCTCTTGCTCCGTCACCGTCCATGTTTCTGTTAGCAGGCGATCGCGCAGGGCATTGGCCGCCGCCGCATCTAAGAGCAAGACCGCTTCGGGATTGCGCACCTGTCCCGTGGCCGGATCAAAGTCACTGCCTGTGGCCAAGCGTTGACCGCCGACACTCACCAAACGGGCTGGAAAAAGCGTGCCCCGTTGATCTAGAGTGGCTTTGAGATCCCAAAATTGCCCCTTACGGAAGGCCAGTCGTTCCCGCTCTCGTTGCACTAATAGGCGCACGGCCACCGACTGCACTCGTCCGGCTGAGAGGTGGGGGGCAATCTTCCGCCACAGCAGGGGTGACAGGGTATAGCCCACCAAGCGGTCGAGGATGCGCCGCGTTTCTTGGGCACGCACCAGTTGTTGATTGACATCGCGGCAATTGCGCAGCGCTTCTTGGATCGCCTCTTCCGTAATTTCATGGAAGACCATCCGCCGCACCGGCACCTTTGGCTCCAATAGTTGCAGCAAGTGCCAACTAATACTTTCCCCTTCGCGGTCTTCATCGGTTGCCAGCAGGAGTTCGTCAGCAGTTTTTAGGGCAGTTTTCAGGTCTTTGACAACTTTTTGCTTGTCTTTGGGGACAATGTAGAGGGGTTCAAAGCCGGCAGCAACATTCACCCCGAGGGTTGCCCACTCTTCCCCCTTGAGTTCGGGGGGCACATCGGCCGCGCTGCGGGGCAGATCACGGACATGACCCATCGAGGCTTCCACGCGATAGTCCGGGGGCAAAAATTTGCGAATGGTACGGGCTTTTGTCGGAGATTCAACAATGACAAGGGTGGACATAGCAGATGCTGCGGGATGGGTTTTTCGGCACTCTCAAGTTTAGCGATCGATCATAGAACTGTGTTCTCCCACCGTATCATGGGGAGCAAGGAGAAGTATTTCCCCACTATTGATAACCCTAGCCCAACCAATTGGCGATGGGGAGAATCTGTTTAGTCAGCATAGCGGTTTTTAGGAAGCAGCGATGACTCAGCGTGGGGCAGCCCCAGAAATCGTGATCCAAACACGCCACCTCAATAAATATTTTGGCGATCGCCATGTCCTCAAGGACATTAACTTCACGGTTGCTAAACAAGAGGTGGTCGCCCTCATTGGCCCCAGTGGTTCCGGCAAAAGCACCTTACTCCGCTGCTTGAATGGATTGGAGACGTACCAATCGGGAGAGATTTTCATTCTCGGCCATTACCTGCCGCCGACACCAACCCCTCAGCAACTGAGAAGAATTCGCCGTCAAGTGGGCATGGTCTTTCAGAGCTTTAACCTCTTTCCCCACATGACGGTTCTGCAAAACATTATTGAAGCCCCCATCCTTGTGCGCAAACTCCCCCGCCGTGTGGCTATCGAAATGGCCGAACGTTTATTGGCGAAAGTGGGTTTGCTGGACAAACGGGATGCCTATCCTCGGCAACTCTCCGGGGGACAACAACAGCGGGTGGCGATCGCCCGCGCCTTGGCCATGCAGCCGGAGATTCTCCTCTTTGACGAACCCACCTCTGCCCTTGATCCGGAACTGGTGGGGGATGTCCTCGCTGTGATGCGACAACTGGCTGAAGAAGCCATGACCATGGTGGTGGTCACCCACGAGATGCAGTTTGCCCGTGAAGTCTCTTGCCGCGTCGTGTTTCTTGCCGATGGCCAAATTATTGAGGAAGGGTCGCCCCAAGAACTGTTTCGTCGTCCAAAACAGGAGCGAACCCGCGTTTTTTTAGAGCGTGTGCTGGTTAGGCACTAACCCTTGTAGGCCTTGATGCATTTTTCCACAAGGGCCTGCACGGCATCCACATCCTGCCAGCCGAGAATTTCAGTCACTTTTTTTTCCAGATTTTTGTAGGTGCGGAAGAACTCGGCAATTTCTTCAAGGCGGTGGGGCGCAATGTCCTTAAGGGATTTCACCTCAGCATAGCGAGGATCATCAGCAGGCACACAGAGAATTTTCTCGTCGCGATCGCCACTGTCAATCATCTCCAGTAAGCCAATGGGGCGGGCAGGAATCACACACCCCGGAAATGTCGGCTCATCCATGATCACTAAACCGTCGAGGGGATCGCCATCCTCCGCCAACGTATTGGGAATAAACCCATAATCATAGGGATAGGTCACCGCTGAATAGAGGACGCGATCGAGGGCAAAGACATTCATTTCCTTATTAAACTCATATTTATTGCGGCTGCCCCCCGCAATTTCCACCAGCACATTGACAATACCCGGCTTAGGTTGGGCAGGAATACGGCTTAGATCAATACCCATAGTAACGATGTCCACGCAACAAGTCTCCATTTAACCGACTTGCGGACCCTGAGGCAAGGATCCGATAGAGAGGCTACTCCTAAGGCCGTCGGAGCTATGCAGACGGAGCACTTCCCTTGGAAGGATTTTGCGCAAGTAACACCGGCCATAGCCCCCAAAGGGCAAAGAAAAGGAACAGAAGGCCATAGCGATGGGATAGGAAACGGAAGTCTAGCTGCTGGTTAAGAATACTCATCAGAAGCACACCACACACCATTGGCAGAGTCTGAACCGCTGCACAGCAGATCATGAAAGAACGTAGTAAATTTGCCGTAGGCACCTTGACTAAGTGAAGTGATAGGAAAAGAGATACAAGTAATGTCAAGAGAATAATTCCAGTGCTGACAAATGGCAGGGAAGCATTCAGCTCATTTAATTTATTACCAGCAAAAAAAGGCGGAAATGAATTGGGCAAAACAAGATAAAATGGCATTACAATAGATATAAATGTCAGTACAGAAACAGATAAGTAAGTCAGAGTGACTGCTAGTCTTCGGCCACTAGCGCGCCAGAAAAGAATGAATATCAATGGTAGTAGTGTTAGAAAATTACTGCGCGAAGCTAGGGCAATTCCTGTAAAAAGACTCGTGCTAATTTTTGCAGAAAGTGACGCAGAGGGTAAAGCTTTCATTTGTAGAAAAATTGCTGTTAAAACATAGATACTATTTGCAATCAAATCGCCACCTGAAATATACTCGTACTGAAATGCCGGTGATAAAACCGACAAGAATATGAGCATTATAATAGCTGATACATAACTTTCTAAGTATATGGTTGTCAAAACAATAAATACCCCTAGCCAAAATAGATTTTGATAGGCGCTGTTACCCAGTAAGATAAATGGTGAAGCGATTAGTATAGCTCCGGGTAGAGGTGTTATCTTTCCACCTAAGTGAGTGTTTGCAAAATAGGGGTATCGTCCTTGCATCAACTCCCCAAAAGCAATATTCAATGCTTCATCGCGATCGCTACCAATTCCAAGAAGACCTTCGTTTTCTATCGGATAGAGAATCCAAAAGCAAGCAATCCCAAAACCAATCACACAGATAAGAATAGCAAAGTAAAACTTAGAAACAAAAGAGAAAATTTGAGATCTGAGTTTGAGAAGGGACACCAAGGTCACTGTATAATAGTGAGATAACTCAAAATACCAATTAAGCCAAAATATTTTTGCACCAATGCTGTGGAGGGAAGAGAAAAAAGGAATACAAAAGAGACGCAAGCAATTGCCAAGGATACTTTGGAGTCATTGTTACTCATGGCATTAAACTGAAATACAGCTCCGTGTCTAAAATGACACAAAAGGAGGATCACTCGATTGATCTATTAGGTCGCTTTCCGCTAAGGTTTTGGGAAGTCCTTTGTCAGCTTTGCCCTATGTCTCTCAAACGGTTGGTGCTTGCTGCCCTCAGTGTGGTAGTGGCTGCCCTGATTACGGTGTCGTTGGTTGGGAGTTACCTCGAACCCCAAACCCAAGGGCAAATTAACCTCTTACAAACCAATTTGTCGCTACAAGCCCACGAATGGCAGGAGTTAGGGGATGTGGCCACCCGCGATCGCCTGATAGGGAATGTGCAAAGCGCCATTGAAGCCTACGAACAGGTACTGGCCACTCCCACGCCCCAAAACCAACGGCTGCGTCTTGAATTAGGACTCCTCTATGCCGATGCCGGCCAGCGCGATCGCGCCTTTGACACCTGGCAACACCTGATCAACGAGGCGCAAGGGGCAACCCACAGTACCGCGGAGGTGCTGATGGGGTTATGGGCAGATCCGCCCCAATTGCTGCCCGATGCTGAAACATTGATTAAAAATGCTCTTCAGGGCTGGTTTCGCGATCGCGCCCTTAAACGCCTGTATGAACTGCAACAGCGACCCGATGCCCTTACTGCCTTGACCACCGCAGTCCAAAACCGCGCCCAAGCCGCCTTCTATCGCCTTGTCCTCATTGGTACCACCCCTCTCCTAGGCAGTTTAATTGGCATTGTTCTTTGGATTGTCTGGATCTATCAGCATCTGCGGCGCCGCCCACAGGAGCAGCCGCTACCTCCACTCACGGCAGTGCCTTGGGGTTGGGAAACCCTTTGGGCAGGCATGGTGATCTGGTTTGCCCTCTTTTTTGCCATTAGTTTAGTGCTCATGCCCTTGGTGCGCTCCTTCATCGGTATGGCGTTGCCGCTGCGCTCTGCCATGGCACAAACCCTCTATGCCTTGCTGACTTACGCCCTGATGACCTTGGCCGGATTGAGCTGGCTCTGGTACTTTCTGCGTTCCTTTGGTAAGCGCCCTTCGGATTGGTTACGCTGGCAGGGGGGAGTAGGGGGTGCCCTGCGTTGGGGTGTTAGTGGCTATCTGGCTGCCCTGCCGCTTGTGCTCTTGAGTTCATTGATTAGTCAAGCACTGCTGAAAAACCAAGGGGGCGGCAATCCGCTGCTAGAGATCATTTTGCAAAGCCGCGATTACACCACGTTTGCCCTGCTCTACGTCATGGTGGCAGTGATGGCTCCCTTCTTTGAGGAGATTCTCTTTCGGGGGTTCTTCTTTCGTTCGGTGCAATCCTATCTGCCCTTGGGAATGGCCATGGGTTTAACGGGGCTGCTGTTTGCGATCGCCCATCTCAACCTAGCCGACCTGTTGCCCCTGACGGTTCTGGGGACAGTGCTGAGTTACATCTACTGGCGATCGCAAAACCTCGGTGCCGCCATGGTGCTCCACAGCCTCTGGAACAGTGGCTCCTTTTTGGGCTTGCTCCTATTGAGCGGGGGGACGGAAGCGGGGTTCTAACTGCTGCACCAACCACTGACGCGGCACCAGCCGACTGGCAAAGGCAAGGAAGCGATTGGCAGGCTGACCGGGAATGATCGTGGCCACATCGGTTGGCAAAGCGGCAAGGGTTTCGGCAACTACCTGTGCGGGGGTATCCTGCTGGGCAATGAGGGCCGGATTGCGGAGCATATCGGCGCGCTCAAAGAATTGCGTAGCCGTAGGCCCAGGGCAGACGGCCAGGACACGAATTCCTAGGGGTTTAACCTCTGCCCAGAGCGCTTCGCTAAAGTGGCGCACAAAGGCTTTGCTGGCGGCATAGACGGCAAGATAGGGCAGCGGCTGAAAAGCGGCAATGGAGCTAACGTTAATGATCGTGCCCTGGCGCCGCGGGCGCATTTCTTGGAGCACCAGATGGGTGAGTTCTACCAGTGCCGTGATGTTCACTTGGAGCATGTCGGTTAATTGCTGGCGATCGCGCTCCCCAAAAGCCCCATAGTCCCCAAAACCGGCGTTGTTAATCAGCATATCTACGCTTAGCCCCAAGGCTTGAATCTGCCCATAGAGCTGGACAGCAGCACCGGGTTCACTTAAGTCTTGGGGGATACACACGACCGGTACCTGTTGGCTAAGGCGAGCCTTGAGCGCCTCTAGGGCGTCGAGGGAACGACCCGTAAGGATGAGATGATGCTGGCGATCGGCCAACGCTTGGGCAAAGGCTTGCCCCAATCCCCCCGTTGCCCCCGTGATCAGTGCAGTGGTCATAAAATTGTTACGAAAAGTAAAGATCGCTATCTTAAAAGTAATACATACTCGATTAGGGAAGAGGCAGCATGACCTCCACGCTCTCAGCCACCGCAGCTTTTCCCACCGCAGAGTGGATGTGGCGCGGCCATCGCATCTGCTACAGCGTCAATGGCAGTGGTGCTCCCGTCGTTTTGGTGCACGGCTTTGGCGCCTCGATTGGTCACTGGCGCAAAAATATCCCTGCCCTTACCGCCGCCGGTTACCGTGTCTATGCCCTTGATTTGCTGGGATTTGGTGCTTCGGCAAAGCCGGATTTAACCTACAGCTTGGATTTGTGGGCAGAACTCCTGGCAGACTTTTGGCAAGCCCATATTGGTGAACCCGTAGTTTGGGTGGGCAACTCCATTGGCGGTCTGCTGTGCCTGATGATGGCCGCTCGCTATGGCCACACCTGTCGCGCTGTGAGTGTCCTCAACTGTGCCGGGGGACTGAACCACCGTCCCAATGAATTGAATTGGGCGCAGAGCCTCTTTACGGCCATTTTTCGCACCTTGGTGGCCTCTCCCGTCATCGGCCATTTGATTTTTCATCAGATTCGACAACCCGAGCGCATTCGTCAAACCCTGACGCAGGTCTATGCCAATCCCGAGGCCATTACCGATGAATTGGTAGAACTGCTGCATCGCCCGGCTATGGATGCCGGCGCCAAGGAAGTGTTTGCCCGCGTGATTTCAGCCCCGCCCGGACCAAAAATTGTGGATTTGCTTCCAGAAATCCAAGTGCCGATTCTCGTGCTCTGGGGGGAGGTGGATCCCTGGACACCGATTTCAGGGGCAAAGCACTTTGAAGCCCATCAAGATCGGCTACCAATTCGCATTGAACGGTTACCGAATACAGGTCACTGTCCCCACGACGATCGCCCGGAGTTGGTGAACCCAATTTTAATTGAATGGTTGCAGCAGTTGGCGCAAGCTTAACTCAAGAGGCAAGCAAGGAGATCGAGACTTTCGGGCAAGTGGGGCAATAAAATGCGATCGCCCACCATGGCGGCACACAGCAGCATCAGGTAGAGAATCGAGAACTTAAAGAGATTACGTGCCTGTTCTTTGTCCTCTGGAGTCTGGGTTAACTGCCATGCGCGGTAAATAAACCAACTGCCTAGGGCGATCGCCACCCCACCATAGATCCAACCCACCACACCACAGGGGTAAACCAACAACAGGCTGGTGGGTACCAGCGCCAAGGTGTAGCGGAAAATTTGCTGTGCCGTCACGCGATCGCCATCCACCACTGGCAGCATCGGCACTCCCACGCGGGCATAGTCCTCTTGAATCAGCATTGCCAACGGCCAAAAATGGGGCGGCGTCCAGATAAAGATAATGGCAAACAGCACCCAAGCTGCCCAACTCAGTTCTCCTGTGACTGCTGCCCAGCCCACCAGAGGGGGAATCGCCCCGGCAGCACCGCCAATAACGATATTTTGCGGCGACAAGCGCTTCAGCCAGTGGGTATAAACCCCCACATAAACCGCAATTCCCACCATGGCAAGGCAGGCACTTAGAAGATTGGCAAACACCGCCAAAAGACTAAAGGCCGTTGTTGCCAAGAGCACTGCCAGAAACCCGGCTTCCCAAGGAGTAACTCGACCTGCCGGCAAAGGGCGATGGCGCGTCCGCTCCATGATGGCATCAATGTCGCGGTCATAGAGACAGTTAATCGTATTCGCTGCTGCCGCCGCACAGGCACCACTGACAAGGGTAATCAGGAGCAGTTGGGGAGCCACCCGACCTTGGCTTGCAACTTCCATGGCCGCCGCAGTCGTAATCAAAAAGAGGAGAATTAACCGAGGTTTGGTGAGTTGGACATAGTCCAGTAATTTTGTTGAAAGATCTCCCGTTGAGGAGGAAAGTCTGGCTAGGAATGTCATGGGAGCCTCAAGATTTCAAAACCTATGCTTCAGGGAAGCGGGTTGGCGATCGCAAGGCCTGCTGTAAGCAATCGCGCCACGCCAATGCGGAAATGGCAACCAGCAACCCCAAGAGGGTGGCGCCAATCACTTGATGGGCAACGGTGAGTGCTGGGACTTGTAGCTTCAGTTGTAAAGTGCTCCACCCCAGAGCCACTTGCAGACCCACCAGCGGCAGGAGCAAGAAACTCAATTGCCGCAACAGGGGAGCCAAAGCTGGGCTGCGCCACGCCACAATCACAACGCTGAGGACGCTCAGGGTGGCCGGGACAACGCCTATTAGATGGCTATTGAGCACTCCACACAGGCGATCGCCATAGAGGCACTGATGTACTGCCCACTGCGACGACACCAAGCCGCCCAACAAGCTTTGGCCATAGACACATATAGCGGCGATCTGTACGACAATCCGCAACCAACGGGCGCTACCCGTGCCACTAAAGGGAGCCAAGCCAACGGTGATTGCCGTTAAAAGACAAAAGAAGAGCAAGCCTGTACCAAGGTGAGCGGTGACAATTTCAAAGCGCAGCAACTCAGTCACCGTGAGTCCGCCGAGAATCCCCTGCACAATCACAAGGCACAGTGCCGCCCCAGCAGCGTAGGGTACCCAAGGAGACAACGCTTGTCGCCAAGCCACGCTTAATCCTGCAAAGGCGATCGCCAGCAGGCCTAAACTCGTGGCCAGCAGACGGTGAAACCACTCTAGAAAGATCTGCAGATCCATTTGCGGCACCAGCGTGCCAAAGCAGAGGGGCCAATCGGGACAGGCTAAACCGGCATCCATTACCCGTGTGGCACTGCCCACCGCCATCAAAAAGAGGGTAAAGACCGTCATCAGCAGAACGAGGCGAAAAATCCACTGGCGACGGACACTGGGATCACTGCCTAGGGTCAAGGGTGGAACATCAAAAGGACCCAGCACAGATGTTTCCTCGACAGCAACAACTCCTTCATGGTAAAGAAGCTAAAGGGGGGATCACGGCCAGGGTGAAAATCTATAGCTTTTCTTTAAGTTTTCGCTAGAGTATAAACTTTTCTTGCAATTTTTTGCTGAGGTGGGCTATCTAAAACGATGGCTCGCTGGCACTGGGTTGGCTGCGCAAAAAGTGGAGAAAATCCAAGAGTTCTTCATCGGTGAGTTGCTGGCGCGATCGCTTACCATAGCGTTCGAGTAAACAGGCACGGCCTTGGGCTTCTGTCCATCCCAAGCGTTTCATTTCCGCGGTGGTTTGGGCAATTTCATCCGCCAGATCCACAGGCTCGCGCTTGGTGGGCGGCTTCTCGCTCGCTGACTTACTACGGCGGGGGCTGGGAGGGGTGGTGGGTTCTAGGAGCAGCTCGGTATTGCTGGCCTCTGACCAAGGGGCCGCCTCTAGGGCTGCAGGGGGGCGGGGAATCAGTTCTGCTTCCGTTTGCACAGGCAGGTGAATTCCCAAAAGTTGCAGGGCGCGCTGGCGGGCGCTATCTTCCGCCTGTTCTAGGGTCGGGGCAGCGGCCATCCCCGTAGCTAGAACGGTGTCCCCCACTAAGAGGGTCGTTTTGACAATGAAGAGACCGTCATGAATTTGCAATAAATCGCTAACAATGCTGCCGGTGGGATAGCGGCGATAGAATTCGTTCATGGGGGGCCGCAACAAAACGACGCATCGAGTTAATCTTATCCTATCCTTGCTGGTGGGCTGGCCTAGAGCAGATTCAGCACTGCCCGGTGAACCGCCGCCGACCGCAGGTAGGGTTGATAGTCGGGCAGGGGGGCTGAAAATGTCTGCTGCCATTGCTGAACCAAGGCAGTGGGGTCAGGGGGTAATGCCTCCAGTTCAACGCCGGCCATACCCGTATCGGCCATTAAGTAACTCACCTTGGGATCGTAGCTGAGGGCAAAGCAGCGACAGCCAACACTGGCCGCCATAATCAAGGCATGCAGGCGCATGGCGATCGCCCCTGCCGTTGTCGCCAGGAGTCCCTTCATCTCGCGGGGATCTTCACAGGACACGAGTTGCGTCTGCTCAGGAACCAATGCCCCATAGAGATCCTCAGCCAAGGGCAAATCCTGTTGAGGTTGAAAGGGCAACAGCAAAAGCGGCACACCTGTTTCTTGCTGCCACTGACGCAAGGCCATTTTCAACAACTGCCAGCGATCGCCCGTCAGGTGCCGATGGGGACGCAAGCAAACTGCAATCGCCCTCTTTTCCTGAGGGGGCGCAACAGGACGCGCCGACAGCAGCCACACGGGATCAGCTCCCTGTTGATGGGGAATCCCCCACTGCCGCAGGAGGGCGGCTGATCCGGAATCCCGCACCGTGACGGCCAGACAGCGGCGGAGAACTGCCCGTGTCCACCCCCGATAGACTGGCGATCGCAGCGGTCCAATCCCCTGTGCCCAAGCAATCGTGCGACAGCCAAACCGCTGTGCAAGGGTCATTAAGCCCAAGTAGTAGAGGGGACTCCGCCAACTGGTTACATCCTGAATGAGGCTGCCGCCGCCCCAAATAAAGGCTTGGCTCTGTTGGAGGGTGCGCAGTACCTTGCGCCACCGGCGGCGATCGCAGGTGGCAACGCCATAGCGGGCTGCCGTGGCTGCCGCATTGCCGCTGAGAACCACGGGCGAAACGTGGGGCGGCAACTGTTCCAAGAGCGTCGCCAAGAGGGCTTCATCCCCGGCATTGCCATAGCCGTAGTAGCCACAGAGAAAGACTTGAGTCATCCCACAGGCTCCACCAGCGGCACCGCTTGTAGAATCTGTTGCAGCACGTTGATCAAGGCGCGGGTGGGCTGAATGGCGGGCACCCAAGAAATGGAGTGATGGGGATACCTAACTTGCAGCCTTGCCACTTGCTGGTGCACTTGGTTGACGGTTTTCCCGCCAAAGAGAAAGTAGCCATAAATTTTGCTACTGGTGTGGCCTTCAGCTATCCGCGCCTCAATGGCCTGATCTAAACTTGTTGCTTGCGTCAGCAGTGCTGGCAGCACCCCACAGGTCTGACACAGCGCCTCAAACCAAGGGAGAACCTCAGGCCGACGACTGCCGTGGCCAAGGAGAATGTGGGCGGATTCATGGGCGATCGCCAATTGTAACCACGCCTGAAAGAGGGGCTGTCCCCCCAAAAAAGGAAGCAATTCGATGGGAAGCACAGCGTTGGCTGCTGCGATCGCCGGCGGCAGATCCACCACCACATGGTTGCCCGGCAACAAAAAGAGGGGCAGGATCACCAGTCGCTCCGCCCCCTGACACTGTGCCTGCTGACTAAACTGGCGAATCTGCTCAGGCAGCGGTGCCCCTTCTAGGGTGCCCCATCCCACCTTACCTAGGCCGGCCAATTGCTGGCAGAGAAATGCCAGTGCCTGCTGCGGCACCGGGTCAGGACTGCCGTGGCTAATGAGGAAGTAGGCCGTCATGCCGAAGCAAAGAAGCGCGATCGCCAGTTCTCGCCCAAGAGTTCCTGCTGCGGGACTAAGACTTGCTCGCCGGAGGCCAACCACTTCACCTGTACGGTGCGCTCCGTAGCTTCACTCTCGCCAATGACCAGACACACCGTGGCACCGACGCGATCGGCACGTTTCACCTGCTTAGCAAAGGCGCTGCCGCTAAGATCCACTTCTACGGTGTACCCTTGACGGCGCAACTGCTGGGCTAAAATCAGCCCCTGCCGTTCGGCGGCTTCGCCGCGCGTCACCATATAGAAATAGGGTTCCGCCCGTGGCGGTAAGGGGCGCTCCCGCAGGAGTAAAATCAACCGTTCTAGTCCCATGGCCCAGCCAATGGCAGGGGTGGCAGGTCCCCCTAACTCCTCCACCAGGTGATCGTAGCGACCCCCCCCACAGACCGTTCCCTCATTGCCCAAGCTTAAGTCCTGAAATTCAAAGGCAGTGTGGGTATAGTAATCCAGACCCCGCACCAGGGCAGGGTTAATCTGGTAGCGAATGCCGAGATCTTGCAGAAGGGATTGCACCTGCTCAAAATGGTGGCGGGATTGCGGACTGAGATAGTCCAATAGACGAGGGGCTTCCTTGACAATGGCTTGGGTGCGCGGGTCTTTGCTATCGAGAATGCGCAGCGGGTTGCGGTGCAGCCGGTCTTGGGAATCGGGGTCTAAGTCGGCTGTGTAGGGCGTGAGGTAATCCACGAGGGCTTGGCGGTACGCCCTGCGATCTTCGCGATCGCCCACAGAGTTGAGCATGAGGGTTAACTCTTTTAGTCCCAAAGCCTGCAGGATCTCTAGGGCCACGGCAATCACCTCCGCATCGGCGCGGGGATCAGCACTCCCGAGCACTTCTACCCCCAACTGGTGAAACTGGCGATAGCGACCTGCTTGGGGGCGCTCATAGCGAAACATCGGGCCTAGGTACCACAGGCGTTGCACGCCCCCTTGGCTATGGAGGCCATGCTCGATATAGGCGCGAACCACCCCTGCTGTGCCTTCGGGGCGCAGGGTTAACGACCGCTGAGCGCGATCGCTAAAGGTGTACATTTCCTTGCTGACAATATCGGTGGCTTCCCCAATCCCCCGCTCAAAAAGAGACGTGTACTCAAAAATGGGGGTGCAAATTTCGCGGTAGGCGGCGCGATCCAGAATCTGGCGAGCAGTGGTTTCCAAGTACTGCCAATAGACCCGCTCGGCGGGCAAAATGTCGCGCGTTCCTCGGGGTGCTTGCAAACCCATGGGGCAGGAGTGAGCAAATGAAACAGACGTATTATACCTGCCTAGCTCCCCAGTAACTTCTCCACTCGCTCCAGAATCTCGCGCATGTGCCTTAATTCCTCTAAAATCTCCCTCAGGAGGTCGGTGGTGGGATTGGGGGGAATGGTTTTCAATTCCACATGGAGCGTGGTAATGCCCATGACATCGCGGGCAAAGCGCGCCACTTCGTTGGGGTGAAACAGCAGCGGTTCGCGGCGAGTTTTGCGATGCTCTGGGTTGAGGCGTTGGGGATCAAAGGGGGGATTGAGGGTGTCTTTACTGGTATTAACGTAGCGGTAGATGGAGGCACGGGAGCGGCGGAGAATTTGCTGTACCTGATCAATGGTCATTAGCTCATCCTCCTCCCCCCAGTGGGCAGAATACTGCATTGAGCATGACCAAAGGGTAATGGGGCTATCAAATTTACTCTAGATAACGCAGAAATGACTCTGTTAAGTTTTCATTGTTACTTCTTCTGAGTCTAGGGTAGTGGAAGAGGGGCGATGTTGCTGCGCCAACAAACCACTCGCAAAAGAGAGTGCCACAGTGGAGCGATCGCCCCCCGCCAAATCCGCAAGAGCTTGGATACGTGCCTCATCGGTTAAGTAGTGTACAGCGATTGTCGTTGTTGAGGTGGTTGAATCAATATCCTTGTGCACCAGATAGTGGTGATCAGCTGCTGCTGCAATTAAGGATTGATGGGTAACGCACAACACTTGATGGGTTTGACCCAAGCGGCATAAGCTCTCGGCAATTGCCGCCGCCACTCGTCCAGAGACGCCCGCATCAATTTCATCAAAAATCAATGTCTTTGGTGTTTGTTGGGTCGTCAGACAGGTCTCCAGCGCCAGTAAAAAGCGACTCATTTCACCGCCAGAGGCAATCTCCCCAAGGGGTTGCAGGGGCTGGCCGGGGTTGGCGCTCCAGAGAAAGGTAATCTCGTCGGCACCGGCGCTAGTCACCTCCGTGGGTGTGAGCTGAACCGCAAACCGGGCTTGGGGAAGGCCAAGGGGTTTGAGGTGCACTAATAGGTCTTGCTGTAGCTGCTCGGCTGCCTGTTGCCGCAGCTGGCGGAGTTGGGCGCTGGCTGCTTCAAGGGCCTGTCGCAGTTGGGTAACTTCTGCTTCTAAAGACTCTTGGCTTGTGGATTCTTGACTCAGGGCTGCTAATTCTGCTTGGCTGCGATCGCGATAGGCAATGACACTGGCCAAATCAGGGCCATACTTGCGGCACAACCGTTGAAGTTGGTGAATCCGCTGACCTAGGGCTTCCAGGGTGGCCGGATCGGCGTCAAGGCGATCAGCATAGCTGCGCAGTTGGCGGGCGGCTTCCGTCGTGTGGGCGATCGCCCCCTCCAACAATTCGCCAATGGGCTGAAGCTCTGCATCCCAGTCGGCAATCGCTTGCAATGCCCCTTGGGCTTGCGCTAGCAGGGTCACCACACTGGGTTCCCCTTCGTAGAGAAGGTGATAGGCCCGCTGACTTTGAGCTTGCAGTTCCTGCACATGGCTGAGGCGTTGATAGTCCTGTTGCAACTGGGTCAGTTCCTCAGGATCGTTTAGAGCAGCAGGCAGCAGTTCTTGGAGTTGAAGGCGCAGCAAGTCCAGGCGTTGGAGGCGCTGCTGTTCTTGAGCAGCAAAGTCTTGCCATTCTCGCTGCCGCGCCTGCCAAGCACGATAGGCTGCTGCCACCCGCTGCCGCTGAGCTATTAAGGCCTCGCCACCATAGCGATCGAGCCAATCCCGCTGTTGGGCAGCACTGGCCAGTTGCACCGCCTGTCCCTGGGCAGTAAGGCGCACAAGGTGTTGCCGCAGTTCCTGAAGTTGTTGGCGATTCACCAGCACACCGTTGACTCGACTGCGACTGCGAAAGGTCTCTCCCCTAAGGCTAAACTCGCGGGTGCAGATTAATTCATCGCCTTCAGCATCAATTTCTAGGATGGACAGCCACTCTCTGACCGGGGGGGTAATGGTGAAAATGGCCTCAATACAGCCCTGCTCTGTCCCCGATCGCAACTGCCGTGCCGAGAGCTTGCCCCCCAGAAGGGCATCAATCGCATCAAGGAGAATAGACTTGCCTGTCCCTGTTTCCCCTGTGAGGACATTCAAGCCCCGCTGAAAGGTCACCTCTAGCTCTGCAATGAGGGCAAAATTCTGAATCCGCAGCGTTTGTAGCATTGTGGCTCCACGAGAGCAACAGTTCTAGGGCAATCCTTGGGAAAAGAGCTGCAACCCACTTTTAGGATCGTGCGACTTGATTTTGTACCGCTGATTAGCCTACATAGTAGAAGGTAACATTTTGCAACAATGTGAGGAGCAACCGCGCGGATGATCACGGAGGTAGCCATCCCGACCACGGTTCCCAAGGAATTTTTAGGTCCCCCGCTGGGCTTTAATCCCACACTGGTGATGTTTTTTGCGGCATTTGCGATCGCCCTTCTCTCCACTTGGGGCCACTTTCAAGGGCATTGGCCGGGCTGGATTTCCTTTGGGGCAAATATGTTGGCCTTGCACTTGATGGGCACAGTGATTCATGATGCCTCCCACAATGTTGCCCACAGTAACCGGATTATGAATGCGATCATGGGTCATGGCAGTGCTCTGATGTTAGGGTTTGTCTTCCCTGTCTTTACCCGCGTCCACATGCAGCACCATGCCCATGTCAATGATCCCGAAAACGATCCTGACCATTACGTTTCCAAAGGGGGGCCGTTGTGGCTGATTGCTCCTCGCTTCTTTTACCATGAGGTTTTCTTTTTTAAGCGGCGACTTTGGCGAAAATACGAACTTCTAGAGTGGTTTCTCAGTCGCCTAACACTGGCAGGGATTGTCACCTTGGCGGCGGTCAATGGCTATTTAGACTACGTGCTCAACTACTGGTTTTTGCCGGCGGGGGTCGTGGGTCTAATGCTGGGTCTATTTTTTGACTATTTTCCCCATCGCCCCCACATAGAGCGCGATCGCTGGCACAATGCGCGGGTTTATCCCAGTCGCCTTCTAAATATCTTGATTTTCGGCCAAAACTATCACCTGATCCATCATCTCTGGCCGAATATTCCCTGGTACAAACTACAGCCGGCCTACTATGCCACCAAACCCCTGTTGGATGCCCACGGCTGTAAGCAGACCCTTGGTATATTTGAACCGGGGAATTTCTTGCCCTTTCTCTACGATGCGTTGGTGGGCTTGCACTTCCATCGCCCCCGTTCTTCTTGAGGTCAATCTCGCCTATGGTAACTGAGGCTGCGGGCGATCGCCCCCTCGTGGTGGCGGTCGAGAATTTACGAAAGTCCTATCGTAGCGGCTTCTGGCTGCGCACCGTGCTCACCCCCTTGCAGTCCGTATCCCTAGAGGTACGCCAAGGGGAAACTTTTGGTCTGCTGGGTCCCAACGGTGCAGGCAAGACCACCTTCCTCAAGATTCTCCTGGGGCTTGTGAAACCCAGTGGCGGTCAGGGCACGCTGCTGGGGCATCCCTTGGGCGATCGCGCCGTGCGGCAGCGGATTGGCTACCTGCCGGAAAACCCCTACTTCTATGACTATCTGACAGCTTGGGAATTCCTAGAGTTTACGGCGGGACTCTTTGGCCTCAGTGCCGCTACCCGCAGAGAACGTATTCCCCTGCTTTTGGAGATGGTTGGCCTCAACCTCAAGGACGCCCGCAAAAAACAAATGTGCCGCTATTCTAAGGGAATGGTGCAGCGGGTCGGCTTGGCGCAAGCCCTGATTAACGATCCTGAAGTGGTGTTTTTGGACGAACCCATGTCGGGTCTCGATCCCCTTGGCCGCTACCAAATTCGTGAGATTATTCTTTCCCTAAAACAGCAGGGCAAGACCATCTTCTTCAACAGTCATGTCCTGGCGGACGTGGAGGCCATTTGCGATCGCATTGGCATTTTGGCCCAAGGGCAATTAATTTGTGCTGGCAGCGTGGATGAACTGCTCGGCAGTAGCGAAGCTTACCATGTGGTGGGCAAAGGAGGTCATGTGGATGGCCTTCAGGAATGGCTCTATTCCCTAGAAATTCAGGGCGATCGCTGGCAAGGGGTGATCAAAATTCCCCTGCCCCGGTTTCTAGCCTTGGTTGAAGAAATGGGGGGCAAAGTCCTACAACTGCGCCTTGCTCGCCCCACCCTCGAAGAGTTTTTTGTGGAACAACTGCGCCAACAGGGGATTCAAGTGACCCATTAGGGACGCAATCCCTCTGAAGTCCTCGTCACAACAGGTCATCATCCATGCTGAACTGGCGCCGTTTTCTCTGGTTAAGTTGCCTTGCGGCTCTTTTGGGGATTTCCTGTGGCACCTCTTTTTCTTCTAACGCCACCGATGCCCTCGGCCAACAGATTGAGCAATTGCGCCAAGCGCCCCTCATGGTCATGGTCGAGAACTCCCAAGGCCGCCCGATTCCCAATGCCCGCATCGAACTGGTGCAACAGCGCCATGCCTTCCCCTTTGGCGTTGCCCTCGATACGCAGATGTTTCGCCCCAGTCCACCGCCGGCTGCCCCTTGGTACAAGCAGACAGCTCAGGAAAACTTCAATGCGGCTGTCCATGAAAATGCCCTCAAGTGGTACGAGTTGGAGCCAGAGCAGGGCAAGCTGGACTTTACCCTCGCTGACACCATCTATCGTTGGGCGCAAGCCCAGGGCTGGCCAATGCGCGGCCATACCCTCTTTTGGGAAGTGGAGCAGTTTAATCCCCCCTGGCTAAAAACCCTGCCACCAGAGCAATTGCGCGCAGCGGTGAAAAACCATGCCATTACGGTGTGTCGCCACTACCGCGGTCGCATCAATGAATTTGATGTCAACAATGAAATGCTCCATGGCAACTTTTTCCGCAGTCGCCTTGGTGAGGGTATTGTCAAGGAGATGTTTGCATGGTGCCGTGAGGGGAATCCTGACGCGATTCTCTATGTCAATGACTACGGCATCATTGAGGGCGATCGCCTGAACGACTATGTAGAGCAGATTCGCAGTCTCTTGGCCCAAGGGGTTCCCCTAGGCGGGATTGGCATTCAAGCCCATCTGGAATCTCCCTTGGACGAGGCCAAAATGCAGCGTGCCCTCGACACCCTTGCCCAGTTCAATCTGCCCTTGAAAATCACGGAAGTGAGTGTAAGTTTGGCCGACGAGCAGCAGCAGGCACAGACCCTGCGCCAAATTTACCGCATTGGTTTTGCCCATCCCGCCGTGAAGGGAATTTTGCTCTGGGGCTTTTGGGCGGGGAACCATTGGCGCCCCCAAGCCGGACTCTATCGCCAAGACTTTTCCGCCAAGCCGGCAGCGATCGCCTACCGCAAACTCCTCTTTGAGGAGTGGTGGACAAAGGCAAATGGCCAAACGAATGCCCAGGGGCAATGGCAAGGACGGGGTTACCTAGGGCGCTATCGTTTGACAGTGACTGCCCAAGGCCAAACCCGCACCCAAGAGTTGGAACTGCCCCCAGGGGGGACAACGGTAACCGTGCGGCTGTGAGCCTAGCCCTGCATCGCTGCTCGCAGGAGGGAAAGCCACGCCAAGGGACGACCCGTGTAAATGTCCATAACCGCCTTGGCCAGTTGGGGGAGGGTGCGGTGGCCATAGAACCAAGGGGGGGTCACCCCTAACTGGAAGGGAACGCGAATCACGGCCTTTGCCGGATAGTCAAACAGGAAACTGTTGTGCACTACTCCCACCCCAGAGCCGATGGCCGCCGGTGTATGGCCGGGAAAAGCCCCCCAAGGAGTACAGCCTAACCCATAGGCCAAGGAAACCCAGGCATTAATGGCAATAGAGCCGTAGCGCAGTTGGGCGATCGCCTGCTCCAGCACCTCTGGATGGCCGGCCTCCGTGCGCGGGTCAATGATCACGCTACACCCCAAGGTTCCCCAGAGCCGCTCATTCACAAAGGGCACCGCCGTGGCCAGATAGGTCGCGGCATCGTTTACGGGCAGGGTCACCTCTGCCAACAGACCGCAAAAGACCTCCTCTTGGAAAATGCGGGGATTGGCGGTGGGGGTGAGGCTTGGAATCAGCGTCCAAGGGATCGTGCCCTCCACAGCAGGGCTGAGGACGATGGCTTGGGGATAGTCGGCCACAAAAGACCGGTAACGGGCGATCGCCCCCGGATAGTAGGCAGGGCGGGGCGGAATCTCTTGCAGTTGTGCCTTGAGGGCATTCAGGAATGCCTCCCGCTGCGGCCATCCTGCAGCCGTGACAAGGATTTGCGCCCCAATGCAGTTGAAGCTGGCGTTATGCACCAAGGCACTGGCCACCTGGCGGGCTTGGTACCTCAGTTCTGCCTCTGTCCATTCCCCAGGAACCATTAACAGGGGAGTAACATTGCCCAATTCCGCCGTGATGGGCTTAAGCAGTTTGCGCTGTTGGCGGGCTTTGCGAATCGCCTGCTCAGCTGCTGTTTCTCCCCAGACAAGGCGATTGTAGGTATGGTGGGAACCGGTGATGTGAATGTGCTGCGTCAACGGATGGTGGCAGAGGGCTTCCCCCATCGCAGCATCTCCCTCAACAATCTCAAGGAACCCCGCTTCAATCAGAGGCGCACAAATCTTGCGAAAACAGGCCGTCAAGGGAGCCAAGAGGGGATTCATCTTCAGCAGTGCCACGCGATTGGCCACCACCAGTTGATAGAGGGCATCCGCCAAGCACAACGATGTGATATTGCCGGCCCCTAGCACCACAGCAACTCCCGGTGGCGGTGGGTTCCGGTAGGCATTCCCCTGGCTAGGGGGTTGATTGGGTTGGATCCAAACTTCGGCTTTAACTCCAAACCAGAGTAAGCGCTCTTGCCAATTGCGCGGCAGAATCTCAGCAATGGCCTGACCGGTGGGAGTAGTTCGCCAGCGGGGCACTGGGGGGGCTGCCTCGTGACGGAGGGCATGGAGATAGTGATCCAGCTGGAGAATGAGTCCCAGAGGGCCTGTTGTCCACTCTTCCCCGGCCCAAACGCCTTGGGGATCAATGCCTTTGATTTGACAGGCTAAGTGCACCCATTCTGCGGCGTGGCGACGGACAAGGGCTTTGATGGGTTCGAGGTAGGGAATCCGTTGACGGGGAGAGAGATTCTGCCAATCGCTGGCCTGCCGATGGAGGCGTTCGAGTTCGGGAATCGTTGCGGTTGAAAGGGTCATAGCAGTTGGTTGCTTTGTTCCTGTAAGCACGGGGGGACAGCGGTGCCGGTTCTGGGCGTGCTGCTACTCTCAATACTCCTCTGCCAAGAAACTCAATCGCGATCGCCAGCCCGCTGCGCTACATTAAAAAATTATGAACGATGCAAGGGAGGTAAGGCGTGATTCGTCCCGACAGCGAAGTCATTTTAGAAGTTCGAGAACTGACGGCCAGTGTAGAGGACACCCCCATTCTCAAAGGCCTGAACTTGACCATTCGCGCGGGAGAAATCCATGCCATCATGGGACCCAATGGCTCCGGCAAAAGCACCTTCTCCAAAATTCTCGCGGGTCATCCCGACTACACCGTAACGGGTGGCGAAGTACTTTACAAAGGCAAAAATCTCTTGGCATTGCCCCCTGAAGAGCGGGCGCGCGAAGGTGTCTTTTTGGCGTTTCAATACCCCCTTGAGATTCCAGGGGTGAGCAATCTTGACTTTTTGCGGGTGGCCTACAATGCCAAGCGTCAGCACCAAGGCCTCGATGAACTGGATGCCTTTGACTTTGATGATCTGGTGCGGCAGAAAATTGAACTGGTGAAATTAGATGAGGGCTTCCTCAATCGCGGGGTAAATGAGGGCTTCTCCGGCGGTGAGAAAAAGCGTAACGAAATTCTGCAAATGGCACTCTTGGAGCCAACCCTTGCCATCCTCGATGAAACGGACTCTGGCTTGGATATTGATGCGCTGCGGATTGTGGCCAATGGCGTTAATCAATTGAGCCGCCCCGATAACTGTATTCTCCTGATTACCCACTATCAGCGGCTGCTGGATTACATCGTGCCCGACTATGTGCACGTTATGGAGGGGGGACGGATTATCCTCACCGGGACGAAGGAACTGGCGTTGGAACTGGAAGCGCGGGGCTATGACTGGGTGCGCGAAGAGGAGGTTGCTACACCATGACAATTACGGTCAACGCCAATTCCGATCAAGCGGATCTGCCCAAAGCTAGTCGCGCCAATGAACTCAATGATCTGTTGACCTTAGCACCGCCGCCGCGCCACGCTGAGCTGGAACCTTTACGCCAAGCCGCCCGCGATCGCCTCCATGAGCAAACGTTACCTACCCCCCGCGATGAGGACTGGCGCTTTACGGATTTAGGGGCTTTGCGCAGGCGCTCGTTCCAAGCTCCTATTGCCCCTCTCCATCCAGAAATTGTTGCCGAAGTAGGGCATCTGTTGGGTGAGCGCAGTTTTCCCACTGTTGCCCAAATTGTCCTGATTGACGGCTATTTCTGTGGGGAACTTTCCCGCGTGAATGCCACTGGAGTTGAGTTATTGCCCCCTTCAATGCCAGCGATCGCCCCCGCGGAGATTTTTAGCGATCTCAACAGCGCTATGCTGGCGGATCGGGTTTGTCTGCGCCTAACGGGACACTTGGCTGAACCTGTGGAAGTGTTTTTTGTCAGTAGTCGGCAGCAGCAGAGTGTTGTTTCACCGCGCCTTTCCATTGAAGTGGCAGCCCAGGGCCAAACTACCCTGGTTGAGCACTTTTTGTCTCTAACGGGCGATCAACAGTTTACCAATAGTGTCACGGAACTTTCCCTAGGTACCAGTGCCCATCTGCGCCATGTACGGATTCAACACCAATCACCCACAGCGATTCACATTGGCTGTACGACAGTTTGCCAAGCCCAAGACAGTCACTACGAAGGACACGCCATTGATTTGGGGGGATGCCTGAGCCGCCACAATTGGCAGGTGCAGATCTACGGCAGTGGTAGCCAGACAATCCTAAAGGGACTGGCGATCGCCAGGGACAGTCAAATTATGGACACCCACTCGGCAGTGTTCTTTAATGCGCCCCACAGCAGGAGTGAACAAATTCACAAGTGCATCGTTGGCGATCGCGCCCACGGCATCTTTAATGGCCGCGTAGTTGTGCCTCAAGTGGCGCAACTGACAGATGCCAAGCAACTCAGTCGCACGCTGCTGCTTTCCGACAAAGCCCGTGTGGATACCAAACCGCAACTGGAAATTGTTGCCGACAATGTCAAGTGCTCCCACGGTGCCACCGTTAGTCAACCGGCGGCCGATGAGCTGTTTTACCTCCGCAGTCGCGGGTTAGATGAGCAGGAAGCTAAGACCCTCATTGTCAAAGCCTTTGCCCTTGAGCAGCTAACGGGTATTGAGCCGCAGATTCTGCGACAGGAGTTAGAAGGAGTACTATTAGCCAAATTACATTGAGTCTGCCGCAGCAGCACTCTTGCACCGCCCTGCGAAAAGCATATTCACTCCAGTCCAACGGAGGACGCCGACCCCTGTCCCCAACAGCAAGACATACGGCGGTCTTAGGGGGCGTCCTAGAAATCCCCCTTGGTGGAGCATCATTAAAATATCGGCCACCTCTTTGGGCAGGCCTAGGTAATAGTAACCAATATGGAATAGCACACCTGTGGCCGCAGTCATGACCTAGGGCGCGGCAAGCCTCGCCGTACCACTGCGCGAGAGCAAGCTAACAGGCCGGGGAGGATGTCAAAGGTTACTCACGGGACACTGAGTTTTGCAATTCAGTTCGCAGTTGCAAGGAAGCAGCCACCATATTTTTCAAAGCAGGGATGACTTCTTCCCAGCGGCGGGTTTTCAGGCCACAGTCGGGGTTGACCCAAATTTGCGCCGCCGGCAGATGTTCTAAAGCAGTTTTGAGCTGGCGGACGACTTGCTCCACAGTGGGTACAGCGGGACTGTGAACGTCATAGACACCGTTCCCCACTTGGTGGCGATAGCCCGCATCGGTAATTTCAAAGAGGGTTTCGTTGTTACTGCGGCTATTCTCAATTGAGAGGACATCGGCATCTAGACGCTCAATGTGTTCGATAATGTCTCCAAATTCCGAGTAGCACATGTGGGTGTGGATTTGGGTCTGCGGCTGCGCACCTCCTGCTGCCAAGCGAAAGGCATCCACTGCCCAACTGAGATAGTCTGACCAACGTTCAGTCTTGAGGGGGAGGCCTTCTCGCAGGGCCGGCTCGTCAATCTGGATGATTTTGGCGCCGGCTGCCTCTAAATCTGCAACTTCTTGGCGCAAAGCTAGGGCAATCTGAAAGGCTTGCTCTTGGCGGGGCAGATCACAGCGGGGGAATGACCAGTTGAGCATGGTCACTGGGCCTGTGAGCATCCCCTTGACCGGCTTGCCCGTGAGGGACTGGGCTACTTTGAATTCCCGCAGCGTCATGGGTTGAGGACGGAAGATGTCGCCGTAGATAATGGGGGGGCGCACACAGCGACTGCCGTAGCTTTGCACCCAGCCGTGCTCCGTCAAAGCAAAGCCGCTTAACTGCTGGGCAAAGAATTCCACCATGTCGGTGCGCTCAAATTCGCCGTGGACAAGGACATCAAGGTTAGCCTCCTCCTGAAGGCGAATACATTTGGCAATCTCGGCGTCAATGGCTGCCTCATAGGCCGCTTGGGAAATTTCTCCCCGCTTGAGTTTAACCCGCAGTTGGCGCACCTCCGCCGTCTGGGGAAAAGACCCAATTGTTGTGGTGGGCAGCAGGGGCAGTTGAATTTGTTGTTTTCGCCGTTCTTCATAGGGCAAAGAGCGCTCAAAATCCTTGGCGGTGAGTGCCTTGAGCTGGCTTTGAACCGTGGAGTTGGCGGGGCTAAAAGCGGAGAATGCAGTCCATTGGTTTGCCCGTTGCTGGAGAGCGTCAACAGCACCGGCTTGTCCTTTTAGATAATCCGCCAGCAAGCGCACCTCCTCGAGTTTTTGCTCGGCAAAACTGAGCACCCGGCGCAGGGGGGCGGCTAGCTTGGTTTCTCGGCGGACGTCGTAGGGGACAAATTGGAGGGAGGCGGAGGGCTGTAATTGGATTTGTGAGGTGACTTGGAGAATAGCCTCTAGGGTGGTCAAAACCGACTGGGGCTGCAAAGCCCAGACATTGCGGGCATCCACTATGCCTACGCCGAGGGTTTTGTCCGGCGGAAAGCCGTGCTGCTGTAGCAGGGCTAAATTGGTGCCACGGGTAAAGTCTAAGCTCAGACTGGCTACAGGCAAGCGCACTGCCCAGGGATAGGCGGCGCCGAGGTCATCGAAGTAGGTCACCAGATGCAGGGGCAGACCCACGGCACTCAATTGCTGATACAGACGTTCATAGAGGGATTGAAAATTCACCGCGTCGCTAAGAACCAGCGCTGGCTCATGGAATTGAACTCCCTTCACACCTAAGGATTGCAGGGTTTCTAGAAGAGCTTGGTAGCGATCGCCCAACTGGGCTGCCGCCTGCTCTAGGGGGATGGATAGGCGACTTAGGCGCAGAAAAGTGACCGGGCCAATGACAATGGGGCGAGCCGAATCCCCCAACAACTGCTGCGCCTGCTGCACTGTGGCAACAAAATCGCTAAAATCTGGCTCTTGCCAGCGATCGCCCACCTCAGGCACCAAGTAGTGGTAGTTGGTATCAAACCACTTTGTCATCTCCAGAGCCGGTATTCCCTCGTAACCGCGTGCCATGGCAAAGTAGCGCTCCCAGCCACTCAAGGCGGCAAAGCGCTCCGGCACAATGCCCAGCCGCAGACTCCAGTCCAGCATTGGGTCGTAGAGGCTCATGTCCCCAACGCCAATGTAGTCAATGCCCGCCGCCCGTTGAGTGTTCCAGTTTTCCTGGGCAATCATCTCTGCGGTTTGTTGCAGCCTATCTATCTCTAACTGACCCTGCCAGTAGGCCTCTAGGGCTTTTTTCAGTTCGCGGTTACGGCCAATGCGGGGAAAGCCAACCGTTGCCGTTGGCACAGATAGGCAGACTGTTGGTGCAGATAGGGGCTTGCTCATAGATTGTTGTCCTCTTGTGGTCTTCTAGGAATGGCTCTCAATTGCTCAAATGGGGTGCTGCCGTCTAGGGCAAGACGGCTAGGAAATATTCGGAAACCAAAGACTGTGCTTCCCTCGGAATGGCTCACGCCATTGGGGAAACTGGGGCTAGAGTTCTCTAGAGGGTTTTACAAAATTCCTTGGAGATGAGGGGGTGCGATCGCCCTTGTCCTGTGCCCTGACAAATCAATGCTCTGGCCGAGAGAGTATAGATACACCGGAAAATTGCTATTCATCCGTACCTCGCAGATGAAGTAAAAGGTGGACTATCACCTTCTGGCGGGCATCCTGACTGAGAAGAGGAGCCTCTTCATCACAGTTGCGGGACAGCGTCGGATTTGCACCGAACTTTCCCCCTTGCGTTTGTCGGCTGCTCCCCGACAAAACCAGAATTAGATAGAGTGTAGCACACGACCCACCTGTCCCAATGGTGCAAGGGGAACTCCATTGACCGGGCCTTACAGGTACCACTGGCCATCTTCAAGGAATACCCCCGCGGCTCCAGTTTTTCCCTAAGGCGGGCAGCTACCCTTTGAAATCAGTCGGGAAACCTTTCTACAAGTTGCCGACAAAAATACCAGTGTCGAAGACGCCCGTTGCATCCAACTGTTGCTTGAGCAACCGCATTAATTTGAAGGCATTGCCGCGATAGTCCCAGGCGTCCAGTTGCTGCTTGAGGCTCAGGGGTGCCCCCAGGACGGTGACATAGCCTTGGGGAATCCTTTGGCGCAGCCGCAGAATTAATTGGCGCAGGTGTTCCTCTTTCCCCTGAAGATAGACATAGCCGACGCCTGCGCTCATTTCACCCCGACACCCACAGGTCAATTCTGTTGCCAACCGGTGCAATTGGTTGAGCGTGGGCAACATCTCCTTAAGGGGTACGCCAATCTTAAGAATGACTTGTTCAGGGGTAGGGTTGAGGACAATCCCCGACGGGCTTTGGGATTCAAGGCGGAGGTTGTGGGTCCGCGCAATTTCACTTAGGCGATCGCCCAACATGCCCAGGGCAAGCACTTCCCGTAGGGTGTGAAACTCCAATTCCAGTAAAAGTCTTCCCGTGGGTTCAAGGCGCAGGACACAGCGGGCAGGGGCAAGGGAACTGCTTAAAATTGCCGCTAGGCCGCCCCCTAGGGCAGTGGTCTCTCCCTGGAGCTGCCAAATTTGCACTGCATCGGGTAGCGGATACACCCGCAGTGTCACTTCCGTTAGAATGCCCAGCGTGCCATAACTGCCAATGAGCAGTTTCATCAGGTCATAGCCGGCAACATTTTTAACCACGCGCCCCCCGGCTTTAACGATTTGGCCATCACTGCGAATGAACTTGACCCCCAAGAGTTGATCGCGCCATGACCCATACCGCTGCCGCAACGTACCATTACTTTGGGTTGCCAAGCAGCCACCAAGGGTGGCCGTTTCCCGAAAGAGGGGGTCTGCTGCAATCCACTGCCCCGCTGCTGCTAGGTGCTGCTGGAGTTGTTGAAAGGGAATGCCCACTTGGGTGGTGACGGTCATATCCGCTGCCGCATGATCTATGAGCTTGTGCCATGCGGTGGTGCGCAGAAAAATATCCGCCTTCGGGGTGTTCCCCAGCCAGTTGAGTTTGGTGCCTGCGCCAATGGGCAATACCCGCCAGCCTTCGCGCTGCGCACAGGCAACCACGGCTGCCCCCTCTGCAGGGGTGGGCGGAGTCACCAGCAGGGCACGCTCAGGGAGATAGGGGCGCAAGTGGGGGGCGCGATCGCCCAATTCCGCGAGGGAGTGAACCGCTGCCTCCCCCAACAGGGCGGTCAACGTTTGTTTCATGGATTACGGGTGGGCAGTTCAAAGACAAACCCTTCGTAGTATAAAAGTTGACCGTCCTCACTTTTGACAGGGCGGGCGCATTCACAAATCGTGGTGATTGTTTGATCAGCACGATACACTTTGGAGACCAAGTTGCGCACAACGCCGTGGGATTGAATTTGCTGTTGGAATTTTACCCAAGAGCTGTCGTCAACATAGGGACGTTTGTTGTGGTGTTCAATATCTGCTAGCCAGTCTTCAGCATCGGCATAGCCATAGATACGCGCCAAGGCATTGTTGACTTTGAAGTAAACCCCCTCCGGGGAACTTTGGTAAATCCCAACCACGGCTTCGTCAAACATCTGCCGATACTGCTCTTGAGCAGCTTGCAATGAGGAGACCAAGTCCCGCCGCTCTTCAGCAATTTCCTGCAACTGTTGGTTTTGCTTTTGTAACAGGGCATTCTTTTGCCGTAGCTTCCGCTGCAGGAGGGCAATCGTCAACTGGTTTTTTACCCGTGCGAGCACTTCTGCCTGCTGAAAAGGTTTGGTGATGTAGTCGGCGGCACCCATCTCAAAGGCCTTGACTTTGTCAAACACGTCATCGAGGGCACTAATGAAGATAATGGGGATATGCTTGGTCTTGGGATTCGCCTTGAGGGTTTGACAGACCTCGTAGCCATTCATATCGGGCATCATGATGTCCAGCAGGATTACATCTGGCGGTTCGGCCTCAATGCCCATAAGTGCCATTTGGCCACTGATGGCACCGCGCACATCGTAGCCCTCAAGTTGGAGCAGTGTGGTTAAAACTTCCACATTTTCGGGGGTATCATCGACAATTAAAATGCGACCAGCCCCTGAGTCAAAGAGGTCGGTGGTCATGCACAGGTCTCCCAATGTCAATCGTTCGTCAGCGCCCTGACATTCCCCATCCTATCAAAGTCTTTTCTGAGTGTAGGCGATCGCGGGTTCACTAGCTGTTGGCAAATTCTCAGCGCGGGATTCTCTTTTTATATATTTTCTTTTCTATAGGATGGGAAGGGGATTGCCGGGCAAAGGGAACGATGACAACCAACTGGGAAAACTTTCGCAAAAACCTTGGGGAGTGGCATGGCTCGTTTACGGCTGTCAGCCCTACGGGAGAAGTGGGAACCTCGGTGCCGTCAATTTTGATCCTTGCCGATACAGCGGACGGGCAGCGGGTGCGGTTTGAACTGCGACGCTTTGGCAATGGCCTCGATCAGCCCCCCACCAGTGAAACGGTGCAGGAGTATGCCACGATTGGCCGCCAAAATGTCTTTTTTCCCACGGGCGCCTTTTCTAAGGGGTCGTTACAGGTGGCGCCCTTTGCGGAGTTTGGGGCCGAATATGGATTTGTGATGGGCGATCGCCGACTGCGGTTTGTCCAACTCTTTGACAAAAATCAGCACCTGCAATCCATGACCCTGATTCGCGAGTTTCGTGCCCACAGTAATGCCGTTGAACGTCCCCCTTTAACCGTGGATCAACTCCTAGGCGAATGGCGCGGTACGGCCTACACCGTCTATGCCGACTGGCGATCGCCCACGGAAACTGCCACCCATCTTACCCTCTGGCGCGAAGGGGACTGTCTCCACCAAGTGCTGCAAACCCCCGACAATCGGGTGGAAACAACCGCCACAATTGCCGGCTCACGCCTTCTCTTTAAGGAGACGGATCAACCCAAGCAGCTTGTGTTGCTACCCGATGGCACCTCTAGCCTAACCCCGCTGCAAGTCTCCTTTCGTCAGTCCTTCTTTGTGGAGGTGGGCTGGTTGTGGGCGCAGGGGCAGCGGCAGCGCCTCATTCGTACCTATGGCGATCGCGGGGAGTGGGTGAGTGCCACGCTCGTTGTCGAAGAACAGATACACTGAGCATCCCCAGTAGGAGGGGAAGCAACCAATCCCCATAGCGGGTGTAGAGAGTTTGGGTCTGGCGACGGAAAATTCTTGCTGCATGAATCACAAATTCATCGGTATCTGAGAGCCAAACGGTCTCCCCCGTCGGTGCAATCACCGCAGAAAGGCCGGTATTGGTGGCACGGACTAGCCAGCGATCGCCCTCCACGGCGCGCAATACATCGTGGCCATGGTGTTGACTCATGAGTTGACGGCGGTAGGGGTCATTGTTGGCCAAACTGAGGATAAACTGTCCGCCGTGAACTAGTTGCCGGCGACTGCGGTGGGAAAAGGCGGATTCAAAGCAAATCAGGACAACGGCCTTGCCCCAAGGGGTGGCAAACACTTGCTCAGGGTTCCCCGGCAACAGGCGCGATCGCAACGTGGACAACCGCTGCACCACCCCTGAGAGCCAATCGGGAATGTATTCCCCTAACAGGACAAGGTTAACTTTGCTATAGCGACTGTAAATCTCACCGTTGCTATCGAGCGTTAAAAGCACCTGTTGATGTCCCCCCGCTGTCTCCATAAACGTCCCCAACCACAGGGGCACCCCTGCCTCCCGCACTGCGCCAGTGAGGGGATTCATTTGCCGGGGGCGCCAGAGAATTGGCAGTGCTCCCTCAGGGGTTAAAACGGCATCCACTCCCAAAGTTACCAGTTGGCGATAGCCACGGACATAGTCCTGCCAAGCACGGCGGATACCCTCTGGCGTGAGCTTTTGTCGGGTCGGGATGTTGCCTTGGATCAGACCCACCCGCAGCGGTTCCCCTTGATCTGCAATGACCCTAGCGCCTAGGACACTATTGAGGCCGATCGCCCCCGCAAGCGTAATCGCAAGCCAGACCCTTGCTCCTACTTGCCGCTGCAGACTGAGGGTGACCAAGCCATTCACGGTCATGATCACCGCTGTAATTGTGGTGGGTCCGCCAAGCCGACCCAGTTGCATTAGTCCCCTTGGACTTTGGGTCAAGGATAAACTAATCCACCACAGGGGCGAATAGCTCCAGAGGGCTTCGAGGGCACACCAGAGCGTTACCCCCCACAGGAGTTGCTGAAGCCTGGATTGCCGCCCACCATAGCGGGCCATCAAAAATGCCCAAAGACCACTGAGGATTCCCCCCCAAACGCTCAAGAAAAGCCAGATTCCCCGTGAGATTAACCAACTGGGCACAGGGGCAATGCCAATCCATGTCAGGGGATGCAGATCCCATACCCAGACTAAGCTGCTGCCGTAGAACCCCAGTCCCCAGCACAGTCCTGCGATCGCTGCCCCCAGGGGAGATAAGACTTGACACTGACACCACAGGGGCACAATTCCTAAAAAGGCTAAGAACCACCAACTCACCGGCGGTAGTGCCAACTGTGTGCCCCAACCCGCGATGCTTAAACCAACGAACAGCAGCCACCTAGGCAATACTTTGGCGTTTGCGTTGCTCTTTGGGGGAAGGAGCCACATGCCAGTGTCCTGCTTTAATGAGTTCCCGTTCCAGTAAAGCAAAAAAGCGCTGGCGATCGCTGCCGCGCACAACGGCTAAATTGTGGGCTTCCGCCAATGCCACAGGATAGCCGTGGCCTTTTGCAATCTGGGCTGCGGTCAATGAGACCGCCTGTTGCCACAGCTCTGCATCCTCCGCCACCCATTGGGGAACTTCCAAGCGCACCACTTCGGTGCCCCCATGGAGATAGGCAACACAGATGCGGTGTTCACCGTAGTGCTCCAGAATACGACTGCGGCTGCGCCAGAGGGGGCTGTACTGTTGTGGCTGCAGCTGAGCTTGCCAAAGGAGAACATCCCGCAATGGTTCAAAGACCTGACAGGGCAGGCGATCGCCCGCCGCCGGCGGACTGAGGGGATGGCTCTGACCACAGTGGCGACTACAGTTGGGTTCAGGGTAGGGGCAAACCCCCAAACGCAGAAAATTCACGGTTTCATGGCTGCGGGAGGCGCTGATATAGCCCACAAGGGGGATCCTTTGGGCGCGCAATTGATCCCACGCAGCCAAAATGGGAGTCAACAGTTCCTCGCGCCCCATTGGCGGCAGTGATTCCCACATCCAGAAAATGAGTGACCCATCCAGCAGGGCCAAACTAGGGGTGGTTGGGGGATGAGTTTGAATCAACTCCCCAAGGGCAAGAATTTCCGCTTGGGTGCGGCGGTAGCGTAACCAGTCCTCAATGGTGAGTCCCCAGCCCCGCGATCGCCCCAATTCATTGGGGTCGTAAATCAGTTGGGGCACGCTGTCTAAATGCGGCCGCTGTCCTTGGCCATAGGCGATCGCCACCCGTCCCACATTAATTAAATAGCAGTAGGCAATTTCATGGTGACTGGGGGCAATTTGCGAGCCATCAACTGCAAAGATAGTGTGCTGGCTGGGGGCAGGGGAAACAGTATGCCGAACCGTTAGGGGTTCAAGGGGTTCGGCCACACTAAAGGGAAAGGCCTCCCCCCACTGTTCAATTGCTTGGCAATAGGTGTCTAAAGTTTCGGCCATGGCTGTGAGCACCTCACGGGCATGGGTCTGTTTCTGTTGGCTGGCGATCGCCCCCTGACGGATAGCTTGACCCACCCTACCCATTTGGGCAGCAACTTTGACCAAGTCCAGCACTGTTTTCGTCTCTAGGAATACAGATGTACAAAAGCCTTATTCCAATACTAAACCTAGATAACATCCCAATAATTGCTTCCTGTCAGCAGTTTGGCTGACGCATTTTTCAGTACCGGCAGAGAATCTCTCTTTGTCTTTGCCCTTTTCCCCGCGGACTGACGAGCCAGAACTGATTCAGCGATCGCCCCAACAACTCAAGTCTCCGCAGTTTCAGCAGCAATTCTGGGGTTGTCTGTGGATGCTCAATCACAAGCCAAGTATTAACTAGGTGTTGATTTCCCATCGGCCTATGGGCTGGAGCAGTTCATTTATGTAAGTCAATTCTAAGATTTATTACAATTATTACAATTGGCAATTGTAAGGAAGTTTGGTGGTTGCGAGGGGTACACTCAACAGTAGCCCTCTATATTCACTACAGTCTTTTGACAAGAATTGAAGATGCTTAAAACTCCCATAGAGTTAAGATTTAGATAGCCTACACCTTAGAAAGCTGCCCTATCCTTTCCGCAGGACATTAGACATTAAAAAAATTCACCTATTAACGTCCCTTTATCATTGAAAGTTCAACCATTTTCTAACAGTAAGGGAAGTATGAAGATTGGCGAACTACTGCTGAAAGCAGCTCTAATTAACCTTGGTCAGCTTCAAGTGGCCTTGATGGAGAAAGACATCTACAGTCACCTGCGCCTCGGAGAAATTCTGGTTCTCCACGGTTGGCTTTCACAGAAAACCGTTGACTTTTTTGCTGAAGAATGGCCTAGGCTGATCCAAGATAAAGAAAAACATCCCATTGGTTTTTATCTCAAAAAGGCCGGTTTATTGACCGAGGAACAAATTCAGCAAATTCTCAAGGAACAGTGGCAGATCGGCTATCGCTTTGGCGCTTTGGCTGTCCTCAATGGCTGGGTAAAACAGGAAACGGTGAACTTTTTCCTGCAATATGTGAACCCCGCCGCTCTCCAAGAAAGCAGTCGCATCGAAAGGGCACGGCGGGAAAATCCAGGGAAATCGAAGGGGTCTTCCCAACTCCCTTCGTTGAAACCAGTTCATCAGCAACTGAAGCAGGAGTGGATTGATCCAGAGGATTTAGCGGAATTCGACCTACACTTTGATGAGAACCAGTGGTTAACTCCGACAGAAACACCACAGCGGCATCCAATAAAAACTCGCATGAGAGGTCAACCCATGCGAGGCTAATTGATCATTTTTTTTTAATCATTCTTGGAAGAGGACAGCCATGGGCCTGCGTTAGCTCATTGTGGCAGGACTGCGGTCATAGCTTGTCCATAGCTGGGGCTTAATTTTGCCCTGAATTTGGTTCCAGTAATGACCTGCAGCTGCAGGTAATCCCATTTGGGCAATCATCCGTGTCAGGAGGGACTGTTCGCGGTTCTTGATCACTTGGTGGTGATGGGTGAGAATCACCCGCGAAAGTTGATTGAGATCAAGGGCTGGCATGTTCACTTCAGTAGCTGTGTGGGCACCGGGAGTTGACATGGTATTCACTCCTGCTGCTGGGTTGGTACGGTAGGCAACGCCACGATAGATCAAATCCTGCACGGGCTGCGCCGGGGGATTCACTGCATGGGTACAGTGGTAATTCCAACCCCGATACTTTGCAACAACATCGGTTGCTTCCGTGCGTACTGCCGGCGGAACGTAATCGTATTGAACGCCGCGATAGGTAAGTGTGGTTGTCATGGTTATCGCCCCCAATTGTTTACGAGGTGGTTTTTGTCCACTGAGGCGCGTTCCTTCGGGACAACTGCCCTACTTCCGTCTTCGCTCCGCCCCCAAATTTTGGGAAGCTCTTTAGCGAAGATGAACGATTTATTTCTGTATCCAATTTAACATTTTTGCCACTATGAATGCAAGTTTTTACAAAAATTTACACTAGCAACCCTCCCCTATGTTCGAGGGGGCCTAAATAGGGGGGATGGGAATGTACTCAAGTCTCAGCAGTGTTGATCAGAATGATGTGGCGATCGCGATCGTAGGTAAGCCACTGCTCCTCTTTGAGCTTGCCCAGCAGGCGAGTCATCGTCACCCGACTTGTCCCAATGGCCGTTGCCAGTTGCTGATGGGTCAGGCGAACACTGTAGCGCGTACCCAAGGGATGGGGTTGACCAATTTCTTGTTTCAACAGCAAAAGTAAATGGCGCAATCGATCCTCAATGCGACGATGGCTGGTAATTCCTAGGAGACCTTCTGCTTGAGATAGGCGACGGGCAAGACCGCGTACAAGACTTTGGGTCAAGTTGGGAGAGGATTCCACTTCCATTAGGGTAAAGAGCATCAGCTCTACCTTAGACAGTGCTTTGGCTTGGTAAGCGGTTAGACGGGTCAAGGGTAAACCAAAGGCGGTTCCCGGTGTAGCCAGCCCAACCACCACTTCCTCGCCCTCAGGATGCAGCAGATTTAACAGGACAACGCCACGGCTGACCAACCAAATTCGCTCCGGCTCCATCCAGATGCTCTCACCCATGCTAAAGACGTGGAGTCGCGCAGAGGAACGCCAGTGTTCCTCCACAGGGGGAGTGATTGCAGCAGTGGAGACGTTTGCCATGGCAGCAGAACCTCAAGCAAAGGAACCAATATCCGGGTGCAAACCCAAGAGATTGGTTGTTTTTCCAACATTCCCAGTGCCTGTGTTCTGGGTAACGTTAGTCGAAACTGCCTATTAGGCTAAGGGGCAAACGTAAAGATGAGATAATCCTTAGCTCAAGAGAGGGTTAAGGTTTTATTGCTAAGGCAGAAATTGCCTCCAGCACTCCCCGTGCTTTATTCAGGGTTTCTTCGTATTCCCGTTGGGGAT
Organism: uncultured Thermosynechococcus sp.; assembly: GCF_938074695.1. Taxonomy (GTDB): domain Bacteria; phylum Cyanobacteriota; class Cyanobacteriia; order Thermosynechococcales; family Thermosynechococcaceae; genus Thermosynechococcus. The sequence goes on from NZ_CALJEM010000026.1 coordinate 46,528, forward strand.
CGGAGTCCGCCACAATGCCAGCACCCGCTTGCACGTGAATGAGATGTTCGTCCTCAGTAAGGGGTTGCACCACCATTGTGCGAATGGCAATGGCCGTGTTCAGCTGACCTTCAAAGTCATAGTAACCATAGGCACCCGAGTAGGGGCCACGGCGGCAGCCCTCCAATTCATGAATAATCTCCATCGCCCGAATTTTGGGGGCACCACTCACTGTCCCGGCGGGGAAACAGGCTTGAAGTAAGTCCCATGCCGTTTTGTGGGGGAGTAGCTCTCCCACCACATTACTGACAATGTGCATGACATGGGAATAGCGCTCAATCACCATAAACTCTTCAACGGTGACACTCCCTTGACGACACACGCGCCCCAAATCATTGCGCCCCAAATCCACCAGCATGACGTGTTCAGCCACTTCTTTGGTGTCAGCGAGGAGTTCTGCGGCAAGTTGCTGATCTTCGGCGTGGGTGTGCCCCCGCCTACGAGTGCCGGCAATGGGACGCACAGTGGCAAGAAAAGACCCGGTTTTTTCAGGGTGGTGCTCGGCCTTGACCATTACTTCTGGGCTGGAGCCAATGATCTGCCATGGGCCAAACTGAAAGTAGGCCATGTAGGGAGAAGGGTTAATCAGGCGCAAGGAGCGATAGAGGGCAAAGGGATCCCCCCTATAGGTGGCACTGAGGCGTTGGGAGAGCACAACTTGGAAAATATCACCTGCCCGAATGTAGTCTTTGGCACGCTCCACGTTGGCACGGAAGGCTTCAGGGGTAATGTTGCTGGTGTAAGGGGGGGGTTGACGACTGGGCTGCCAGCGGAGTTGGGTCGCCTCGGCGGGAATGGGAGTTTGGAGTTTACTCAAAAGCCGCTCTAGGCGATCGCTGGCGTGGGTATAGGCCGTTTTCAAGTCCGTGTCGCGGGTATCGGCATAGACCACGGCCCAAATTTTCCGCTTTACCTGGTCAAAAATCAGGATTTGATCCACCTGCATCCAGACGCCATCGGGCAAATCCCTTGCGGTGGCAGGATGAATGGGCACCCGCGGCTCAATCCACTGAATGAGTTCATAGCCCCAAAAACCAAAAAGTCCGCCGATGCCCCCCGGCAGTTGGGGGAGCTTCACGGGCTGATAGGGGGCAAGACAATCGGCCAAAATCGTGAAGGGGTTGCCAGTAAATGTGGTTACGGAGCCATCGCGATGGGTTTGAGTAGTTTGGTTGCCCCGTGTTTCCAGTACCCACAACGGATCACAACTGAGGAGGCTATAGCGCGCTAGTTGTTCGCCCCCCTCAACGGACTCCAGCAAAAAGTTGTAGGGGCGATCGCGACAGACCCGGTACCAAGCCGATACGGGCGTATCCATATCCGCCACCCACTCCTCGTAAATAGGGATGAAATTCCCCTGCTTGGCAAGCTGACAAAAGGTCGAAAAATCGGGGTACATGGTTGCGTCAGTGAAAACCTTTTTATTGTCCCTGTGAACTACCGCTACAGAAGTGTTGAACGATAGATTGAGAGACTAGAAAAAAGGGAATGAAGTGGTGTATTCTTCCCTTAAAAAGAAGAAAAAGGAAAATTTTACTGTCGCATCCTTTGGCAAGATTGTCAAGTCTATCCTCAAACACCTCAGCCCTTACGACTCTCCTGTTTTGAACTTACAACTGCTGTTCAAAATCTGGCTGACCTATGTTCGAGACCCCAGCTTGAACAGCATGAGAGCTTTGTTTTATCGCCTGAATCGCTCAGGAATACAGGTGTTCAATAGTGGATTGCAGCTTTGATTGGCAGCCAGAGTTACTTGTGGCCTCTCGCATCCGCTCGACGCAGGCTGAGAGTGTTAAGTTTTGTTACAGGATTCAACACTTCTGCTAACGTTGATAACGCCAATTGTTGGTTAATGATTCCGCAGGCGCTCAATTAAGAAGAAGTGATTTTATTCGCCAAAACCTCTGGCAAGAAGGGGTGGTGTTTTTTAAGGACAGCCATTGAAGGTATTAATGCGCCACCAGTGGATATTGTCTGCTTCAAAGCGACCATCCAGATCCACCCGTACTGAGAAGTCAAACCAAGCTGCGGGTGGGATTTCTATTCCCCATAGGCGATCGCTCCCCAGCACAACGCTAATGAGACACTGCAGAAAGCCGCCATGGCTAACACACCAAACGCAGTCCTCATCGCTGTGACGCCGCAGTTTTTTCCAAGCCTGTTTTGCCCGCTGCCAAGCCATGGCCATGGACTCTGCCTCGGGGACTGGAATCAGGTAATCACTTTCCTCCAGTTCTGCACAGAGGTCGGG
>NZ_CALJEM010000027.1 GCF_938074695.1 uncultured Thermosynechococcus sp.
GCCGGTCCATAGCGGTCTTCTAGGAGTATCTCAATCTGCTCGGTAATGGCATGGGCAGTGGGAATATCTTCGGCTTCGACGATTAAGTGCATCTCAATAAACACTTGGCGTCCCACCATTCCCCGCGAGCTAATGTCATGGCAATTCACCACACCGGGCACGGTCATCACTAGCTCATGAATGGCCTCAGGGGCGATCGCCACCTCATCCACCAGCCAAGGAATGTTGCTCTTGAGGACTTCCCAAGTACTCCAAAACACAAGGGCAGCCACCGGAAAGGCCAGCACTACATCCAACCAATCCCAGTTGAACGTCCAAACGCCAATTAACCCCAACAGAACTATAATAGTTGTCCAGACATCGCTCAGTGTGTGTTTGGCGTCGGCAATGAGGATAGAATTATTCAGCTTGCGCCCCATGTGGTGCTCATAAAGGGTCAGGCCAATATTCATGCCAAGGACGAGAATCACAATCCACAGCTCTACCCCTGTGAGTGTTACAGCACTGCTTTGATGCAGCAGGCGTTCAACAGCACTGCGTAAAATTTCAAGGCAAACCATGCCCAAGAAGGCAGCAATTCCCAGGGCACCAAGGGCTTCAAACTTTTGGTGACCATAGGGATGATCGCGATCGGGATGGGGGCTGGCCCACTGCATGGCCACTAAGCCCAAGATGCTACTTCCTGCATCGGTGAGACTATGCAGAGCATCGGCCTGTAAACTGAGGGAGTGACTGAGAATGCCAACAGTGGCTTTAATAACCGTTAGGGTGAAATTGACCCCTAATGCCAAGAACAATACCCGCTGAGCTTGTCGGCGGTGGTCGGCCACGGTGATCACCAAACTCAAGGCTTAGTCGGCTGGGCAGGTCGCGCTGATTGGGTATTGCGTCGCTCCGCTAGAATGCGTTCATTGAGTACAGCCAGTGCCCGTGTAAATTGAGGATCGCGATCGCTGGCAATGTCATCGCGAGTCAGTTGCTCCCGCTGCTGCTCAGTTAGTTTAACTTCAATGTCGGGTTCAATGCCCTTCTTGTTAATATCGCGGCCACTGGGGGTAAAGTACTTGGCAACTGTCACCGCAATCCCTGCCCCTTCACCCACCGGCTGGACAGACTGCACCAAGCCTTTCCCAAAGGTGCGCGTTCCCACCAACACGGCACGGCCATTGTCCTGTAGGGCACCCGCTAGGATTTCACTGGCACTGGCAGAGCCTCCATCTATAAGTACCACCAGAGGTTTATTCGTTAAGAAGCCGCGACCCGCGCGCAAGCGCTCTGCTTCCCCTTGGCGGTTGACCGTAGAGACAATATCACCCTGCGGGAGGAACATGCGGGCAATTTCCGCGCTGGCAAACAGTAGCCCCCCCGGATTGGAGCGCAAGTCCAGAATATAGCCCTCCACCCCCTGCTTCTCTAGATCGCGAATGGCTGCCCGCATCTCCGCTGCGGCATTGGAGCTAAATGTAACTAGACGGATATAGCCCACACGCCCTTGGGGAGTTTGCCGGAGGCTGTAGCGGACGGGATGGATCTCGATACGGGCACGGGTAATCTCATAGTTCAAGACCTGGTTTCCCCGCTGGATTGTCAGGCGCACTTTTGTATTCACAGGGCCACGGATCATGCTGACTGCTTGGTTGAGATCCATGCCCTTGGTGGATTTACCGTCAATTTTCAGGATTACATCCTTGGCCATTAAGCCGGCCTGAGCCGCCGGACTTCCTTCAATGGGGGAAACCACGGTGATTTGCTTTGTTTTTTCATCTTGGGTAATGGTAATGCCTACCCCTGTGAGTTCACCGGAGGTTTCAATTTGCATGGAGCGAAACTGCTCCGGGTCCATAAAGCGGGTGTAGGGATCGTTGAGCTTCTCCAGCATTTCCCGTGCCGCTTTGTAGGCTTCCTCTGGTTTGGTGTAGGTACGGGAGAGAAACTCCCGCCGCACAGCACGCCAGTCATTGCCGTTGAAGGTGGCATCCACGTATTCACGGTCAATGACTTGCCACACTTCATCCACCAGTTCCTTGGGACTTTGGCGAAAACCTGCCAGGCTACGCGACCAGTGAAGACCCGCACCGGTAACAGCAACCAAGGCTGTCATAACCACTGTTGTGCTGACAACAAGTGTGCGGTGTGTGATTCCCATATGATTCGTCCTGAATTTTCGATCCTTTAGCCTACGCCCAATCTAGCATAAAGACTCGCCTTGGCTATGGGCGATCGCCGGCTAACTTTTCGACGCGCAGCGCAGACAAAAAGTGCCTAGATGCCTAGTTGTTGCCGAATGCAGTGGTTCACACTCTCATCCACCACTCGCTGCGCCTCCTGCTGGCGAGGAGACTGGGGTTGGCTGCCATTGGCAGCAAGGGTTTGAAAGTCGGCGTAGCTCACCCGCTGTTGGATATTGTTAATGGAGCACTGGCAAATGTTATTCATGAGTGCACGGGGGACAAAAGGCGCCGATCGCCGACCCCGCTCAATGCACATATCCATAAAAGTATTGACGGCCACTTGGGGGTAAGGTTGGGGAACTGCGTTTGCAGACCCTGGGAAGCTTGTTGCTAGACTGCCGGCAACTAACATTAAAGAGAGTAATTTCATAGGGAATAAATGCTGATGCTAAAACATCGGTGTCATACCCTAGGACGCACCGGTTTATGCAAAAAGTTTCAATTAGTGAAGGCACGATCGTAGGCGGCATGGGAACCCACTAACATTGAGCCAATGCCTGAATCGGTAAAAATTTCCAGCAAGAGGGCGTGGGGTACCCGACCGTCAATAATGTGAGCAGCTTTCACACCTTGAGCCAGCGATCGCACGCAACAGGTCACTTTGGGAATCATTCCCCCCGACACCACCCCCTCCTTGATCAATTGCCGCGCTTCGGCAATGTCAAGGCGATAAATGAGCGTACTGGGGTCGCGATAATCCCGTAAAATTCCTGCTGTGTCCGTCAGTAAAATCAGCTTTTCAGCCCCTAAGGCCGCGGCAATCTCGCCGGCAACCGTATCAGCATTGATGTTGTAGGCTTGCCCTGTCTCATCGGCTGCCACACTGGAAATCACGGGGATATATCCTTTCTCCACCAGCGCTGTAATCACACGGGTATCCACTCCTTGCACTTCGCCCACAAAGCCAATACCATCTTCCCCTTGGGCACGGGCACGAATCAGGTTGCCGTCTTTGCCACACAGACCCACCGCATTGCCGCCCGCTTGGTTGATGAGGGTCACAATTTCTTTGTTCACCCGACCCACCAAGACCATCTCCACCACATCCATAGTCGCGGCATCGGTTACCCGCAGCCCATTTTTGAATTGGGGTTCAATGTTGAGCTTGCTCAGCCAAGTATTGATCTCTGGGCCACCGCCATGAACCACCACCGGACGGATGCCCACATAGGAGAGAAAGACAATATCGCGAATGACGGAATCCTTGAGGTGCTCTTCCTTCATGGCGGCGCCGCCGTATTTGACGACAAAGGTGCGCCCGGCAAAAGCTTGGAGATAGGGCAGGGCTTCACTGAGAACACGAACGCGATCGCTATCGCTGAGCATAGAATTGTCTCTCGTCAATCTAAAAACCTAAACAGGGGTCAATGGGGGGCTTGGCAGAGGGGGGATCCTTCTCCGCAGCGATCGCCAAACGGGCGGCCAAGACTGCCGCATAATCGCGGATCAGTGACCAAATCAGCGGCGCAAGCCATCCCCGCAACATCACTGAGCAGGAAATCTGACTCCCGCAGACCGTAGATTCCAAACGATAGGTCACCCGTTCCTCTACCCCCGGCAAGACCAAAATGCGAATACTCAACAGCTTCCGCGGGGAGACACGCTCAACAAAAATCTGAATCGGCCAAGGAATCCACCGGGTCATGGCTTGGAAAATAAACCCCGGCTTGGGTACCAGTCCATAGGGCACATTCGTGCGCAAAATCAAGGGATGCCACGACACATCGGCCAAATTCACTACTTTGCGCCAGATCAAATCCACCGATGCAGAGCTAAGGGCTTGGTGGGTGACTGCCAACGGCCAACTGTAGGTCATTTGTTGTTTTTTCTTGTGTTGACGACGGCGATTGGCCACAGTCTCATTACCCTGATACTCTTGACGATATGGACACCAAAAAAGAATCAGAAGTTGTCCGCACTCTTTTGCTTACCCAAGAGCCTTATCTATATTAGAACGGAATTTTCCGAGCAGGGGTTTCGTAACCCTGTGTAACAATTACTTTTCTAGGCGCACAGCGTACCACTGAAGGTAGCC